>CP133960.1:0-315406 GCA_036251875.1 Orbaceae bacterium lpD02 | reverse complement strand
TTAATCACGTGTAATGCTTGTTGTGGATTGATAATGTGGACATCTCTTGGTCTTCCGCCTTTTGTACCAAAGACAACCTGTATTTTTGTGTGTCCTGTTTGTAACGCTTTTTGCCATGTTTTCATCGATTGACAGCTTTGTACCGCTTCTTCACCTCTTAGCCCTAAGGTGACGGCAATATCCAAGGTAGCAGCCAGTGCGGGGCTTTTTTGCAACGCTTCTTCATGGATAGCTTGATATTGTTCTTGGCTAATCGCCACTTTAGTGCCTTTACGACTGGCACCACTGATCCCTAAGGATGGGCTGCTGATTCTCGGATGGTCAGCCAGTTTTTCTCTTCCCGCAGCCCTTAATGTTTGGCGAATAGCAGACATTTCATTGTGTAGGGTGCGTTTACTAATCCCTTGGTTTAATCGGGTTTGAATATACCGCTCAATATAGCTGACCTTAATTTGGTCAATATTATGGATTTGGATGTTGCTGTCTTTCAAATACAGCCCAAATCGTTTTATCATCTTTTGCCGATTATCCACTGTTTTATGAGCACCGCCGGCTTGCCTTGCGTTGTTTGTCAGTTGCTGGTGCAATGATTTCGGTTTTGTCGTGGTCTGACTGCTGTGCTTTATGTTGGTTCTGGTTTTAGCTTTAGCGTGTACATTGATTACTTTCATCGGTATTACCTCATTCCTGACGTGTTAGTTGATTGCTACTGCTTTAATTCATTACTGCAATGACACATAAAAAATACTCTCTAAAAAAATGACGATGACTACGACAATAAAAACCCTCTCTGGCGCATGCTACAAAATGACAAAGTCTCGCTTTGTCGTTGACGATACCTATGCACCAGAGCGAAACGGTGTTGAGGTGTTGGGGTTCGGTGATGTACTCAGTACAGCCGCCTGTTATATAAAATAAAAAAACAGGAAATCCCACTGGCGGTGACCAGCCGTCGGTATCGGTCAACATTACTCCTTAACAATAATGGTTAAGCTGTGCTAGCTGTTTTGTAAAAATAAAACAGCGCAAGTTAACTAGGGCTAAACATACGGAGGGGTGATTAATTCATTGGAATCATTTCAATGATTAAATATGCCTTAAGATTGAGGATTATTTAGCTTAAAAAGCCTAAAAAATGTGGTGTCATTTACTCACAAAGATTGATATCCCTTGTCAGCAAAGACTTCGCTTGCGGTATTTACGTAGCGTCACTTTCTCATTATTCATGGTAAAGTGACGCTACGAGGATGGTTTGCTTTTAAAAAATTTGCCGTTAAGCGGCAATGTTATTTTGTAAGTTGAGTGCCCATTGTAATAAGTTAACAATGGATAATTTGTGTATTAAGCCATTAGAACGCTATTTAAACGTTATAGCGTAAATAGTGAGCATTTGGATTTATTGAGTTCGATGTTAAGCAATAAATAAACATATCTTGTATTGCATTACGCATTAGGTTTTATATGTTAGCTAAGAAATACAAAATAGCTAATAGAATAAATAACCTGCTAAATTAATGAGTGTATTGATATTGATTTTAGGATGACGAAAAATTAAGTTAATCGTCTCTTTTAACCCATTCAATAGAGATTTTATATATACCGGCCAATTAAGGCCAATTTAATAGTTATGTAACCTTTACTGTATGAACAGTAATCCCCCACTGGAACGGAAACGATTATGGGCTAACCAGTAGGTTCAAAAATCTACCGCTGACTTAAAGGTTGTGCCAGCCTGGGTATGTTGCTAACCACGTTAGCGAAACATGCGTTGATTATGGCGCGTCTTTTTATCAAAATCAACGATTATTTTTGCCGTGTTCGCCTGTTTGCAAAGGGTTTGGATACATCTATACACGTCAGTGGACGGCTATACACGTTGATGGAATCACATTATTTTTATAGAGGCTAATAAAAATCTTCTCGTTTGAATCGTTTACCTGTTGGTTTCACATCTTTTGCGTCAAAACAATCAATTTCTTCTCTTCCATGAATTAAAACAGCATATCCATACAAAATACCATCTTCTTCGCTTATACCGACAATAGCACCTTTCTTACCAATGAATTGTTTAAGCATAGTGGTTGGCAAAATCTCCACCTCTTCGTAAAAACATAATTTTTCAGTCATAACCATATCCAATTTTTATTTATGCGTTATTTTACCATCTAAAGAAACATTCAAATGTTTACCATCCCGAGATGCCCAACCTAATTGTTTTTCACCTAGTTTTGATAGCTGCACATCCCACTCAAACTCTTGCCCAACCGTTCTCGATGGCCCTTTAACCCATTCGTTAAGAAACTTATCTAGATATCCGTTACTATTTCCTTTTGGTAACGGTTGATTAGGGTGATAAGATTGTGAAGGCACAAATCTTATCTTACCCGTGGTAGGCAATTTAGCATATTTCAGCCTTTGCGCAATAGTCCACGGCTTAGCAGCACCCATTGAACCATGGGGATTAAAGGTCGGCTCTTTCAGCTCAATTACATGCCGTTGCTTTTTACTATTTTTAGAGAGCTTATCAATATAGACCTGTATATCTTTTAATAATGAAGGCTTTTGCCCTGCTGGAGTGATCGCTCTAATCGAGACAATATTATGCGTAGCCGATGGTACCTTGCTTAAGGCTAGCATTTTACTGCCAAGCGTTAAATCAACCAGCCCATAAACAATCCCCTCATAGCCTTTCGGCGCAAGTCCAGACCAAGCAATTGCATCTTCACCTAAGGTCAAGACCTCCTTATCGGTTAACATCCGGCTCATGCCCGCCGCAATATTATCACTGCCAATAAACCCTAAGGCGACAGCCGCAGCGGTACCCGTACCAAGTGAACCCACTTCAATAGTTCCCGCCACCGCTAATGTTAAGACACCGCCCGCTACCTGTGCGCCCCCTAAAATCTGATTTTCATATTCAAGGTAAGTTGATTTAATTTCATCACCGTACAGATAACCCGATAGGCCACCAGCCAAAGCACCCAGTGGACCAAACACACTCCCCATAGCCGCGCCACTGCTGGCATTCATCAAATCATTTGCGCTAATATCGCCAAAGTACTCATCAATAAAGGACACATCCACCGCCGTGGTTACCAGCTGCCAGTCATCAAGCTGTGCCCATTTTTGGGGTATCTTAATATCAGCCAGCCCCTGCTGATTAAACCGACCAACAAAACGGTGTCCTTGGCTAACAGACGTAATGGCATATTTATGGTCTTTGTGAAGCTCGAGATAAAACCCTTCACAATGTGGTAACTCAATATATTGATAGTTAAGCTTAGTGACTTTTAATCGGTAGCTGCGGCGCGTTTGTACATGCTTAATCAGTCCCGGCGCACGTAACTGTTTAAGCAGTTTAATGGCATTAAAGTAAAGGCTCTCAATATCCCTCAGTTCATCGGCCTGCGTATCTTGCTCAACTTGCTGTTTGAGTTTCGTCTCGTAATCGTTATCCTCTCCGGTACCATCGAAGATGAGCGGGTTACCTAAATACTCACTAGCGGTTTTGGCTAATTTATCACTGTGATAACCGTAATCGGCTTTATCATAACCTTCACTGTGACGGAGGTTGCGCAGAGAGGTTATCGCTTGTTTGAGTAATTTAGAGTCAGTAATCGCCCCTTCAGCCTCATCGTAACCAAGCTCACCAATACGCTCGGTGGCGGTAATAAAATCGGTTTGATTTAAGACTAACAACACATGATAAAACAACGCCCCAATCCGTTCATCAGGACGAAACAGCGCCTTATCATCAAGCTTTTTAACCGGCGCATAATGCTGCGATGAAAAGCCCACATTAATAGCACTCGCCAGCGCTTCATCTTGCTCGAGAGTAAAAGGAGAATTACCTGCGCGTAATAGTGCACTTAACTCATCAAGCCACTGCTGTGCCAGCTTTTTAACCCGTAATGGCTTTTCACCACGTAAGGTTAAATCGCTATCACCATGATTACCGCCTAATAAAATATGCACCTTAGGCAAAACCTGACTGACCGAAAACGTATCACTATGCTTTAAAAAAATATCATTAGCGCTTGTTTGTACATTGCTAATAACCTGCTGGATATTCCCACCATCACGAATATCTAACAGCTCCGGCGAGTGATTTACTAAATCAACAACGAGCCAACTATCATCCGGCTCATAGACGGGCTGTTTTTTAACAAGCGAAAGCGGCGCGTTAAACGGCTTATTGGCTGAGGATGCGCCATAATACCCCCCTTGCGGTGGCAGCTCAATCAACACCACGTTGCCCGTAAATAAGGCCGTTTTTAAAACGTGAGAGACCTTATCAGGGATCTTGTCATAATAACTTTGGTAAGGTAAGCCCGTTTGTTGTAAGACAGGGTAGAAGTTTTTGCAACTCGATGGCTCCGACACCAACTGATTAACAATATCATCATAGCCCGTATCATAAAAATGCTTAATTCGTTTCGGCTTGGGTAAATAGTGGCTACCTTGTTGGCGTGCTAATTGATACGCCTCTTCGCGTTGTTGCCACTCTTTGGCAGACAATAATTGATAGAAATACATGCTCGCTATTCCATTGGCTTTTTTATTATTGCTATATCTATAAATTAAATCATAGCATGCCAGCGTAGAGTGGCAAGTAAAAATCATCAGTGCCTTATTCTCAATCAAAAAACACCAATAAAAATAAAAACTTAAATCTTTTTTACTCCCTTCCTATTGCGGGTTAACTACGCGGGTACTTTTATCATTTATTGATTTATGTCAATAAATGATAAAACAGGTACTCAATCCTCTCAATTTGAATCCTCTTTTTTTGTTAACCTAGCCATACTTTTATTAGCGGTTTATTTATTTGGGTTATGTTTTGTTTTTAAAAGGAGTACCACGATGTTTTCATCCGCCAACGAAACGGCTTTTTATTTTACGGTTGAAGGCTTAGAGACATCCGCTAAACTCCAAGTACTCTCTTTTGAAGGCTTAGAAGCCATCTCCTCAGATTATGCGGTTGAGATTAATCTTGTCTGTAACCACCTGCGCTTTGACATTACACAGCTACTGTCTAAACCCGCCTTCTTATCCTTTGATGGTGAACAAACTACCGGTATTCATGGCGTTATCCAGCATGTGCGTAGAGGCGCGGTAGGCAAAGACTACGCACTATTTAAGGTGGTATTAACTTCTCAGCTATCCCACCTAAAACGACGCATGAACCAAAAA
The DNA here is from genome assembly GCA_036251875.1 of Orbaceae bacterium lpD02. Taxonomy (NCBI): domain Bacteria; kingdom Pseudomonadati; phylum Pseudomonadota; class Gammaproteobacteria; order Orbales; family Orbaceae; genus Orbus; species Orbus sturtevantii. The sequence goes on along the minus strand of CP133960.1, from coordinate 310,213 downwards.
GTGTTTCGTAAAAAGACCGTACCTGAAATTATCTCCGAAGTACTTACCGACTACGGCATGGCAGAAGGGCTTGATTTTGAATTCACCCTAAAAGAAACCTACGAAACACGCGAATACACCACCCAATACGACCAAACCGACTACCAACTAATCAACCACCTAGCCGAAAGCGAAGGGATTTTTTATTATTTTACCCATGACAAAGACCGCCATAAACTTATCTTTGCCGATGCCAATCCCTTTTTTAAAGTCCGTGATGAAGCCATTATCTACAAAGCCGACGCTGGCTTTGTGGCAGACGAACGCGTTGCCAAACGCTTTGATATTGCCCTAAACAGCGTAACCACCCAGACCGCCTTTAGAAATTATAATTTTGAGAAGATGAAGAGCCCTGAAGGCAGCTCACAAGGACTAAAAAGCAACAAACTTAATGATGCGACAGAAATCAATTTAGAAGCCTACGACTACCCCAGTAGACATCTCGATGCAGAAAAAGCAAAACAACGTGCCAAAATCGAACTAGAGCGCTTTAGAGCAACCCAAGTACTCGCTGAAATGGACAGCGATGTGATTGGACTGCACACAGGGCAATTTATCCAAATCACCGAACACCCCCTAAAAGATGTAGAAGAGCATTGGTTAATCCAAGAGATCCGTCATGCAGGTAAACAGCCTAGCGTACTTGAAGCACTAGGCGATCAGCACAGTGCCAATAGTCGCCAAGGCGGTAGTCAGCTACTAAACTACTTTGAATTTCCTGTGAGTGATAGCTTGGAATTTACACTAGACGACTTCTCACAAGGCTATCGCAACGTCACCATCCTATCCCCCAAAGACACCGCCTACCGTCCTCAAAAACTGCATCCAAAACCCAAAGTACTCGGTACCCAAACCGCGATTGTAACGGGGGCAGCGGGCGAAGAAATTTATTGCGACGAATACGGACGCGTCAAAATTCAGTGTCATTGGGATCGACTCGGTAATTTTGATGATAATAGCTCAGATTGGGTGCGGGTCCGCACGGGCTGGGCGCACAATGGCTATGGGATTGTAACAGTGCCACGCGTAGGTATGGAGGTATTAGTAGCGTATGAAGAGGGGGATCCAGATTTTCCGATGATAGTGGGTGCGCTACACAACGGTAAAAACAAAGTACCTTATGAACTGCCTGCCCATAAAACCAAAAGCGTTTTCAAAACCAGCTCCTCAAAAGGTGGTGTCGGCAGTAACGAATTTAGAATAGAAGACAAAGCGGGTGAAGAACAAATATTTGTACAAGCCCAGAAAGACTTTTCGCAACTCACCAAAAATAACCATACCGTAGAAGTCAAAAATAACAGCCACCTACAAGTGGGTAATGAACATTCAGAAACCATTACTGCTAATCGCTATACCCACAACCAAGCCGAAGAGCATGTGCTGGTTGATTTAGACCGAAAAACACAAGTGATGATGAACGACTACAAACAAGTCACTTTGTCAGAACACAAAACCGTAGGAACCATTACCACCACCCAAGCAGGGCAAGAAATCCATTTAAAGGCAGCAGGGCAAATAGTTATAGATGGAGGATTAAGCCTAACCCTTAAGGCGGGCGGACAACATATTGTTATTAATCCTGCTGGAATATGGATGACTATACCTGTGCTACCCATTGGGGTTCCAATGGAAGGAACGCCTTCCGTGCCTGTTCCCCCATTGCAAAAGAGCAAAGGCGTTAATAGCGTGGCCTCGCCCTCAGTCATTTTACAGTCCATGATTGGCACGACAATGCCAAGTCCCGAAGAGGCAGGGTTTAAATACAATTTACGCTACCAATTAAAAGATGATATAACAGGCACAACCTATGCAAACAGCCACTACATAGCGGTATTACCTGATAACAAAACCATCAAAGGCATAACCGATGCAGAAGGCTATACCGAAGCATTTCATACGGATAATCCAGAGAACATAGTGGTTCATCTACTCGATAACAAAGAAGCCGTAGAACCAATGGGCGCACCTGTTGTTAGCGAGCCAACTAAAAGTACAGAACATAGCTTAAGGTACTTACTAGCAAACGATGAAGGACAACCTTACGCTAATCATGACTATATTGTCATCTTGCCCAATGAAGAAACCATCAAAGGGGTTACCGATGCCGAAGGTTATACAGAGCCTTTTTATAGTCGCTATCCAGAAGATGTTGTTATTCACTTAGTGAGTGATAACGAAAAGATTACCGTTTAAGAACGTCAAGGAATAATACATAACATGGCTATTTACAACATCTACGCTGAAATAAAAACCAATACCGCCCCTGAAAATCTTTACTATGACATGGAATTGTATAAAACCGATTGGAATGGTAATAAAACTTATGCGCTAAGACCGACAGGGCAACATGCTTTACAGGCAGGTAATAAAACAAAATTTCATCAGTCACTTGATATACCAGACCCACAAGAGACCTGTTATATTTTATCGATTACGATTTATCGCAAGGTGGGTGCTGATTTTATAAAAATGACACAAGACCCGATGACGGCTATTACACCGCTTAAAGGATTTTTGATAAAAGATAAAGAATGGGGGCCATCCAGAGAGTTTGAGTATTACGAAACAACCCAACAAACCAAAAAAAGCCAACAAGGACAAATTAATACGTTCCAGTTAAATATATCGTCAAAACCGAGAGTTTTTGAAGCGGAAGAACATCCTATTGGTGATACTCTTGATCCATTTACTAAACAGAGGGTTGAGGATGAGCTTAAAGTGAGAATGACTAGGCCTGCATTATCTCATAATCAGCTTCAAGTTATACCATATAGTGATATAAGAAAAAGACTATTGCCTTGCCCTAATCAAAACAGGTCAATGTTTTGTGGACCTTCAGCATTTTTTTACTGTATTCAACAAGATAGACCAGACATCTATCAACAATTGATTAAAGAGCTATGGGAAACTGGTGAAACTAAAATAGGCTCTTTAAAAATAGAGGCTGATAATAGTGTAAGGTATCCTAAAGAAATGTTTGACGAAAATGGTTGGCTAAAGATATCAGCCATAGATTGGATGACAATGGCTAGCCTTAGGGATACTGAAAACACAGGTTTGTTTTCCATTAATTCACCTAGCCCTGGTTTTCTCTGGTGGAATTGGGCGGGGGCGGTTACAATGTGGGGCGTTCTAGAAAAATGGTTTAAAGAGGCAGGTGCAACGAAAGTATATGACAATATAAGTATTGCTCATAGCAATTTACAAGATATTTGTACATTAAATAACTATGCAACGCCCAATAATCACGTTGTTTCTTTGATTAGAGCAGGAATGTTATCACGAGGTGCAAATGCGCTGACTAAAGATCACTGGATTGTATGGGAGGATAAATTGAAATTGCTAAACGGCACTCCCGTAACAACGTCTACACCATTATCAGAGAGAGTACAGCTAAAACTATTTTCATGGGGTGAGGTTTTTGAGCAGTTAGATACAACGTTAACATTAGGTGAGTTTCTAAAACATACTTTTGGAGGGTTGGTATTTACTAAAATGCCATAATAAATAATGATTAAATTAATTTTTAGTAGATTAATTATTACAGTTTTAGCATGTTTTTTATTGATAGGATGTATTCCCCCGCGAGTAATTATTACTCCTGATAAGTTACCCGATGCAATTATTGGTATGCCATATTCTGCAGAAATAAAAATTGATGGTGGTTCAGGTCCTATTGGTGGTTTTGAAAATATTATCTATCCCGAACATTGTGGGCTAAAAATTATATTTCCTGAAGTAAATGGAGTTGTTGAGTCTAATTATATGCGAATTCAAGGCACCCCGGTGGTTAAGCAGGAAATCAGTGTTAGTTTAAAGGGGTTTATGATACCGACGGGTTGGAATGATTCATCTAGTTATAAGAAAATTTATATTATTAAAGTAAAAGAAGCTGAAAAATAACAATCAAAATAGTTAAAATTATTTTAATGGGTGATGTTTTTGAATAGTTAGATACATCATTAACACTGGGTGAATTTTGAGTCCTACTTTTGGAGGACTTGAATTTAAGAAAATACCATAGAGACAATGAAAAAAATTATTTTTCCATTTATATTCTTTTTAGTCGCTGGATGCAGTCAAAGTATTATATTCAGTCGTGATAATTTACCAAGTGCCACAGTTGGAGAGCTATACTACGTAAAGGTCAACATATCAGGAGGAACAAGTGCTGTGAGGTCTATATATGCTATTGTTACTCCTAGCGTATTAAGTGTGCAAGGAATCCAAAAAGATGGTTGGACGGATTATAATAATTTAACTATAAAGGGCATCCCAGAAGCTTTAGGAAACATTACTGTAAAAATTACAGGAGAAACAGCTCCTACACTTTTTAATACTGAGCCAACCTTTGAAAAGATTTATATCATTAAAGTTAAAGAAGCGAAAAAATAAAGTTTTATTTATAAGAATAACAAGCTAATCAAGTGTCACCCTATGCATGAAATACTGATAAATCAGCGCGCATAAAAGAGATCGAAACAACCGATCAATCACGATCAATTGATCTAAATAAACGATTATAAAAGACATGATTAATCTGCTATAACTAGGGTGCAGTTACTAACAACTGAACAGATGATATGATTTGTTCATTAACGAAACCCCGCTGTGCTCGAACACAACGAGGCTTCTAACCACAACATTACGGGAGGTAATGCGATGGCTACTCATCAGCATACAGGAACTTTATTTTTTCGCAAATATCATTTAGGGATAACTAAGGCGGTGCAATCATGAAAGATCTCGCCGACTACCTCACTAAAAGCCCCGATGAACTTATTATGCAGTGTATTGCTATTACACGAGCCGCGCTTAACACCAACGATACAGGCTTTCGTGAAACACTTCTCTACGCTGTCTTTGACAAACAAATAAACCTTGCCATAGCTTTAGGTGCTTTAGATGATAACGACCTTATAGGATAACAGGATTCAATTGAGATTAACCATGACGTTTAACAATCAAGCGTCATGTCTGTAAGTATTTCTTTTTTCATCTTTTCCAGATAGTTGCCATTTCGCTAGAAATGGCCTCTCTTAATTTAACTCCCCTTCCCTTTTTCCCCTTATACCCTTTTATTTTGTGCATGTTAGGTGATTTATGTTGATTAACCACTATATGACTATTAAAATAGGTATCTAGTAAGAAGTGGTACATTAATAGGTACATTCTTACTAGATGGTATTTTTTAACTCATGAGATTTCATAGGGTTAGCGCTAAATACTAGAGAACGTTTCCCGCTCCAGTTATTAATATAAAGACGTCCAACAACGTATTCAAGTTCCAAATAATCAAGGCGTTACGTCTTTCATCTTTCCAAGCAAAGCCATTGAATGGTACTCAAATGTACAACAGATAAGTACATCTTTAAGTACATCGTTTTTCAATTTAAGTACTTCGGTACTCTATTATCTAATTTAGTCTGATTCTACTTCGTTTTGTTGTAGGTCGACCTCTTGATGTTTTCTTTTTTAATTTCTTTTTTTAATTTTTCGTTTTTATCTTTTATCGAGAGGATATAAGTATGAGTCGTTTAACAGATTTAGGGGTTCGCCGTGCTAAGGCGAAGCCGTCGGTGTATTCGCTGTGTGATGGTCGTGGTTTGAGTTTACGGATTGAACCTTCTGGGGCTAAGCGGTGGCATTTTCGTTTTTATTGGCAAGGTAAGCAGCAACGTATTTCGTTTGGGTGTTTTCCTGAGGTGGATTTGTGTCTTGCGCGTGAGCGTCGTGAGGAGGCGCGTCAGAATTTAGCTCGTGGCATTGATCCGCGTTCGGTGGAGGCTGTTGGTGAGGTTTCTGTGGCTTGTGTGTCGTTTGGTGAGTTTGCTGATCGTTGGAAGGCACTTAAGTTGTTGAAGTTGGGTGCGGAGCTTAAGCAACGGCAAAGTACGCGGGTGCAGATTGAGCGGTATTTGCGCAAGGATTTGTTGCCTCATTTGGGGCATTTGCCGTTGGATAGGATTTCACAACGGGAGGTGTTGGGGGTTTTGCGTCAAATTGAGGCGCGAGGGGCGTTGTCGATTGCTGAGAAGTGCCGAGGGTGGTTGAATGAGCTGTTTCGGCATGCGATTGCGGAGGGGCTGATTCGCGTTAATCCGGTGAATGATGTGGATGTGGTGTTGTTACCTTGTCGCCCTCCTCGTCATAATCCGTTTTTGCGAATGGATGAGTTGCCTGAGTTGTTACGTCGGTTAGCTGTTTATCAGGGGGATCGACGGATTATGTTAGGGGTTAGGCTGTTGTTGTTAACGGCGGTTCACCCAGGTGAGCTCCGTTATGCGGAACCAAGTCATTTTGATTTGGATAAGGGGCTGTGGCATATTCCACCGGAGCAGGTGAAGCAGTTGCAAAGGTTGGCGTTGTCGTTACCGAAAGGGTCGGTTCCGCCGTTTGTGGTGCTTTTGCCTAAGCAGGCGATTGTTGTTGTTAAGGAGTTGGATAGGCTACACTATGGATAGGCTACACTAATTCATACAACTTTTTTAGGGGGTAAGGTAAACTTGCCACCAAAAAGGAAATAAATATGAATAAAGTTAAGCGAGAAAGACGAACATTTACTGCTGATTTTAAACAGCAGATGGTTAATTTATATCAGCATGGTAAGTCTCGTAGTGAATTAGTTGCGGCATATGATTTGACGCCATCAGCATTAGATCGCTGGATCACCCAAGCCACTCAAAGTGGTTCATTCAAAACAAAAGATAACCGTAGCCAAGAAGAAAAAGAATTAATCGCTTTACGTAAAGAGCTTAAGCAGCTTCGAATGGAAAACGATATCCTAAAGCAAGCCGCACTGATAATGGGACGAAAATCGATATTCTAAAAGCCAATCGGCATCGTTATCGTGTTGTTACATTATGTCAACAATTAGGAATATCAAGGCATTATGCTTATTATCAGTGCAAAGCCAATAAACAGAAATCGGTGGTCTATTATGCCGATAAAATTTTAACTATTTTTAAACGTAGTTACCGCGCCTATGGGACTCGGCGAATTCGCCTTGCCTTGCAGGAAGACGGTATTCATGTTTCTCGTCGTTACATTGCTAGAGTAATGAAATGGTTATTACTGACATCAAAGTATACCGTTAAACGGTATAAAGCACACTATAAAGAGGTGAATGAAGCCACGACAGCCAATCATTTACAACGTGAATTTGATGCGGGAGATAAAAGACAGGTGATTGTTGCTGACTTGACCTATATTCGGGTTAATCAACGCTGGAATTATTTATGTGTTTTATTGAATTTATCTAATAGACAAATTAGTGGCTACAGCGTTGGTAAGCATAAAACAGCAGACTTAGTGATGTCAGCATTAAGTCAAATTAAACAGCCATTATCAAGCCTAAATTTATTCCATTCAGACCGAGGGAAAGAATTTGACAATCAGCTGCTCGATGATTGTTTTAAGACGTTTAATATTCAACGTTCATTAAGTAAAAAAGGCTGTCCTTACGATAATGCTGTTGCGGAAGCCACATTTAAGACGATTAAAACGGAGTTTGTAAAAGATGAAGAATTTATGACAACAACTATGCTACGACAAGCATTTGCTGCATATGCTTATTGGTATAACAATAAGCGGTTACATTCTTCGTTAGGCTATTTGCCTCCCGTTAAATTTAGCAAACAAGTACCCCTTAATTTTTTTGTATGAAAAGGTGTGGATATTCCAGTAAGTATAACTATGAGCTAGCGAGAGGCGAGTGTAGAGTGAACGGTTCTCTTAGTTGTATATGTAAGTTCAATAAATTGCCCATAAGTCATAACTTTTTCAAAATGTAAATTAACTTGTTTACTTATGTTTTGAAATAGCGGAATACCTGTCCCTAAAATGATGGGGGCTACCGTGATTTTTATCTCATCAATATAGCCTATTTTAAGTAAGTAAGAAATTAGTTGACCTCCTCCAACAATCCAAATTCCTTGACCCTTTTGCAATTTTATAGTCTGTAATGATTGCTCTAAGCTTTTATTAAGAAAATGGATGTCATTGGTTGGTGAATCTTGCTGATGTGTAATAATGTAAGATTGCTTGTTATTATAAGGGTAGGTTTCGGTGTTTTTGACAATCCAATCGTATGTTCTCTTTCCCATAATAACAGTATCAATAGAGTCATAAAATACTTGATAGCCGTTATCGCCTTTCCCTTCTATATCATATAACCAATCAACTTCATCATTGTTAGTGGCGATATATCCGTCAAGGCTTTGTGCAATAAAGACAGTGGTTTTTCTCATATTTACCTTTTCATTTGATAAAATCATATAAAGAAATAATATAGTGTTTTATTTTTTATAAGAATGACCCATCCAGCAAAAAGATTATACAACATGATTTTATTTTTACATATTTATAACTGTCAACAAAAAATTGGTGATACTCTTAGGTAGGTTTTGATAAATTTAGATAGTATTTTATGGTCATTATCTTCATTTTTCTTTCAATTGCTGCAAAAACAAAGATGCAGGCTTTGAGAAGACTTGGTACTTTTTCCATACAATATTGATATCAACGGTTAATGCCGGCTTTAGCGGACGAAAACATAAAGCACTATTACCCGTTGTGTTGATTAGTTTGTCAAGACATAAGGCATAACCCATACCTTTTTCTACCATTAAGCTGGCATTAAAAATCAGGTTGTATGTTGCTACAATACGGAGCTTTTCATAGTCTTGTTTGATCCACTTGGCGATATTATTATCAACATGTTTTTGTTTGGATGTAATAAGAGGGAGATCCCATAAATCTTTTGGTTGTATAAAAGATTTTATGGCTAAGGGGCTATCTTTACGCATCAAAACACCCCATGTATCTTGCGCGGGTAAGAGAAGTGACTCATATTTAGTGGATTGTGTAGGCTCAATTAAAACACCAAAATCTATTAGTCCTTTATCCAATTTTTCAGTGACTTCATCTGCATCACCGCTGAAAATGTGAGCACATATTTGTGGGTGTTTTTGTTGCAAATCTTTAATAGCATCAGCTATTAGCCCCATGGCATGGCTTTCACCACCACCAATATAAATATCACCGCTGATCATATCAGCAGGGGCTTGAAACTCAGCCTGTGTTTTTTGAACCAGTTCAAGAATATCTTGAGCTCGTTTTCTTAACAGTACACCTTCTTCTGTGAGTGTGATTTTTCTACTACCTCGCGTAAAAAGGGAAACACCAAGTTCTTCCTCTAGCTCTATCAGTTGTCTAGATAGGGTTGGTTGGGTAATGTGCAGATAGTCTGCTGCCGCAGTCACGCTTTCTTGCTGAGAAAGTGCTAAAAAATAGCGCAATACTTTGATGTCCATTGTGATGCTCCTTTAATCATATGATCTTTTTAGATAATCTATGCCTTTTAAGCATGAATATACATTAAATTTAAGTATTTTACATGTCAATTGTCCTTGCTTACACTACATAAAAAATAGAATCGTATTGATAGGGATCGTTATATGAAAGATGAACATGCTGCCAGCCACTAGGCGCTAAGCATCACAAGTGGATGCATGACAAATAAAGATGAGTGTGTAGTCTGATTTTTAAAAGATATTAGGTTGAAAAATGAAATCACAAATAACAAGTCGTTTTTTAAAGTATTCAGCAGATCGCCCCAAATGGCCTGCTATATTTTCTTTATTTATGGGGGTCACGAGTTTAATTGCAGCGGAGTTTATTCCTGTTAGTCTTTTAACACCAATTGCACAAGATTTAAAGATTACAGAAGGAATGGCTGGACAGAGTGTGACAGTTGTTGGCATATTTGCAGTGATTGCCAGCTTAACATTAGCTCCTTTAAGCAAGAACATTAATAGGCGCTTTATTCTACTCACACTTTCTGCATTAATGATTTTTTCAAACATCTTAGTCGCTCTTACTCCTAATTATGTAGTGCTTTTAATTGGACGAGGTGTTCTAGGTATTTGTGTGGGTGGCTTTTGGTCTATGGCTTCTGCTGTAACGTTACAATTAGCATCAGCTAAAGATGTAGCACGAGCTTTAAGTGTGGTGTATGCAGGCGTTTCTATAGCCACGATTATTTCTCTGCCATTGGCTAGTTATTTGGAAGATCTCATGGGGTGGCGCAATGTCTTTTTCTTCGCAGCGTTATTAAGTGCCATTGCATTTATTTGGCAGTATATGACCTTGCCATCATTGGCGGCTCAAATGGGAAACGGTTTTGGTAATATGTTGGCTTTACTCAAACAGAAATGGGTTTTGGTTGGAATTGTAGCCACCATTTTTAGTTATGGGGGCTATCACATTTTCTTTACCTACCTCAGACCGTTTTTAGAACAAGATCTTGTGTTGCAGAATAATGTATTGAGCATTAGCTTGTTAGCGTTTGGTATTGCAAATTGCTTAGGGACACTTATAGCGGGGTTTATTTTGGGTAAATTTTTTAGATCCACCATGATCATGATGCATTTAATCTTTGCACTGTTAGCTATTTTGCTACTAGTAAGCAATCGGGCAATTGAGCCAAGTTTGGTGTTGGTCATAGGGTGGGGTTTATTGTTCGGGTTTATTCCTGTTGGTTGGTCGACGTGGATTACCAAAACACTTGCAGATAAGGCTGAAATTATAGGTGCTCTTTCAGTTGCAGCGATTCAATTTGCAATCGGGCTAGCAGCAGCTATTGGTGGAATTATTTTTGATCGTGCAAGCATTGAAGGTATTTTTATCGCATCAATTTTGATTTTTGTATGCGCTGCACTCTTCATTAAAGTGAGTTTTTCTTTGTTATTAAAAACGACTGGAAAATTTGCTTAATCAGTCAAGCTAACTCTTTTACTTTAAAAACGATAGGGAATTGAATGAAAAGGAAACAATATGAAAAATTTTTTATATAGCTTAAGTTTTAAAAATGTAGCGGCACTCTTCTTTGGAGTTTTGGGTGTCGCCTTCTCAACATTTACAATAGGACAAGATATGAAATACGGTGCTGATAATTTTTACAAAAGCAATGCAGTGACAGTTGAACGAGTAAGTTTTAAAAACCAATTTAATATGGAGGTTGTGGGAAATCTTTTTATTCCTAAAGATGTAGCTCAAAACACGCAATATCCGGTCATTATTGTTGGTCACCCTATGGGAGCAACCAAAGAGCAAGGCGCTAACTTATATGCTACAAAAATGGCAGAGCAAGGGTTTGTGACATTATCAATTGATCTCTCATTTTGGGGCGAAAGCGCAGGAGAGCCGCGTCATACTGTTTCACCAGATATTTATACGGAAGACTTCAGTGCTGCTGTCGATTATTTGAGAAGTTTGCCTTTGGTGGACGCGAACAACATTGGTATTATTGGCATTTGTGGCAGTGGTAGCTTTGCTATCAGTGCGGCAAAAATTGATCCCCGGATTAAAGCCATTGCAACCGTGAGCATGTATGACATGGGTGCAGCCAATAGAAATGCTTTGAATCACTCGCTGACCCCAGAACAACGTCAACAGATTATTACGCAAGCAGCACAGCAACGTGATGTTGAGTTTTTAGGAGGCAAGACTCAATACACAGGGGGTACAGTCCATGAACTGACTGAAAACTCCAACGCCATTGAGCGCGAATTTTACGATTTTTATCGCACCGCAAGAGGTGAATTCACACCTAAGAGTGCTTCACCACAAACGACTACACATCCTACACTCAGCAGCAATGTGAAGTTCATGAATTTTTATCCCTTCAACGATATTGAAACAATCTCTCCAAGGCCGATGCTGTTTATTGCTGGCGAAAATGCTCACTCCATTGAGTTCAGCCAAGATGCCTACCAACGAGCAGCTGAGCCAAAAGAGCTTTATATTGTCCCTAGCGCAGAGCATGTTGATTTGTATGATCGAACAGACCTCATTCCCTTTGAAAAATTAATGTTATTTTTTAAAACCGCGTTGAAATAAGTGTATTTGATAGAAGAAAATAGGAAATGAAAAAAAATTATTAATCTTATTTTTATTCGCTTTAGGAAGCAGTATATACGCACAAGAGATACAGAGTAAACAAGACCGATTGGTGCACAAGTTTCCTACACCAGAAGATGTTCAAGGTTTTCCTGCAACGTTGCTTTTTACAGGGACACGTGATTTTTTTCTGAGTAACACGGTCAGAATGCATTTAAAACTGCGTGAAGCTGGCGTTGATGCTGATTTGATCGTTTTTGAAGGGCTTTCGCATGCCCAATATTTAATGACATTTGATGCACCTGAAATGCAACAGTACTTTAAGATGTCCAGCCAATTTTTTCAAAAAAAACTGGGTTAAATCTTCAGCTCAATAGGCATGAACTAGGGCGATGAGAGGATCACAATGTTTAGCGAAATAATATCCATATTTATGATCGGGTTGCTGTTTATAGCTTCACCTTATACACAAGCTCAAGAAAGCGGAGATATACATATGAAAATTAGAATCACAGCTGGCGGTGAAATCGCCATTGCCACACTCAATAGCAGTCAGGCTGCCCAAGATTTTGCTATTTTGTTACCTTTAACGCTGACCTTGGGTGATTATGGCGTCAATGAAAAAGTCAGTGATTTACCTAAAAAACTTTCAATTGCAGGAGCCCCTTCAGGTTATACGCCAAGCAAAGGTGACTTTTCTTATTATGCGCCATGGGGAAATATTGCAATTTTTAGGCATGATTTTAGATACTCGGACGGCTTAATTAAGCTGGGTGAAATTGATGGAGGATTTGAGGCTATAAATAAAAGTGGAAGCATAGAAGTTGTGATAGATACTTTTTAGCTATGCTGAGTGTTTTGGAAAATTGCATCGTCAAATAGGCGGTATTGTAGGTATAGATGATTACTTAATAGCTCTTTTTTAAGGCTGAGAATACAGGATGTCAAATACAAAATTCAAGACCAATTTTTTTATCAAATGAGGAAATCGAAAATTTCACTAAAAAATTTGGTCATGTATTGATGGTAATCCCCCCTAAAAATAATAGAAGTCAAAAGTAGAATTTTCTCTTACTATAATGTTCGGAGAAAAATATGAAAAAAATGACTTTCACAGACAATCAAATACTCAATATATTAAAAAAAGCCTAAAAAGCCAGTAACAATATTGATATCACTGGCTTTTTTGGAGGCTTGCGAACTGTTTTGGAGTGCGTATTTTTATTCCCACTCAATGGTTGCTGGAGGCTTACCGCTGATATCATACACAACCCGTGAGATACCATTCACTTCATTGATAATACGGTTGGAAACACGACCTAAAAAATCATATGGCAAGTGTGCCCAATGAGCGGTCATAAAATCGATTGTTTCAACCGCACGTAGTGAGACAACCCAATCATATTTACGTCCATCACCCATGACACCAACAGAGCGCACAGGTAAAAATACCGTGAATGCTTGACTGACCTTATGATATAAGTCAGCTTTATACAGCTCTTCGATAAAAATCGCATCTGCTCTACGCAATAAATCACAATACTCTTTTTTAACTTCACCCAGTACACGCACACCAAGACCAGGGCCAGGGAATGGATGACGATATAACATGTCATACGGCAGACCAAGCTCTAAACCAATTTTACGTACTTCATCTTTAAATAATTCGCGCAGTGGCTCAACCAAACCCATTTTCATATCTTCCGGCAAGCCGCCCACATTGTGGTGTGATTTTATCACGTGTGCTTTACCGGTATCGGCCGCGGCTGATTCAATCACATCAGGGTAGATGGTCCCTTGTGCTAACCACTTCACATCTTGTAGTTCAGCGGCTTGTTCATCAAATACCGCAATAAATTCACGACCAATAATTTTGCGCTTCGCTTCAGGCTCCGCTTCGCCTTTAAGTGCATTCATAAAACGATCTTCGGCATTAATTGCAATAATATTGAGGCCGAATTTATCACCAAACATGTCCATCACTTGCTGTGCTTCATTTAAACGCAATAAGCCATGATCAACAAATACGCAGGTTAATTGATCACCAATTGCCTGATGCAGTAATAGCGCAGTTACCGATGAGTCAACGCCACCTGATAATCCTAATAGTACTTTATCCTTGCCGACTTTTTGCTTAATGCGTTCGACAGCATCAACAATAATTGACGATGGGGTCCATAATTTTTCACAATGGCAAATATCCACAACAAAACGTTGCAATAGCTCAAGCCCTTTAACGGTATGAGTTACTTCAGGATGAAACTGGACGCCATAAAACTGTTTGTCGTCGTTCGCCATGATGGCAAATGGACATGTTTCTGTTTTCCCTACTAATGTAAAATTATCGGGGATGGCCGTTACTTTATCACCATGACTCATCCATACATCGAGTTCATTGTGCCCTGCACTATTTTTAGTATCAAAGATACCATCGGTTAACTTAGATGAACCAACAATATCCACTTTAGCATAGCCAAACTCGCGTTGATTGGAACCGGTTACTCGGCCGCCGTTACCAACTTGAATGGCCATTGTTTGCATGCCATAGCAGATCCCTAATACAGGAACCCCTGCATTAAACACATATTCTGGTGCTCTTGGGCTATTTGCTTCGGTTGTACTTTCTGGGCTACCTGACAGAATAATCCCTTGAGGATTAAATTGTTTAATTTTTTCTTCTGAAATATCCCATGGATAAAGTTCGCAATACACTCCGATTTCACGAATTCGGCGCGCAATAAGTTGCGTCACTTGTGAGCCGAAATCAAGAATTAAAATACGTTGTTGGTGAATGTCTTTTTTCATTGCAAGTTTCCTAAAGCAAAATAAGTAGCGCTAAAATAAAATATCCATTTGATTTTATTTATAAATAAATGATTTTTATAAATGCCGTTTTATAAAAACGTTATTTATAAATACCCTAAATAAATATGAGGCGACATTATATCACCTCATATAATTAATTCTACGTCCGAACAGGAAGTATTATTGTGTTGCTTGTATTGCGGTTAACGCTATCGTATAGACGATATCATCCACCAACGCACCACGAGACAAATCATTTACTGGCTTACGCATACCTTGTAGCATTGGACCAATTGAAATCAGATCGGCTGAGCGTTGCACTGCTTTATAAGTTGTATTACCTGTATTCAAATCAGGGAAAATAAATACGGTCGCTTGTCCAGCCACTTTTGAGTTAGGTGCTTTAGATTTAGCAACATCAGGCATTACAGCAGCATCATATTGCAGTGGACCATCAATTAATAGATCTGGACGTTTTTCTTGCGCAATTTTCGTGGCTTCTTTTACTTTTTCAACATCAGCACCTTGACCTGAATTACCGGTTGAGTAAGAGATCATCGCCACTTTAGGCTCGATACCAAAAGCGATCGCTGTGTCCGCTGATTGAATCGCTATTTCAGCTAACTCTTGAGCATTTGGATCGGGGTTAATTGCGCAATCACCATAAATATAGACCTGCTCAGGCATCAGCATAAAGAACACTGATGAAACAAGCGAACTTCCTGGTGCGGTTTTAATGAGTTGTAATGGTGGACGGATAGTATTGGCTGTGGTATGAACCGCGCCAGAGACTAAACCATCAACTTCATTCGCTTCTAACATCATCGTACCAAGCACGACATTATCGACCAGTTGCTCACGCGCTAAAATATCAGTCATACCTTTGCTTTTGCGTAACTCGACTAAGCGCGGAACATAATTTTCACGAATCACATCAGGATCAAGAATATCAATACCATCGCCTAAATTAACGCCTTGGGACTTAGCTACCCGCCTAATTTCATCAGGATTACCTAATAGCACACATTTAGCAATACCGCGCTCAGCACAAGTGGCTGCTGCTTTGATCGTTCTAGGCTCATCACCTTCAGGTAAGACAATCGTTTTAGCCGCTTTACGAGCAAGTTCAGTTAATTGGTAACGAAACGCCGGTGGCGACATACGGCTAGCATGTAATGATAATTCAGTGGTTAATGACTTAATCCAACTAGAATCAATATAATCAGCGACATAATTTTGGGTTGAATCTAAGCGTTCTTTATCGTCAACGGGGATCTCTAAATTAAAGCGCTGTAGATTGATCGATGTTTGGAAAGTATTGGTATCAACACTGAATACGGGTAAACCTGTTTCAAATGCTTGTTGACATAATTGTGCAACTTGCGAGTCAATCTCATAGCCACCGGTTAATAATACGCCACCGATTTCAGTGCCGTTCATCACCGATAAGGCTATTGTTGCTAATACATCCGCGCGATCTGCTGAGGTTACTAATAAGGCATTAGGGCGTAAATGTGAAATAATGTTTGGCACACTGCGTGAGCAAAAAGAGACATGCTTAATACGGCGCTGTTTAATCTCACCTTCATTAACGATTTTAGCCGCAAGGTGGTTTGCCATGTCTATTGCGCGACACGCGGTTAAATCGATATTCCAAGGGATACACCCTAAAACAGGTAACGGGCTGTGTTTTCTTAAGTCATCGATTTCAATTTTTTTGCCATCATATTTTGGCGTATGATATATTTCAACAACATCTGGTCTTGCCAGCGTTTGTGCATCAATTGGTGCATTAACTTTATTAACAATTACACCCGTAATTTTATCATTCTTTATGCCACCAAAATTAGAACGTGCAATTTCCACTCGTTCTTTTAGTTGATCAGGCGTGTCACTTCCCATTGACATAACAAAAATAATTTCAGCACCAAGTGTTTTAGCAATATTAAAATTTAACTCATTAGCAAATGAGTAATTTACAGTTGGAACAATACCTTCAACTAATACCACTTCTGATTTTTTACTATTTTCAGCATAAAGTGCAATAACGTCTTCCATTAATACGTCTTGTTGATTTAACCCTAATAGTTTTTCAACGTGACTCATCTTAATTGGTTTATTAGTTGGGATCGAAGTATTACTTTGAATTAATGTTGTTGTTTGATCGGGTCTATCACCACCTGATGCGGGTTGAGCTACGGGTTTAAATAAGCTAATTTTTACACCTTGGCGCTCCATTGCTCGAATTACCCCTAAGCTCACGCCTGTTAAACCAACATTAGAGCCTGTAGGAATTAACATAATTGTACGTGCCACTGTTTATACTCCTTATAAATCAATCTTAAAAAAAACCGCCTATTGTAGGCGGTCATAGTCATTATGCAGTCAAGCGAGCGGTGTCTTGAGCAATAACAAGCTCCTCATTAGTTGGAATAACTAATGCAGGGCGTGTTCCTTCTTTATTTATAAAGCCATCTTTACCAAAACGAGCCGCTAAGTTCTTATCTTGGTCAAGTTCAAAACCAAGAATAGCTAATTTTTCGATTACATGACGGCGAACACCTTCTGAGTTTTCACCAATACCACCAGTGAAAATAATTGCATCTAAACGACCATCAAGTAACATGCTGTATCCACCAATATATTTAACTAAACGGTGAACAAAAACATCAAAAGCATTGGTTGCGCCTTCTTCTTTACCATAGTTATCTTCGACATAGCGGCAATCGCTGCTAACATTTGTTAAGCCTAATAAACCTGATTTTTTATTTAAAAGATCATTAATATCAGCCACTGACATGTTTAAGTTATCATGTAAGAAAAACATAATAGCAGGATCGATATCACCACTACGCGTTCCCATTACTAGACCTTCTAACGGCGTTAGTCCCATTGATGTTTCAACACTTTTACCATCTTTTATTGCAGTAATTGAGGCACCATTACCTAAGTGGCAAGTGATAACATTTAATTGGTCTACCGATTTATTTAGCATTTTAGCGGCTTCACGGCTAACATAATAATGGCTCGTTCCATGTGCACCATAACGTCTTACGCCATGTTTTTCATATAATTCTTTTGGTAAAGCGTATAAATAAGCTTCTTTTGGCATAGTAGTATGGAAAGCGGTATCAAATACAGCGACATTTTTATCTTTCAAATGTGGAAAGGCAGCAAATGATTCTCGAATACCAATTAAATGAGCAGGATTATGTAAAGGAGCAAATGCTGACGCATCTTCAATACCTTTTAATACCGAATCATCAATTACAACCGATGAGGTATATTTTTCACCACCGTGTACAATTCGATGGCCAATTGCTTTAATATTAGCAAGTAACTCTGGTTTTTTAGAAAAAATATTATTAACGATAAACTGTAGAGCTTGACTGTGCGCAGCGCCTGCACCTAATGAAGCTTCCCCTTTTTGACCATCAAGTTTCCACTTAATACGCGCATCAGGCAGATTAAAACATTCAGCCAAGCCAGAAATATATTCATCACCATTTGTTGGATCAATAATCGCAAATTTGAGTGAGGAACTACCACAATTAAGAACGAGAACAAGATTACTCGACATAACAAACCCTTTTTTTATATAAGACAAAGTCATCAACAACAACGCATTGACGAGACAATTAGAAATAAAAATACTTTAAATTAATCTGACGATTAACACGATAATAAGAAACGCTTTCAATCTATTGTAACTTTGCATTACAATAGCAAGTGCCTCTTAAGCTTTATTCTGGGGGTTATTTTAAGGCAATAAAAAGCTAATGTCGAGGAATCCGATAGTAATGAATGTAATAAAATTATTCAAAACCGGTCATAAATATATGACGGTTTGCAGTACCGATAAGTCCTTAGCATCTTCCTTTCCTGAAATTAAAATTATTTTTTATATAAAAATGGCCAATAGATATTTACCACCATTAATTATCGCACTGTTTATCTGGCAATTTTATATGCATGCAAATATTATAACGACGGTAATTACTGCTATTTTTGCATTTAGTTTACCCGTGCAAGGTATTTTATGGTTAGGTAAACGAGCAAGTCTCCCTTTACCGCTTAATTTGCTCCCTTGGTACATTGAAACTCAGCAAAAATTAGTTCAGCTGGGTGTGTTAGCTAAAAAATCAGTAGAAAAAGAGACGATTGATTTGATGCACTTTATGCAGTTATATCAAATATCAGCGCATCATTTAGATGATGAATACCCAACTAGACATGATAGCTAACGTTATCGATTAAATAAGGTAATCTACAGTGACACAAAATGATATTTTTTTGGCTAAATTAAACGATAACATAACATCCTTATCACAACAATTTGCTGCATTCTCTACTAATAAAATATACGAACCCTGCTTTGATGCTCAGTTATTTAATTATCAAGGTGTGCTACTAAACGGTTATGCACCTTATTTATTAGAGTTACAAACTAACTACCAAAAATTAGCAAAACTTATCGCTAAGGAAAACCAGAGCAATTATTTAGATCAAATCGTTTACTTATCTGATTTGCTTGTTAAACAGATCGCAGCCTTACAACGAGAATTATCCACCAGATTACTACGATACAAAAAAGAGCGCTCCGTCAAAGAAACCAGTCCACATGAAGAATATGCTAAAAATGTAGGGTATCTAAATCGACTCGAAGCAATGAAGTACAAACTACAACAAGATTTATGTCTCCAACCTAGCGAACAAGCTAAACAAATAGCCGCTGTCGAGCAACGTATCGCCAATTGCCGTCATGCCTTGATATTAATAGAGCAAAAAATAGAACAAGCTAATGAGTAACTACCTTTTAATGCGGTAAAGCTTGTGGATAATGCGTAAAATAATATTGCGTAGATAAATAATCGTTAGGATACTTTTCTAAACATGCTTTCAGGCATGATATTGGTTTACTTAAAGGTAACTCATCGCGATGGTAAGCTAAAATTGTCGCCGTTAGCGCTTGTTTTTCTGCATTAGTTAAGTAGCGATTAAAATAACCTTGAATATGCATTAGTACATTAGTATGGTTTTCTTTGCTGGCGGGTATTGTTAATAAAGCCATTAATCGTTGACGATATTGTATAAAAAATTGCTGCAAATCATCAAATTGATCAAGCTTGGCCACAAAGGGACCTAACTGGCGATAAAGCGGTTGTGAATGAGCCAGTAATAATAACTTATAACGACTATGAAAGGTTAATAATGCATGGCGACTCAGCTCACTCTCGAGTAGTTTATTTAAACGTTGCAAAGCAAACATGCGAATAACAAAATGTTGCTGAATATCTGGGTTGTTTAATCGTACATTATCTTCAATAGGCAACCACGGGTAACAATCACGCAGGTAAGCGGTAAATCGTCCATCAGCTAATGTAACAAAATCACCACTATCATTATCATAAACTTTTGCGTTACCTAAACCACAACTTGGCGATTTAGCACAAACAATATAACCAGATAAAGAACTGAGGCTGCGCATTGTCTGTTGACAAAATAACGTCATTTTATTATCGATATCACCATTATCTATTTGCCGATCATTAAAGCGTATCACAACTGATTGCATAGTATTTTGGTATAGACCAATAGTCGGACGAGGTGTTGGTAATCCTATCGCGGTTTCCGGGCAAATAACATGAAAATCAGCGAAAGAGCTAAGAACATCGACAGCAAATGGTAGCCGTTTATGACCGCCATCGTATCTCACTTTTTCGCCTAATAAACATTTGCTAATACCAAGTTGTAGTTTAATTGCTGGCTCATATAGCTCGGCGTTTGCCATTCGTGATCATACCTTAAAAATTTATTTTGCTAAAACAGCAACTGTGCTAGTTAAATTCCAATCAATTAAGCTTGGACACGAGTGATAAGAATATGTTTGATACATTTATATTGTCGATAATTTAACATATAATCGGCGATCAAATCTAGACCCGAACTACTTAAGTGTAGTTAAACTAAAAACATAAATTAATAGGTATAATAGAGTTGTTAAATAATTGTTATCTTATATATTAAATAATCGATTTATTAAGCATTTGATTTATTAATATATACCAAATTTGCCGAGATGAGTAATCGATAAAATGGGATAACTATTTATGACTTCACAATCTACTTCTGATCCTAATAGCATTAAACGTCGTAGCAGATGGATACTTATTGCCAGTCTTGTATTTATTGTTGTTTTTTGTCTTTATGGTCTCTACTGGTTCGTCGCCATTCGAGGGGAAGTTTCTACCGATGATGCTTATGTGTCAGGGATCCAGTCCCCCGTTGTAGCACAAACAACGGGTAAAGTAATACAGGTTAGTTTCGTCAACACTGACTTAGTTAAAGCGGGTGAAATATTAATACGCCTCGATGACACCGATGCAAAACTTGCTTATCAACAAGCAACAGATGCACTAGCTAACATCGTTAGACAAACTCAAGTTTTGTATATTGATGCTGAACAATATTTGGCTAAAATAAAGTCGAATGAAATTAACTTGCAGCAAGCCCAACAAGATTATCAGCGTCGCTTATCTTTGGGTCGTAAGGACGATGTCTCTATCGAAGAGTTACAACATGCAAAACAGAGCATGGAATTAGCGCAATTAGACGTTGAAATCGCAAAACAACAATACCAAGCAAATCAAGCGTTATTGCATGGCGTAACATTACATGAACAACCTGCGGTTAAACAAGCGGCAGACACCGTTCGACAAGCTTGGGTAACATTACAACGAACAACAATTCGTAGCCCTATTACTGGTTATGTGGCAAGAAGCAATGTCGAAGTCGGGTCGCAAGTTACTCCTGAAAGCCAGTTAATGGTGATTGTACCGCCAGAACCAATCTGGATAGATGCCAATTTTAAAGAGACACAGCTACAAGATATCCGCATTGGTCAAACCGCCACCGCAATCAGTGATCTGTACGGTGATAACGTAACTTATCAAGGTAAAGTGGTTGGTATTAATATGGGAACGGGTAGCGCATTTTCATTATTGCCCGCACAAAATGCAACCGGTAATTGGATCAAAGTTGTGCAGCGTTTACCTGTTCGAATTGAGTTAGACAAGCAACAAGTAAACCAATATCCGCTTAGAATTGGCCTTTCAATGAACGTCACTATTGATGTTAGAAATGATGATGGTCAGGTGCTAGCTACAACACAACGAACGATACCATTTTATGAAAGTAACGCACTGGTACTAAGTTTAGATAATATAGATATTATAATTAACGAGATTATTGAGCAAAATACCTATAGCCCAACAATGGAGCAATAGTATGAGTAACTTTACGCCCTACACGGGTGCAAAACTTGCTCTGATGACAATTATTTTATCATTAGCCACCTTTATGCAAGTGCTTGATTCTACTATCGCTAACGTAGCCATTCCCACTATTTCGGGATCGTTAGGTGTGTCGATCACCGAAGGAACATGGATCATAACCGCATTTGGCGTATCAAATGCTATCTCTATTGCGATTAGTGGTTTTTTAGCTAAACGTTATGGTGAGGTAACCATTTTCTTGTGGGCTACGGCACTTTTTACATTATTATCTTTTTTATGCGGGATATCCGATAGCTTAGCCATGCTACTCTTTTTTAGAGTCATTCAAGGCGCTGTCGCCGGTCCTGTTATCCCTTTATCTCAGAGCATTTTACTACGAGGTTATCCCCCCGCCCTACAAAAAATAGCGCTTGCCTTATGGTCAATGACCATTATTTTAGCCCCCGTATGTGGCCCTATTTTTGGTGGTTACATCAGTGATAATTATGATTGGGGCTGGATATTTTTCATGAATGTTCCAATCGGCATTTTGGTCGTTATTTTAGGGGCTTATTTGTTAAGAGAGATGGAATCAAAAGCAGTAAAAATTCCCTTCAACTATATTGGTCTAGCGTTATTAACCGTTGGTGTTGGGTGTTTACAAGTTTTCTTAGATAAAGGACAAGAGCTTAATTGGTTTGCCTCGAATGAAATTACCACCTTAGCAATTATTTCGGTAATTGCACTAACATTTTTAGTCATTTGGGAATTAAATAACCACAATCCCGTAGTTGATCTTGCCTTATTTAAAATTAGAAACTTCTCTATTGGGACTATCTCAACCAGCTTATCTTATATGGCATATTTTGGTGCGATTGTTTTATTACCTCAGCTATTGCAAGAGGTTTACGGCTACACCGCAACCTGGGCCGGCATTGCGTTAGCGCCGATAGGATTATTACCCATTCTGTTGTCGGCTTATGTAGCAAAGCTCGCTGATCACATTGATATTCGTTGGATTATTACCAATTCATTTTTATTCTACTCTTTATGCTTTTTCTGGCGAGCTTACACTTTTGAGTCAAATATTAATTTTATTGGGATCGCGATACCACAATTAATACAAGGCATCGCGGTTGCGTGTTTTTTTATGCCATTAACGATATTAACGTTATCAGGTTTACCTGCCGATCGTCTGGCTTCCGCGTCAAGTTTAGCTAATTTTTTTCGTACATTAGCTGGCTCAGTAGGCACATCAATCACCACAACCATGTGGGCAAATCGGGCATCGTTACATCACGCGCAGCTAACCGAATCAATTAATCCATATAATGCCAATTCAGTAGACTACTATCAGCAAATGTCTTCATACGGTTTATCAAAAATACAAACATCGACTTATATTAATGAGCAAATCTCAGCACAAAGCCTAATTCTTTCTGCCAATGATATTTTTTGGCTAAGCGGTTGGGTATTTATTGCATTAACTGTTACAATTTGGTTTGCAAAACCACCTTTTAAATCAATGGGATAATTTTGTACATAACAACACTTAAGGGGAAAAGATGAAATTCATCAAATCTAAACAACCATTAAAATACGCACTTATTGCATCGCTAATTGGCTTTACTGCATTAAGTGACGCTTGCACTCGAATCGTCTATTTAGGCGATGAACAACAAATTATTACCGCGAGATCGATGGACTGGAAAGATGAAATTGCGACTAATTTATGGATTTTTCCTCGAGGCATGGTGCGTGATGGCGTCGTTGCCAAGCATTCATTAACTTGGACCGCAAAATACGGCAGTGTGATTGCATCAGGCTATGATGTTTCAACTACTGATGGTGTTAACGAAAAAGGCTTAGTTGCTAATTTACTCTGGCTAGCTGAGTCACAATATCCAACCGAGCTGGTAGGTAATAATGGTCTGTCTGTCTCAATTTGGGCACAATATATGCTAGATAATTTTGCGTCAGTTGCGGAAGCTGTAGCCCATATAACACTTCACCCTCTAGCCGTCGTGACTGATAATGTACCGGGACAAAATAGACTTGCTACGCTGCATCTATCTTTATCTGATAGCACTGGTGATAGCGCAATAATTGAATACATTGATGGAAAGCAAGTTATTCATCATAGTCGTGATTATCAAGTGATGACTAATTCACCGACTTACGATAAACAGCTAGCGATGGAAGAGTATTGGCAGGAGATCGGTGGATTGTCATTCCTACCAGGAACCAATCGAGCCGCGGATCGCTTTGCAAGAGCCTCTTTTTATATTAATAATATTCCGCAAAAAATGGATGCAAGAACTGCGGTGGCTAGCGTCTTTAGTGTTATCAGAAATGTTTCCGTGCCCTACGGTCTAACAACTGAAGACTCACCTGAAATATCATCAACTCGCTGGCGAACGCTGTATGACCATAAACATCAACTCTATTTTTTTGAATCAGCATTAACGCCAAATATTTTTTGGACTGACTTAAGTAAAATTGATTTTTCCGCAGAGACAGGGCAAGTAAAAGAGCTTAAACTAGGCAGAGAACAACGTAATATATTTTCTGGTGATGCAACCGATGCTTATCAAGTAAGTAAACCTTTTTTATTTCAAGGTTTAACCGAGCAGCAGCTTCATTACTAATCTTTAAATATTAGCGGTATTTGCAACTAACTAATGGATAATAGTTATTATTATTTCTATTTATCGCTTATTTCAAATAAATATATCGTTATAACAAATTATTAGTACACTCTTATTGTTAAAGATCTATAATTTTGATTATAACTTTAGTTGTTTTTAAACCAACGCGACACTTTATTTTAACGGGGATTTGCTAATGAGTAGAATATTTGATGATAACTCTCAAACTATCGGCCATACACCTCTTGTACGATTAAAACACTTTGGTCAAGGTAATATTCTTGCCAAAGTGGAATCACGCAACCCAAGTTTTAGCGTCAAATGCCGTATTGCTTCGAACATGATTTGGGATGCAGAAAAACGAGGTCAATTAACGCCCAGTGTTGAGCTAATTGAACCAACTAGTGGTAATACGGGTATTGCGCTCGCTGCAGTGGCAGCTGCGAGAGGTTATAAATTAACGTTAACCATGCCTGAAAGTATGAGTATTGAACGACGTAAATTATTAAAAGTACTTGGTGCTAACCTTATTCTCACTGAGGCAGCAAAAGGAATGAAGGGCGCTATCGCAAAAGCAGAAGAGATCGTTGCTAGTGATCCTAAACATAATTTAATGCTGCAGCAATTTAGCAATCCGTCAAACCCTGAAATTCATGAAAAAACCACAGGACCAGAAATATGGCAAGATACCGATGGGGACGTTGATATATTTATCGCGGGCGTCGGCACGGGTGGCACATTTACCGGTGTTACTCGTTATCTAAAAAAAACTCAAGGCAAGAACATTACTGCCGTCGCAATTGAACCGTTAAACTCACCGGTTATTAGTCAAGCCCTTGCTGGAGAACCTATACAACCAGGACCGCATAAAATTCAAGGCATAGGCGCAGGTTTTATTCCTGATAACCTTGATTTGAGCCTAATCGATTTAGTCGAAAAGGTATCAAATGAAGATGCGATTAATACTGCACGTAAAATTATGGACAAAGAGGGGATACTAGCTGGAATATCGTCAGGTGCTGCCGTATTTGCAGCAGATAAATTAGCTAATCTGCCAGAAAATAAAGATAAAACGATTGTTGTTATTCTTCCATCGTCAGGTGAACGTTATTTGAGCACCGACCTTTTTAGCGGTTTATTCACTGAAAAAGAGCTGGAATAATGGCTTATCACCTTGTATAACTTGCTAGATTATATAAAAATTTCTTGATTTCAAAGCGGAAAAACCAGATAATTCGCAAGCAGTTGAAAACAAGGTAATAATTGAAAACGAGTTAACAATAAAGGGTAAAATCATGGCAACGTATATTGTGTATTCATTAATTCTTATTATATCGGGAGTATTGACTATTCCTACTTTAATTTTATCTAAACGACCTAGTTCTCAAGAGTTATTAGGTAAAATAGCGCCTTATCAAGGCTGGCTTGGTGTAGTCATCTTAGTTTTAGGTATATGGGATCTTATTGGTCTACTTATTAATGCAAACTTTTATTTTACTTTTAATGCTAGTGGCACCTGGATTTTGCTTGTTGCTATTGCCTTAATTATGATCATTCTAGGCTTTATTCTCGGTTTTAATTTGATTAATAAGTATATTTTATCAAAAAACCCTAAGTCAGAGGAAAAAGGTCAGAATCTAATTGCCAAATTATTACCACTACAAAGTATATTTGGTACCGCTTCTATTGTATTAGGTGTTTTGTTACTAATTACCGCTATATTCTAAGCTGAGTTGTAATAAAAGGCGCTATTTAGTGCCTTTTTACTCTCCATCCATCAAGCTCATCCCATGCTGTGAACCAGTTTGCATTAAAGAGACCAGTTGTTTTGTTTTACCCTGAAGAATTAAATTACTTACTGCCGGAGTATTAACTAAGACTTCAAAAATTGCTTTTCGTTCTCCTTTAATGTTGGTAATTAATTGCTGGGAAATAACAGCCTGTAAAGAATTCGCTAGTTGTGAACAGATGAAATTTTTTGATTGTTCAGGAAATAAATCGATAATACGATTAAGTGTTTGTATCGCAGAATTAGTGTGTAGTGTTGCTAAAACTAAATGGCCAGTTTCGGCAGCTTGTAATGCGGCAGCTACGGTTTCTTTATCCCTTAATTCACCAAGCATAATAATATCGGGATCTTGTCGCAGCATTGAGATTAATCCATCATAAAAGCGGTTACAATGAGTGCCAATTTCGCGTTGTTGAATCAAAGCTAACTTGTTCGTGTAAATAAATTCAATCGGATCTTCTAATGTCAGAATATGTTTGCATTGATGCCGATTAACATACTCTAACATCGCCGCTAATGTTGTCGATTTACCACACCCTGTTGCACCAGTTATAAAAATCAACCCTTGTTTTTTCATAACTAATGTTTTTAGTATCTCTGGTGCGTTAATTTCATCAAGCGTATAAATCTCATCACGAATAACTCTAAAACAGGCTGAAATACCTCTTTTTTGATAAAAAATATTACCGCGGAATCGACCCAATTTTTGATGATGGTAGGCAAAATCAACTTGTTTATGTTCCTCTATTTGCTGCAATTGCTCTAATGTCAAAATAGCAAAAAGTTTTTTCTCTAGCTCCTGACTCGATAAACGGTCATTGGTTAAGTTAATTAATTTACCATTTTGCCTAATTATGACTTTTTCGCCGCTAGAAAGATGCAAATCAGAGGCGTTTTGAGTTACACTTAATGCAAAAATAGTTTCCATATATGAATCCTTACGTGAGCGATAATGATTAAAGATAATTTACAATGTATACATAATGAGATTATGCATATTGCAAGAAAGTGCGATCGTGATCCCAGTAAAATTAAACTTATTGCAGTAAGCAAAATGAAACCGTGTTCAGCCATTGAACTAGCCATTCAGGCTGGGCAACTTGCTTTTGGTGAAAACTATGTGCAAGAAGGTATTGAAAAAATACAATATTTTCGGCAATTAAATATGAATCTTGCTCTGCAATGGCATTTTATTGGCCCACTGCAATCAAATAAAACTAAGCTTGTTGCTGAACATTTCGATTGGGTACAAACTGTTGACCGATTAAAAATTGCTAAACGGCTGAGTGAGCAAAGACCCAATACATTGCTACCTTTAAATATCCTCATTCAAGTTAATATCAGTAATGAGCAAACAAAATCTGGCGTTACACCCGATGAACTCTTACCGTTAGCGCTAGAAATAATAAAACTGCCTAACTTAACGCTTAGGGGGTTAATGGCTATCCCTAAAGCCGAAACAGATCCTAACCTACAACGTATCGCATTTGATGAAATGTTTAAACTTTATGATAACTTACAGCAGCATATTAAACTCGATACCCTATCAATGGGTATGAGCGATGACATGGTATCGGCGATTATTGCGGGCAGTAATATGGTTAGAATTGGCTCTGCAATATTTGGCAAGAGGTAACACACCCAATCCCTTTTATGCTATATTGCTAAAAATAAATATAAAGGAGTTTTTGATGTCACCACTATTTTACCTTATTAATATGCTATTAACGCTTTGTGTTTATCTCGTTATTTTACGAGTCTGGATGCAGTATACGCGCGTCAATTACTATAATCCATGCACCCAATTTATAATTAAAATCACCCAGCCCGTAATTGGTCCTCTGCGCAAAATAATTCCGTCAATTGGAAAAATAGATACGGCTACGCTATTAGTGCTCTACATCCTCGCTGTGATTAAGTTTATTGCTATTATTAAAATGTATAATACTAATGCGCCTAATTTTAACCTACAATATTTGATCTGTGGATTCTATGTCATCTTATATTCGTTGGGTAATTTAGTTTTCTGGATGTTGCTAGTAAGAGCGATTTTAAGCTGGATCAGCAAAGGAAAATCAATACTTGAAGAGGTCTTATATCAGCTCACGGAACCACTTATCGCACCAATACGGCGCGTTGTGCCTCCGATTGGTAATATCGATCTCTCCTTTATGATTTTTGTCTTTATTTTGATTATATTAAATATGGTTTGTATGAACCTGTTTAGTCCATGGTGGGGAATCATTTCATTTAGTCGATAAGGTATTTTTGTGCTATCCACTCCACTTATTCTAACGATATTAGCTGGTGCGTCGACATTTATCGGCGCTATTTTGGGAGTGTTAACTAAAAAACCTTCCGCTCGGCTATTAGGATTTTCCCTTGGCTTTGCAGCGGGTATTATGCTGTTGATCTCATTAATGGAAATGCTACCCGCGGCGCTTAATACTCCCTTTGTCTCGCCTATTTTATGTTACTTAATGTTCATTATTGGATTGCTTGGCTATTTTGCCATCGATCGCTTGCTGCCCCATTACCATCCACAGGACATTCCGGGTGAAGGTAAGGGATTTGTCGATATAAAGCACATTAAACCCTCATATAAAGATAAGCTAAAACGTACGGCAATATTATTAACACTTGGGATCAGCCTACATAATTTTCCTGAAGGGATTGCTACTTTTATCACCGCAAGTGTCAATATCGAACTAGGCATTGGCATCGCAATTGCGGTAGCGATTCATAATATTCCCGAAGGATTAGCGGTCGCCGCACCAATTTATATTGCGACCGGTTCAAAATGGCAAGCTCTGTTTTGGGCGAGTATATCGGGCTTTGCTGAGATTCTTGGTGGCGTTTTAACTTATGTCGCACTTGGTGATTATATTAGTCAAACGTTGATGGCAAGCATTATGGCTGCCGTTGCAGGGATCATGGTCGCGTTATCAATTGATGAGCTTATTCCTCTTGCTAAAGAAGTTGATCCTAAGCGTAACCCGAGTGTCGGTATTCTTTGTGGTATGACAATAATGGGATTTAGTTTAATTTTATTGCAGTATTTTTAAATAAATTAAGCCACATACTCAGTGAATATCTGGCTTGTTGCTATAATTTAAAATTGATCTTGATTTAAATAAGCCCAAGCATACTGCGCATATAGCTCTGCCCCTTTTGTCATCGCCTCTTCATCGATGTTAAAACAACCATGATGATGCGCCCACTGCGTATCTTTGGTCGGATTACCACTGCCTAATAGCGCAAAAGCACCGGGAATATTTTCAGTATAATAACTAAAATCTTCACCTCCCGTTGTTGGTCGCTCGTTATATAAATAAGACTCGCCAAAAGCTTGAGTAATAATTGATTGAGCCAATAGTGCACTGCGTTGCTCATTAATAACGGGCAACGTACCATATACATAGTCGACTTCGGCAGTCGCTCGGTACATTGCCGCAACGTGGTCAGCATAACGTTTTATGGCAGCTATTATTTTTTCTCGTTCTGCAAGATTAAAACAGCGCACTGTCCCTTCTAATATGGCATTTTCAGCAATCACATTAAAACGCGTTCCCACTTCCATTCGCCCAATGGTAACAACCGCTGATTCTAATGGATCTACTTCACGAGAAACGATTGCTTGCACATTCATGACAAATGCCGACGCCACCATAACTGCATCAACCGTATCATGTGGCATCGAGCCATGCCCTCCTTTACCTTTAAATCTAACCGTTAATAGATCCGCAGAAGCAAAGCAAGGACCAACAATGCACGATATTTTATTAATCGGGGTTTGCGACCAAATATGCATCCCAAACACATTATCAACACCCGCCAATACGCCCTGCTTTATCATCGCTTTTGCGCCTTGAGCGATCTCTTCTGCAGGTTGAAAAACTAATCGAACATTGCCTGGCAGCTGGTGCTTTATGTCATTAAGTACTTTAGCTGCGGTAAGTAACATTGCCGTATGCGAATCATGACCGCAGGCATGCATTTTACCGTCGATAGTCGATTTATAATCGATAGTTTGGTTTATTTCTTGTATCGGCAATGCATCGATATCAGCGCGTAACAAAATAGTCTTACCTGCTTTGCCACCTTGTATATCGGCAATAATTCCCGTTGGCTCTGTTCGTCTGTAGGTAATACCCAGTTTATCTAACTCCTGCGCAATACGATTAGTGGTACGAACTTCCTCAAATGGTAATTCAGGATGACGATGTAGATCACGTCGAAAGGCAATCATCTCCTGATTATAATGAGCCACTAATGTAGCTATTTTACTGTTAATCATAACTCTTCCTCTAATTCGTTTAATCTGCTTACTATTAATTTATAGGCGTTATCATTCCCACCATAATACCCGCGAGTACAACCGACACAATCGTAACTGAAATAAAGCCGCCAATGAGCATTGGTGCTAACATATGGCTATTAAGAATTTGCCTTTCTTTGGCATCGGTAGTTAGATTATTGATAACTTCATTAGTAATAATGTAATCAGCAGGAAAACCATATAAAGCCGTTAGAGCAATCGCAAACCCCATCTCAGTGCTAACCTTCAATACTTTGCCTATAATTGCGGCAAAAACCAACATTCCAACAACGGCAGCAAGGATTAAAACGATTAATGGCATCAGTAAATTCAAGAGCATTTGTGGCGTTGCATGATTAAGGGTATCAAAAATAAACAACATTAATGCCATAACGGCAAAACCGAATCCATTTGCTTTTTTTAGCGGATGGCGTTCTAAAAAACCAATAGATGAAGCAATTACACCAAATAATAGACATAAAACAAAAGGACTAATGGCAATGAGCGGCGCTAAGAGTACGGAAGATAGATAGGCTAAATAACCAACAAATGCCAAGCGTAAAAATTGAAAATAGCTACTATTATAACTACTTGGAATTTTGTTAAATAATCGTGGCATAGGGTATTCATCAACCGTGCTAACAACATCGAGTTTATGATTGGTTGTCGTAGTATCATTATTATTTTCCCATTCACCTGCTCGATGTTTTTTTAATACACGTAAGCCTTCGCGCTTTAGCATAATCGCGGTTAGTGGATATCCAACAAATCCTTGCATCACGTAAATCACAATGGCAAATACGGATAAATCGAGCAAACCAGCCGCTTTAGCGCCACCAGACATTATTATTGCCGAAACAATGCCACCGACTAACGGGGGGATGGCAACAATGACGGTATTACGATCAAAACAGAGCATACCAATAATCGTACAAAAAACAATAATACCGACAATGCCAGACAAAGAGACTAAAATCGTCTTCCACTGTTTTTTCAAATCACGTAAAGATAATAAGGTCCCCATATTGGTAATTAACAGGTACATCAACATAACCGCAACCGAGGCTGAAATACCGGCTCTGGCAACAATATCTTTGGGGAAAAATGTCCAATACCCAGCTAGAAAAAGTACCGCACAGATAAAAACTGAAGGGATCCAAGCTTTGGTATAGGTTGAAATAACATCACCAAGGTACAAAATAAAGAGGATTAAGACAAATGCCAGCATCTGCGGCATATCTAACATCGTAGGCATAAAAACTCCATTTTAATATTAAATTTATAGCACTACTTAAAATAATATTGCTGATAAAGCGACAGTTTATTTTACGTTATTTATTTACTGATTCTGCCACCATACAGATTAGCAATATCGCTAGTTGCTAGCAATCGTTTTATTACCATGAATTTACGCCTAATGAGTGAATTATGATAATTGTAACAAAACTAGCAAGCCCTTTATGTTAGGGCTTGTTCTAGCTCAAAGTAGTTAAGAAAAGCTCGAATACTACTCAATATTTTGGATTTGCTCACGCATTTGTTCGATCAGTACTTTAAGTTCAATTGCTGATGCAGTTACATCGGCATTAATCGATTTAGAGGCAATCGTATTGGATTCACGATTAAATTCTTGCATCATAAAGTCTAGGCGGCGCCCAACTGCTTCATTTTTTTTCAAAATAGCATAGGTTTCTTTAACGTGGGTCGATAGACGGTCCAACTCTTCCGCAACATCTATTCGCTGCGCTAATAAAATCAGTTCTTGCTCTAAGCGATTTGCTTCAAGCTCAACATTAGCTTCCGCTAATTTGGCGTGTAATTTATCTTTCTGCCATTGTAAAATTTCAGGCATCCAACCTCGAATATTGGTCACTTCTTGCGTGATACCTTCTAGACGTTTAATAATCATTGATTCAAGCGCTTTACCTTCACGTTCACGCACATCAATAAAATCATCAATGGCTGTTTCAAGTAACGCTAAGATCTCGTGCGAAATAGCGTCAAGATCTTGTTCTTTAGCTGACATAACCCCAGGCCAGCGTAATACATCAACCACATTGACATCACCTGATGACGCTTCATCACGAATCCAATTAGCGGCTTGTATCAACTGCTTAGCAAGATCTTTATTCAGGCACAATTCTTGATGCTGATTGGCTAAATCAAGTTCAAAGCGCAAATTACATTCGACCTTCCCTCGAGTTAAACGACGTCTAAGTTTTTCACGAATAATCGGCTCTAGTGAGCGTAACTGTTCAGGCAAGCGAATATATGTTTCTAGATAGCGCTGATTGACAGAACGTAGTTCCCAAGCGGCATGCCCCCAACTTCCATTGAGCTCTTTTCTTGCATAAGCAGTCATACTGCGGATCATAATTGTTTCTTCCTAAAGTCATAAAAGTTGCTGTGCATTGTAGCACAAATTCTGTATAATGCCCCCTTAGCTTAGGCTAAACATTACTTATCCTTATAGTAATGTCCTCCTAATAAACTATTGATTCAGTATCAGATAAAACCTAATTGGAGATAGACATGCGCCCTTCTGGCCGAACCGCGGAACAAGTCCGCCCGATAAAAATCACCCGTAATTATACCAAACATGCCGAAGGTTCTGTATTAATTGAATTTGGTGAAACCAAAGTGCTTTGTAATGCAACGATTGAAGAAGGGGTTCCTCGTTTTCTTAAAGGTCAAAATCAAGGCTGGATCACGGCTGAATATGGCATGTTGCCAAGAGCGACAAATACCCGAACACAACGTGAAGCGGCTAAAGGTAAACAGAGCGGTCGAACAATGGAAATCCAGCGCTTAATCGCTCGCTCACTACGTGCCGCAGTTGATCTTAAAGTATTAGGCGAATATACCATTACGCTTGATTGTGATGTGATCCAAGCCGATGGAGGTACACGCACCGCATCAATTTCAGGCGCATGCGTTGCGCTTTATGATGCGCTTAATGGCATGATAGAACAAGGCACATTAAAAACTAATCCATTTAAAGGCTTAATTGCGGCTGTTTCGGTCGGTATCGTAAAAGATCAAGCCTTGTGCGACCTTGAGTATATTGAAGATTCTAATGCCGAAACGGATATGAATGTCATCATGACCGATGATGAGAGAATAATTGAAATACAAGGCACTGCTGAGGGAGAACCATTTAGTCATGATGAACTAATGGAACTATTAGCATTAGCAAAAAATGGAATTAATACCATTATTGAGGCACAAAAACTAGCATTAAATATCACCTCATACTAGCATTGATTTAAAAAGCGACATATGTCGCTTTATTTTTAGTTACAATTTGTTTATTAAACCTTATTTAAAAGTAATAGCACATTAACGTCTGGAGAAACATCATATGAAGTCATACAAACGCCAATTTATTCAATTCGCACTTGAAAGAGAAGTATTGCGATTTGGCGAATTCACGTTGAAATCAGGACGAAAAAGCCCCTACTTTTTTAATGCAGGATTGTTTAATACCGGTAAAGATCTGGCGCTATTAGGTCGTTTTTATGCAGAAGCGCTACTCGATGCAAATCTAGAATATGATGTAATTTTTGGGCCAGCCTATAAAGGGATCCCAATCGTTGCGGCAACAGTTGTTGCTTTGTCAGAACACCATAATATTGAAATTCCCTATTGCTTTAACCGTAAAGAAGCCAAAGATCATGGTGAAGGCGGTAATTTGGTTGGCAGTTCAATTCAAGATAAACGCGTTATGTTAGTCGATGATGTGATCACCGCTGGCACCGCTATTCGTGAGTCAATGCAAATTCTGGAAAATAACCACTCAAAATTATCAGGCGTGTTGATTAGTTTAGATCGCCAAGAAAAAGGCAAAGGAGAGCTATCGGCTATTCAGGAGATTAAAAAAGCCTATAACTGTGATGTGATATCAATCATTACGCTTAATGATTTAATCAATTACTTATCTGCTGAGGATGACAAAGCAGATGAATTAGCTCGCGTTGAAGCCTACCAAACACAATATGGCGTTGCTTAAGCGAAAAATTAACGCCTCAATGAATGGCGTTTTTTATAAGTAATTGATTAATTTATATACCTTAGTGATTTTTTGTTCTATTATGAATCGTGTTATATCAAACGGGATATTGCTAATTAGCTACCATGACAGCATTTAAAAGGTTGAACAAATGAAAAAGAAAATAGCATCTATTTTATTATTAAATTTGAGTCTTATATTAATACCTCAAGCCGCTTATTCAACTGTACCAAACGAGAATTTAGCCAATACACTTGAATTGCAACGGCTTAAATATGGTAATAATGCCGTGGTAATTGGTGATATTAACACCAGCATAACAGAAACAATCAAGTTAAAGCCTGATACGGCTGAGTTTTCAATTACCTATATTACCGAAGGTAGTAGTCCAAATGATGCATCAAATCGCAATACCGCGAATATGAAAGCATTAAATCAATATTTAAACCAATTAGGTATTAAAAATGAGGACTTAACTACAATTGCTTATCAAAATTATGAACATGAACAACAACAGCCGATTGCGGATAAATCTAAACGGTATAATTCAAAATTTGCCGTTAATGTTAATATGACCAATAAGCAGTTTTTTGACGCAGTAAAACTATTTGATAAAAACAATATTGATGATATTAAACAGCGTGTCGATAATAACGCTTATATTTTTAGCCTTGAGGCCAATGGCGATTCAGCCGACCAAGCTAAGCAACTGGCTCAACAAAAATATCAGCTAATTATTAATGAGTTAGCTAAATTAGGAATTAATGATATTTCAGTTGCCAGTTATGATAACCAAGTTATTTCACCCAAGACTGAAACTGTAAAAAAATATTATGTACGTAACACGCTGCAAGTTAAAGTAAATAACTTTGATTTAATTGGGAAAATAATCGTTAAAGCCCAAGAGCTTAAAATGACAGTTAATAATGATATAAGTTATAACGTATCTGAGTTAGAAAAAAATCGCATTTTGGCGCAATATGAGCAATCGATTTATGACAAACTAACCGCAAAAGCGGCACGATTGCTTGGTAAGCAATACCAATTAGGCGTTCCAACTCACCTTAATAGTGATGAAAATAGTCATATCTATTCGATACAACCCCGCAACTATAGTTATTCGCAAAAAGTTCTTAATGCCGGTCAAGCACAAAGTTTTATAGCCGATAGTGTTGATATTCAACCGCCATCAGAGTTTTCAATAACGTTAACGATGTCAGGCTCATTTGAAATTGTGAAAATACTAACACAATAAAATATCAGCCATATTTTAGCTAAAGGCAATTTGTCCTTTAGCTTTTTTATTATAGTATCCTGACATTAAATCGACTAAAGGGATCACTGAAAGGTTAAAACCAACTGCTTATCGAGCTGGGGATCAATTAATGTGACATGAAAACCGATTAAACGGATCCCCCGCTCTTTACGTCTATCTAGCCAGATCTGACGAGCTTGCTCAATTAAATCTTGCTTATTGAGCTTTGGATAGACGTGCTCTTGAGTGGTGATCTGGAAGTCATGGAATTTAAATTTAACGCCTTGCCTTGCAATCGCTAAGTCGGCTCTAACTTTGCTTAACCGTTTTTCAAGTTCATCATATAACGAGTCAAAAAATGGCAGGCATTCTTCCCAATTATAAATGTCATTATCAATGGTTCTTTCAACGCCGACTGATTTACGCTGTCGATCATTATGCACTTCTCGATCATCTATTCCTTGGCAACGTTCATAAAGTATTCGACCAAATTTACCAAACTGATTTAAGAGTTTACTTAAATCATAATTGATCACATCACGACAATACACTAAGCCTAATTCGGCTAATTTTTTCTCGGTGACTTTACCGACACCGGGTATTTTTTTTAATGGCAAATGAGTAACAAACTCAGCTACATTTTCTGGCGGGATCACATATTGACCATTAGGTTTATTCATATCTGAGGCGATTTTCGCTAAAAATTTTAATGGTGCAACGCCTGCTGATGCGGTTAAATTAAGCTCTGTAGCAATTTTTTGCCTAATATCTTGGGCTATTAGCGTCGCTGAACCATGGAATAAACTGCAATCAGTGACATCAAGGTAAGCTTCATCAAGTGATAAGGCCTCAATGAGTGGCGTGTATTGTTTGAATATTTGATGAATTTGCTTGGAAACCTCTTTATAAACTTGATGCCGACCGGCAACCACTTTAAGGTGAGGGCATAATTTAACCGCCTGAGCCATTGACATCGCACTGTGAATACCATATTGACGAGCAAGGTAATTCGCTGTCGCGACAACGCCTCGTTTTTTAGGATCTCCGCCTACCGCAATAGGAATGTTACGGTAACGAGGGTTATCTCGCATTTCTACTGCGGCATAAAAGCAATCCATATCAATATGAATAATTTTCTTTACCGAATTCATCATTACATCTTGGTTAAAATCATAACTGTATAAATAT
The DNA here is from genome assembly GCA_036251875.1 of Orbaceae bacterium lpD02. Taxonomy (NCBI): domain Bacteria; kingdom Pseudomonadati; phylum Pseudomonadota; class Gammaproteobacteria; order Orbales; family Orbaceae; genus Orbus; species Orbus sturtevantii. Next base: position 272,987 of record CP133960.1, on the reverse strand, counting down.
ACAATATATAGTAAATATATTCTGCCGACTATACCTATTTACAATCACTACCCAATTTTTACAATTACTGGCATAATAGTCCAATTAGTTTTACAAAATAAGTTAATATTGTGCCTGAATCTACTGTATCGAATAAATTGTGTGACCGCTTTCGTGGTTTCTACCCAGTGGTCATTGATATCGAAACCTCTGGTTTTAATAGTCAAACCAACGCCGTACTTGAAATAGCCGCAATTACCGTAAAAATGAATTATGATGGTTGGTTAGCTATTGATAATAAAATACATTTTCATGTTAATCCATTTGAAGGGGCGATATTAGAGCCATCAGCATTGGCTTTTAATGGTATTGACCCAACCAACCCGCTAAGGGGCGCGGTAACCGAACTAAATGCTATCGATGAAATTTTTAAAATGGTGCGCAAAGGTATTAAAGACAATGATTGTAATCGTGCGGTTATTGTTGCCCACAACGCCCATTTTGACCATGGTTTTTTAATGGCGGCCGCCGAACGGTGTAAAATAAAACGTAATCCTTTTCACCCTTTTGCTACTTTTGATACGGCCTCGTTAGCGGGTTTGGTTTATGGGCAAACCGTGCTTGCTAGAGCCTGCGAAACAGCTAAGATCCCTTTTGACCATAAAGAAGCACACTCAGCATTATATGATACGGAAAAAACCGCAGTATTATTTTGCGAGATGATTAATCGTTTTAAATCACTTGGTGGTTGGCCATTAGCCCAAGAGCAATAATTGCCAGAGAGGACAAACGATCAAGGGAGCCATAATGCTCCCTTGCAAAAAGCGTTATCGCATCGGATAACCGTAAATGAACAGTCAATTATGCCGTTTGGTATTTGCTGGCGGTTTCTTTGGTTAGCGTTTGCAATTCACCCGATTGAAACATTTCAATCATAATATCACAACCACCTACTAGCTCACCATCGATCCATAATTGAGGAAACGTTGGCCAGTCAGCGTATTTAGGCAGTTCCGCTCTAATATCTGGGTTTTGTAAAATATCAACGTAAGCAAAAGGTACGCCACATTGTGATAGAACTTGAGAAGCTTGCGCTGAAAATCCACAGCTGGGTAATTTAGGCGAACCTTTCATATAAAGGATGATCGGGTTATCGCTGATCTGTTTTTGAATTTTTTCAATCGTTGTCATTGTCATAGTAAAATCAATTCCTACTGAAGGGATGATTGAATATAGTAACGCAAAATGATTAATCAATACATAGGTAATAACTATTGCTGCAGTTATTATTTTTTTGTCTAGCCAATGTTGATTAGCAATATATTAACTGCATCTCTATATTTTAATAACGGTTTCAGCTACAATTACGTCAATAAACCACTGCTAATAGCTAAATTGTGAATACTCTACGCGCTTCATTAAGACAAGTTTTTTATCACAGTAATGTGCTTTACAGCATGCGAATTTTAATTAGTCTTGCTGGCTGCACCTTTATTCCTTGGTATTTTGGTGAGATAAAAGCCATTATCCCATTAACATTGGGCGTTGTTGCGGCGGCGTTAAGTGAAATTGACACGCGTTTACTCTATCGATTAGTTAATTTGATTATTACATTAGTTTGCTTTTCATTAGCGACTTTCTCTGTCCAACTATTATTCCCCTATCCTGTGTTATTTATTATTGGCTTAATTTCATCAACATTTATATTTACCCTACTTGGCGCGTTAGGCCAACGCTATGGCGTAATCGCTTTCGGTTCGTTACTGATTGCGGCTTATACTATGCTAGGCCATAAAATGTATAGCGATTTTTACTCACAGCCGATATGTTTATTAATTGGCGCGATTTGGTATAACTTGGTTTCATTTATTGAATCAATACTCCAGCCGATAAGAACAACGCAACAAAATTTAGCCGTATTATTTTTTAAATTAGGGCAGTACTTAGATGCTAAAGCAGCATTATTTGACCCAGATGAGAGCGAAAATTTTAAGAGCCAATTAGCCAATATTACTTTAGCAAATAGTCAATTCGTTGATGCCCTAAATCAAACCAAGTCCTCGCTATTTAATCGCTTAAAAAGCTATCGCGGCCAAGCCTATATCCGTAATATGCTCAATTACTACTTCGTTGCGCAAGATATACACGAACGAGCAAGTGCCACCCATGTCGCCTACCAAACGCTTTGCCAAGAACTTAAACATAGCGATATTTTATTTCGTTTTGCGCGTATTTTAAATTTACAAGCCAAGGCCTGTAATCAGCTAGCAATTAGCATTAAATATAAGCAAATTTATCAACATAATCCGACTTTTGAAAAATATTTTAATTATTTAGAAGAGGCGATTAACCGCCATCAAGGTGATCGTAAGCTGATTAATGCCCTCATTCATTTGCTTAAAAACTTACAAAATATTGATTTGCTATTATCCAATATTAATAATGAGCAGCAATTGTCTAATCAGTACATGCAAACATCACTCAGTGAGGATAATTTCAGCGGCATAAAAGAAAGCTGGCAACAAATTAAACAAAATTTAACCGTCAAATCCGCCCTATTTCGTCACGCGGTGCGCATGAGTTTAGTTTTTTCTGTTGGCTATATTATTATCCAAGTCACTCACTTACAGCATGGTTATTGGATCATATTAACCAGCTTATTTGTTTGCCAGCCCAACTACTCAACAACGAAATATCGACTGCGCTTACGGGTACTTGGCACCCTCGCCGGCATTGCGATAGGAGTTCCGCTTACTTACCTATTTCCTAACATTGAGGCGCAACTGTTACTGATTATTTTAAGTGGTTGGTTATTTTTTCTATTTAAAAACTCTCAATATGCTTATGCCACCGCATTTGTTACCTTGCTGGTGTTTTTTAGCTTTGGTCTTATCGGTGAAAGCAGTTTAGATGTCGCAATGTTAAGAATAATCGCAACCGTTATCGGCTGTCTTATCGCCTGGTTGGCAGTAAGTTTTATTTGGCCAGATTGGAAGTTCCGTAATTTAGATAAGCTAATTAAACGATCTTGTAATGATAATAGTCATTATTTAGCCTTGATTGGTAGCCAATATTTATCAGGCAAGCACAACGATGTGCAGTATCGATTAATTAGGCGCCATGTTCATGAAAACAATGCTGATTTATCGGCACTGATTACCATAATGACCAAAGAGCCCCATATCGACCAGCAGTTCGCCGATCAAGCCTTTCGTTTTTTGACCCTTAATCATAGCTTAATTAGTTATATTTCAACGTTAGCCGCTCACCGTGACAAGCAGCTAACAGCTGAAACATTAACGTTATTTGACGATGCATGTGTTGTTATTATCAATGTCTTAAATAGACAGCAAAAAATAGACCAACATTTGCTGTTACTACGCCAAATAATTAGCGATACCTTGGATAAACAAACACATGATGTGAATAATGATGATCCCATTATTTTGCAGCAACTGCTACTGATATTAGACATTTTACCCGAGACGCTGCAGCTGATCGAGCAGCTAAGTAAAACCAATAATTGAGCATCTATTGGTGATTTTACCTGTTAATCGATAAAAATCTTATCAATAAAAAAACCCATACGTTGTGATCTGCCCAAATTACTGGAAACATTTTGACCTTTAAAAGGAGATCGAAATCCTAAAAAAGGCTGCACTGTACTTTGCAAGTCAGACATAGCAAGGTACGAATTTATTAAATTGTAAAATAGTTTATCTAAATACCTTTATTTCATTTATTTACTGTCTCTAGCCGTGATTATTATGCTTATTTAAAGCGGTCACCTTCTTAGAGAACGGTGTTTAACCAACAGCTAGATAAGAGAATCAATTCATTATTTGAATTACCTCACGGATTATATGGTTATAGCCGTTTGCATGCAGAGCTTTTAAATGTGATTCACTGTTATTCCTTAATACCATACTTTTGTTTGATTTGCGTAAGTTCATCAAGCGAACGGGCATTAAATGCCTCTAGCATCCACTGTGGCCAGCCTTGCCCTTTGATATAGTTACGGGTAAATTTATCTTCTTGGGTTGTTAAATACCGTCCATCATTTAACTTCGCTAAATGAAAATACACCATAAAATTATTCACCCATCCCCATACCAAATTACTACCAATACCGCTTCTTGCTGGGTCTAACATAATATGGTCAATAGTTTGATGGGTACCTGGCTTACATACCATCATAATGGTAGTGGTTAAGGCATTACGCGAATAGTTATGCACCACAATGCCATGCAAATCAGCCCAATTGTACTCTTTAATGCGCCTTTTTGCTGGCAGTAAAAACATGAGTGGATTACGCCAAAATTTAAAGTTAAAAAAGTAACTTTCATTAATATACACTTTTTCGGTTTTACGGTTAAAAATAATCGGTTCGCCCCGTTTAGCAAATAGGTTTTGATAGAATTCGGGGATAATAAGATAAATTGTAATTAACGACATAAATAGCATAAATATTGAAAGAGCTAACATGCCGTTGTCAGGGGGGGGGGTCATCAATGAAATAATTAACAATGTAACAAATATAATTGCGGCCACTAACATTAGCAGTGATAATAAAGAAAGCAATAGATAAAGTAGCTGATTCCCTAAGGTCTTACGAATAAAGGCGCAGTAATTTTCATTAGCGTAAATTAAACGTTCATCAGCAGCAGATAGATAATTGCAGCCTTTACCAAGGTCATCTATCCAACCAAATAGTTGTGGGCGGTATTTTGATGGCATCACTAATCCGTCCTATCCATTGTTATTCACCCTATTATTCCTTAATACCATGCTTATGTTTGATTTGCGCAAGTTCATCAAGTGAACGGGCATTAAATGCCTCTTGCATCCACTGCGGCCAGCCTTGCCCTTTGATATAGTTACGGTTAAATTTATCTTCTTGGGTTGTTAAATACCGACCATTATTCAAATTTACCGAGCTTGAATAGCTGATAAAACTGTTGATCCAAGCCCATACAAAGGTACTGCCAATACCGCTTCTTGCTGGATCTAACATGATATGGTCAATGGTTTGATGGGTGCCTGGCTTACATACCATCATAATGGTGGTGGTTAAGGCATTACGCGAATAGTTATGCACCACAATGCCATGCAAATCAGTCCAGTCGTACTCTTTAATACGCCTTTTTGCTGGCAGTAAAAACATGAGTGGATTACGCCAAAATTTAAAGTTAAAAAAGTAACTTTCATTAATATACACTTTTTCGGTTTTACGATTAAAAATAATCGGTTCGCCCCGTTTAGCAAATAGGTTTTGATAGAATTCGGGGATAATAAGATAAAGTGCAATTACAGCAATAAATGACACAAATATTGAAAAAGCCAACATGCCGTTATCTGGGGGTGTCATCAATGAAATAATTAACAATGTAACAAATATAATTGCAGCCACTAACATTAGCAGTAATAATAAAGAAAGCAATAGATAAAGCAACTGATTCCCTAAGGTTTTGCGAATAAAGACGCAGTAATTATCATTAGCGTAAATTAAACGTTCATCAGCGGCAGATAGATAATTACAACCTTTACCAAGGTCACCAATCCAACCAAATAGTTGTGGGCGGTATTTTGAGGGCATCACTAATCCGTCCTATCCATTGTTATTCACCCTGTTATTCCTTAATACCATACTTTTGTTTGATTTGCGTAAGTTCATCAAGCGAACGGGCATTAAACGCGTCTTGCATCCACTGTGGCCAGCCTTGCCCTTTGATATAGTTACGGGTAAATTTATCTTCTTGGGTTGTTAAATACCGACCATTATTCAAATTTACCGAGCTTGAATAGCTGATAAAACTGTTGATCCAAGCCCATACAAAGGTACTGCCAATACCGCTTCTTGCTGGATCTAACATAATATGGTCAATGGTTTGATGGGTGCCTGGCTTACATACCATCATAATGGTGGTGGTTAAGGCATTACGCGAATAATTATGCACCACAATGCCATGCAAATCAGTCCAGTCGTACTCTTTAATACGCCTTTTTGCTGGCAGTAAAAACATGAGTGGATTACGCCAAAATTTAAAGTTAAAAAAGTAACTTTCATTAATATACACTTTTTGGGTTTTACGGTTAAAAATAATCGGCTCGCCCCGTTTAGCAAATAGGTTTTGATAGAATTCCGGGATAATAAGATAAAGTGCAATTACAGCAATAAATGACACAAATATTGAAAAAGCCAACATCGTATGGTTTGGCTCATTTAGTAACAGCATAATTATAAATACAAATATCCCAATTAAAGCTATTAACATTAATGTGCATAACAATGAAATAAATAAGTAAAATAACTGATTGCCTAAGGTTTTGCGAATAAAGGCGCAGTAATTATCATTAGCATATAGTAAGCGTTCATCGGTACTGGTGACATAACGAGGGCCTTTATCAAGGTCATCTATCCAACCAAATAGTTGTGGGCGGTATTTTGATGGCATAACTAAGCTGCCCTATCCATTGTTATTCCTTAATACCATGCTTTTGTTTGATTTGCGCAAGCTCATCGAGTGAACGGGCATTAAATGCCTCTTGCATCCACTGTGGCCAGCCTTGCCCTTTGATATAGTTACGGTTAAATTTATCTTCTTGGGTTGTTAAATACCGACCATTATTTAAATTTACCGAGCTTGAATAGCTGATAAAACTATTGATCCAAGCCCATACAAAGGTACTGCCAATACCGCTTCTTGCTGGGTCTAACATAATATGGTCAATAGTTTGATGGGTACCTGGCTTACATACCATCATAATGGTGGTGGTTAAAGCATTACGCGAATAGTTATGCACCACAATGCCATGCAAATCAGCCCAGTCGTACTCTTTAATGCGCCTTTTTACCGGCAGTAAAAACATGAGTGGATTACGCCAAAATTTAAAGTTAAAAAAGTAACTTTCATTAATATACACTTTTTCGGTTTTACGATTAAAAATAATCGGTTCGCCCCGTTTAGCAAATAGGTTCTGATAGAATTCGGGGATAATAAGATAAATTGTAATTAACGACATAAATAGCATAAATATTGAAAGAGCTAACATGCCGTTGTCAGGGGGGGGGGTCATCAATGAAATAATTAACAATGTAACAAATATAATTGCGGCCACTAACATTAGCAGTGATAATAAAGAAAGCAATAGATAAAGTAGCTGATTCCCTAAGGTTTTGCGAATAAAGGCGCAGTAATTATCATTAGCATACAGTAAGCGCTCATCGGTACTGGTGACATAACGAGGGCCTTTATCAAGATCATCTATCCAACCAAATAGTTGTGGGCGGTATTTTGAGGGCATCACTAATCCGTCCTATCCATTGTTATTCCTTAATACCATACTTTTGTTTGATTTGCGTAAGTTCATCAAGCGAACGGGCATTAAATGCCTCTAGCATCCACTGTGGCCAGCCTTGCCCTTTGATATAGTTACGGGTAAATTTATCTTCTTGGGTTGTTAAATACCGACCATTATTCAAATTTACCGAGCTTGAATAGCTGATAAAACTGTTGATCCAAGCCCATACAAAGGTACTGCCAATACCGCTTCTTGCTGGATCTAACATAATATGGTCAATGGTTTGATGGGTGCCTGGCTTACATACCATCATAATGGTGGTGGTTAAGGCATTACGCGAATAGTTATGCACCACAATGCCATGCAAATCAGTCCAGTCGTACTCTTTAATACGCCTTTTTGCTGGCAGTAAAAACATGAGTGGATTACGCCAAAATTTAAAGTTAAAAAAGTAACTTTCATTAATATACACTTTTTCGGTTTTACGGTTAAAAATAATCGGCTCGCCCCGTTTAGCAAAAAAATTTTGATATAGTTCAGGGATAATGACAGCATACATTCCGACAATAAAAGCGGTCATTCCTACCATTACTATGGTAAAAGTTTTATAGTCGGATTCATCAACTAATATACTAAAGAAGTCCATGCTTAAACTGCATAGAAAAATAAATGTAATGGTCAGGATAGCAGATAAAAAGAAATAAAATAACTGATTCCCTAAAGTTTTGCGAATAAAGGCGCAGTAATTATCATTAGCATACAGTAAGCGCTCATCGGTACTGGTGACATAACGAGGGCCTTTATCAAGATCATCTATCCAACCAAATAGTTGTGGGCGGTATTTTGAGGGCATCACTAATCCGTCCTATCCATTGTTATTCCTTAATACCATGCTGTTGTTTTATTTGCGCAAGCTCATCGAGTGAACGGGCATTAAACGCGTCTTGCATCCACTGCGGCCAGCCTTGCCCTTTGATATAGTTACGGTTAAATTTATCTTCTTGGGTTGTTAAATACCGACCATTATTTAAATTTACCGAGCTTGAATAGCTGATAAAACTATTGATCCAAGCCCATACAAAGGTACTGCCAATACCGCTTCTTGCTGGATCTAACATAATATGGTCAATGGTTTGATGGGTACATGGCTTACATACCATCATAATGGTAGTGGTTAAGGCATTACGCGAATAGTTATGCACCACAATGCCATGCAAATCAGCCCAGTCGTACTCTTTAATGCGCCTTTTGGCCGGCAGTAAAAACATGAGTGGATTACGCCAAAATTTAAAGTTAAAAAAGTAACTTTCATTAATATACACTTTTTCGGTTTTACGGTTAAAAATAATCGGCTCGCCCCGTTTAGCAAATAGGTTTTGATAGAATTCAGGAAGTATACTTGCATATATAGCAACAAAAAGAGTCAATATAGCAATAATTATCATAATAGAAAATTCATACTCAGAATCTCTAATAAGCTCAATAGAAAAATCATAACTCATAATGATTAAAAAAATACAACTAGGTGTTAGTAATGCCGATAAAAAGAAATAAAACAACTGATTCCCTAAAGTTTTGCGAATAAAGGCGCAGTAATTATCATTAGCATACAGTAAGCGCTCATCGGTACTGGTGACATAACGAGGGCCTTTATCAAGGTCATCTATCCAACCAAATAGTTGTGGGCGGTATTTTGAGGGCATCACTAATCCGTCCTATCCATTGTTATTCCTTAATACCATATTTTTGTTTGATTTGCGCAAGCTCATCGAGTGAACGGGCATTAAATGCGTCTTGCATCCACTGTGGCCAACCTTGCCCTTTGATATAGTTACGGTTAAATTTATCTTCTTGGGTTGTTAAATATCGCCCATCATTTAAGTTCGCTAAATGAAAATACACCATAAAATTATTCACCCATCCCCATACCAAATTACTACCAATACCGCTTCTTGCTGGATCTAACATAATATGGTCAATGGTTTGATGGGTGCCTGGCTTACATACCATCATAATGGTGGTGGTTAAAGCATTACGCGAATAATTATGCACCACAATGCCATGCAAATCAGCCCAATTGTACTCTTTAATGCGCCTTTTTGCTGGCAGTAAAAACATGAGTGGATTACGCCAAAATTTAAAGTTAAAAAAGTAACTTTCATTAATATACACTTTTTGGGTTTTACGGTTAAAAATAATCGGCTCACCCCGTTTAGCAAATAGGTTTTGATAGAATTCGGGGATTAGAATTGCATATAATGCGATAAAGAGAGCAATAAATATAAGAATGGTAAAAGCCAAAACCCCTAAATCAATCTCAACTTTTTTAATAAGAATGTCACATAAAAAAAAACATAAAATGGCTAAAATCACACAAGAAACCGAGAGAATTCCAGATAAAAAGAAATAAAACAATTGATTTCCTAACGTTTTACGAATAAAGGCGCAGTAATTATCATTAGCGTAAATTAAACGTTCATCAGCGGCAGATAGATAATTACAACCTTTACCAAGGTCACCAATCCAACCAAATAGTTGTGGGCGGTATTTTGATGGCATAATGGAGTTCCTAGTGGTTAATCAGTAATATTACTGCTGTTTTTAGTAATAATTAATGGCACATTATCACGATTATAGTAGTAGATAATCAGTTGATACTCTTCGATACGATTAAAATCATAAGTGCCAGCAATATTTTTAGCTATCGTTAATTCGCTACCGCTAATTAGTGTGGTACCCTCTACGGTTTGCACCGTTAGGCTAAATTCACCCGGATTATGGCTATCATTTTGGGGAATATTTAAGCCCTTAATAGTTTGTATCGGTTTGCCTTGATAACTGCCTAATTGCGCTGATTGATAACCCGTAGGCAGTTGATTAAAGCTTGCTGCCACTTGCTCGGCTTGCGCCTTATTAGGCGCACCATCATCTAATACAATATAATCCGTACCATCAATAATTGATTTAGCGGGCAGGCTATCAATCACCGCGATAGTCGGCTGGCGGCGAATCCCATCGGCTGAAATATAATACTCCAAATCGATCCATTTTTTACCAGTATGGTGATCGTTATCAAATAACCGAATAGCGACTTTTAGGTATTCGTTGCTACTATTTAGGGCAAAGTTAGGAATTTTAAGGTAAAACTGCACATTACGGCGATTATTGTGTTCATTAATTAATTCACTTAGCGGCTTAAAGGCGATAAAGGTCTCAATGCCATTGGCGATTAATAGGTAATCATTAATCGCATTACCAAAGCCAGCTAATGAGTCGTTATCTTCATTATAGGCACTGTATTGCAAATATTTAAGCTCGACTTGTTTGCCAAAATAACAGCGATTTAACCAGTGCTCAATTGCGCTAAAGTTATCATATTTTTTACTCAAACTCACAGAAATAAATCCAGCTAGTAAGAAAATCGCGCCTATGGCTAATATGAATGGAGTCGTAATAAGTAAAAGAGCAGCACCAATTGCCATTAAACCAGAACCAATAGTTCTTTGATAAAAATATGTTAAATCTTCCATATCCCGCATTTGAATCGCACTAGTTAACTCGGTTAGGGCATCCACAATATTTATTAGAGCAAAAGCATAGACGACACTTCTACCCAAGAATTTATTAAGTCTAATGGTATCTTCAAGCATTGCGGTAGGTGATCCACTTCTAGTGGCTTTTAATAACTGCATATTTAATTTAATACCGTGATACTGCGTGGCTAAATCAACACCGAGCAAGGCTAAGGTGCTAATATTATTAAATAAGCTTTCCCGGTTTGCCATCTCACCATCTTTTTCTTGCGGGGTGCCCCAGTCTTGAATATTATCCTTAATACTAAACAGGGTTAAAATACCAACCAATGCATTGACTTTTAAATTTAAATGATAGCTTTTGACTGATACACGAATACCTTTTAATGCATTAAGGCGAGCTGTTTTCTCGATTTTAGTTAATTGCGCCTGTGTCTGCGCAATTTCATTTTGCATTGCGTGGGCTTGACCTTGTAGCCTTACCCGCTCGCCTTTTTCTAAATTTGCTTGATTGAGCTTATCTTGCACTGTTGCCTGCTGGCTTCTTAACTGTGCAAGCTGGCTCTGTATTTGTTGCTCGGCAACACTTGCGCCAAAATAATTGGATAACTGTTTGCTAATAAAAGCATTAAGCTCATGCGCCGATAAAATATTTTTACTTTTAGTTTTCATAAATGTCATAAATAGTGCTAATGCGCGTTCATCAGGAAAACATAAATGTAGCTTACACTGCTTGGTTACCGCGTGCTTTTGTCCTAATTGAGGTGCTGCGTCATCAATAACCGTAAACTGTTGTAAAAAGGCACGCTCTTCAACATTAAAGCCATTTTGTCTAAAAAATCCGCCATGCATATCTGTCAGCATCGCAAATACGGACTCAATACTTTCACGCCTAATATTGACGTTTAGTTCTACAGGGTAGACATTAAATTTCGCTAAGCGGTACATGATGTTAAGCTGATGCCACCTAATTTTAATCGGTTGGTAGTTAGCATGTTTAATTAAATTAGTATGTTTTTTTATCGCCATATCGGCAAGGTAGTTTTGCGCGCTATCAACTTTTAAGCCATCAAAGCGGCTAGGCGCACTTAATTGCGATAAGTCAGACTCAATTGCCTGTAGCTTATTATTTAAGTCCGTCATCTCCGCTCTTATGCGTCTTCGCTCCTCTCTGGCCTGTTTGTATTCAACTTGGTTTGCACCTGGTCTATTATGTAGGTATTGAATTTTATTATTGATGGCGTCGAGTTGTTGCTGCTTTGCTTCAATAGCGGCGTTGACTTGCCGCTGATTACTGGCAAGGATGAGCTGTTTTTCTTGTAAGTCTTTTTTATTATGCTCTTCTTGGCTTAACTCATAAACCGCAGAAAACTCAGAGGTTTTATCCAGTACATCTTGCCAACTGACGAGGCTGTCGGTCTGGATATCGATAAAATTCTGTTCATCAATTGAGATACCATTGACATTAGCGTGACATATCACGTAATAAATACTGTTTGGGTTACTTAATAGCTCGTCCCATAAGGCGTTATCTTCCTCTAAACTCACCTCATTACCGCTAATATCTAATAAAATATTGGTTATATCGGTAATATGACTAATTTTTGCTGTTTCGGTGGTGAAATCAAATTCACGTTGCCAAAATCGAGTGGCATTAAATGAGCTCGGTTTATTTTTAGCATAAGCAGATACAAAATCAGCACTGCCAAATAACCACCTCACATAAGTGAAATAATCGAGGGAGTATTGTTTATAATATTCGACTACTTTTTTAAACGCTAGCTCAGATTGCTGTTCAAAATTGGTTATTTTGCCACTATCAAGACGTTCATTAAATGAATTGAGTTTTTCTTCTTTTTCCGCGCGTAACTTGGTTAATTTCTTTTCATGCGCTGGGTTAGAGTATGGATCTTGGCGTTGAAAGCTGCTGGTTAAATTATTTTGGTATAACTCTTGTTGCTGCTCGATTAAACTGGAAATTTGGCTATCATAATAGTTTTTTAGTCCCGAGCGATAACTTTCAATTAATTGTAAAATAACCCGTTTTTTAAACATCGGCTGTTGATAATATTCGAATCGACGTTGTAAGTCAGGATTAACCATTGCTAACATATTTTTTGCTCTGCGCTGATAATCTTGCTGCTGTTTGTTGATATCAAAATCAATCTCAGTCGCCGTGTCATCAAATGCCGTTGGCAAATTTTCATTAAAAAAATTGAGCTTAGCTGCCCGCTGACCATTTAACTCCTCGGCAATAGCAAACGGATCCTCTAATACAACCGCTGATGAGCTAACGCTCTTATCTTTTTTATATAAATCATGGACATTACTGGCGTAGCGTGTTCGCTCGGCTTGGCGGCTGTTAAATCCGTCAACCGAGTCAAAATACGGTAACGAATCTTTCGCAAAGCGAAATTCCAGCACTTTGCTCGGTGGGCTAACGTTATTGTCACCTAAATAGCCAAAAATATCGGCAAAAGGCACCGCTCGATTATTCGTTGCGGCCGATTGGTCTTGTTTAAACGTGGTTAAATCAACGTGGCTAAAGCGTGATAAAGCCGTTACATCTTGCTCGGTAAGGTAGCCATCAATCGTCTCTTTTGACCACGGCCGCTGGCTATAGCCAATCCAGGCCTCGGTATATTGTTGTTCATCAAGGTGGATAAATGCAGCCGGCACTGAATGATGCAAATTACGGCACGCTTTAGGTAACGGTCTTGGCTTGCTACCGGGTAAACTGTAGGCATTTTTTCTGCGCAACGCGCCGTCAATTGACTCATAAGCCTCTATGACTCGGCTAGCACTATCCGTACCATGTTGCTGCATCACATACACATAACCATCACGAATGGTTCTAAGAATATACTGGTAGTCGCTGAGTGTTTCATCAGGCATTCTACCGGTAAAATTAAGCTGCGCCATATAGTGCGCTAGCTCAAGATAAATCGGTTCACCATTAGGTGAGCCATCTGTTTTATTTTTAGCGATAATCGCTTGGCGCAGTAAAAAGACTTTTAGTCCATGGCGCTGACATGCAGCGCACTTTCCTTCCGCATCAGCGGCACATTGATTGGCGGTGGCTTGATTGTGTTTCATGTTATGTCCTTATCCCCCTCTACTGCGATTTATCGCGTAGAATAATGTTATCCCAGACCGATTTTGGGGTATCAATAAATCCTTGCGATAACGTGCCGGGCGAGTGTTTAGCCTGTTTTATCAGGGTGAGCGCCTCTTCATATTTGGCAAAATCGACGTTAACGCTAAGGCTAGTTAAGCCCCAGAATAAAATATCATTACTATTGGTTAAACCTAGCGTAATCGCTTGTTCAACCAAATGATGACATTGCAAAATAATACCATTAGCAAGCGGCAACCCTTGCTGGCTTGCTGGTTTTGTGCGGCTATTTGCCCAGGCAATAACCAGCGTTTGTGTCAGCTTTAAATGCGTTAATGAGTCAACTAACGCACGGCTCCAGTTAGTATCAATTACCTCATCGTTAATCGCAACGGGGTAAGGCGTTAATAGGCCTTGATGAATAGAAGGATAATAATAGCCTTCAATGGCAGATAATTGCGCTGATAGCCCGTTTTGGGTTTCAAGAGTGGCAACCTGTTGTAACAGTTCCAGCCGAAAGGGTTCAAAAAAAGGGTAAAAAGGCAGTTGTGCGCTATCCGCTATTTTATCGCCAATCGCAACCAGCTTTTCAGCCAGCGCTTTGGGCGCTAGCTCAGTTATAATAACCGCACAGAGATAGCGCTTTGGCCATAAACACTCTAGCGAAGCTTGCGCAGTAATATCGGTTATTATGGCCTTTTCAAGATACTTGGCAGGCTCGGCAAGGGTAATTAAGGTTGGGCAGACCTTTGGGTCATGGGATAAGTCGCTACGTAGCACATTGGCGATATTTTTTTCACCAACCGTGTTACGTAATGAGCGCTGTGAAAGCGGACTTTCATCTTGTAACGCCACCAAATTATCTACCAATAAGTAGCGGTACTTAAAATAGTGTTCATAAGCATTTAATTTATTTAACATCTTAGCTTATCTCTGCACACGGCTTAATCGATAATTCACTGCTTTTAAGCTCTAACTCATCAGGTTGCAATGTCGCCGGCCCCATTTTTTGCAGCGCTGCCGCTTTTATGGTGACATTAGCCGATGTGCCCAGCTCTATTCCAGAAGGATCCACTTTAATATAGGCGCCATCACTAATGAGTACTATCTCTTTACTCGCTGTAATGGTAATACTGCCGTCTACACTGTCAATCGTCACATCTTGCTTGGCGGCGATAGCCATGGCGTCGTTTTGGGCTTGCAGTTCGACTTGACCTTGGTTAGCCAGTAGCTTAATGCCCGCTTTATGGGCAAAGATGCCGACTGCCTCAGATGAGGCTAAGGTGATGTTTTTTAGCGCGCTAATATCAGTTTGCTGCTCACTGGTTAGGCTGATGCTGTTGCCGCTGGAGAGCTGGATATTTTCATCACTGGTTAAGCCAATACCGGCTGGTGCGTAAGCAATCATGCCCGCTTCGGTTAACTGGTTGAGTGCGCTTTGTAGCTGCTGTTGACTGTCGATATCAGCGGGGTGCGCCTGCGCGGTATTCGCAGCATGTTGTAGCGCTTTGGCAATCGATAAGGCGTTTTCAAGCTGGCTAATCGCGCCTTGCATATCGAGCTGCTGACCTTGCGCTTGTGGCTCGCTTTGTGCGGTTAGGTATAAACCTTTGTTCGCGCTAATGGCGCCCCATTCGTCGGTGCGTAGCTCAAAGCCGGCACCGCGTTGCTCTCTGTTTTGGTTAACTAAGTGGCCGAGATTAAGCTGGCTTTTGCCGTACTCGGTGGCCAGTTTAATATGCTCTTGCCCGCGTTTATCATCCATGCGCAGTTTGTTGTTGGCTGGCGTTCGCAGCACATTGCGGTGTTTATTGATAGTCGTGACAGGGTCAGGATGTGTGCTGTCATGCATGGCATGGGCGATATACGGTCTATCTGGGTTACTATCGGTAAAGGCGATAGCCACCTCGGTACCATCGATTAAGGGGAAGTGAAAACCATAAGTGTCACCAGCATACGGCTTTGCCAGCCTCACCCATAGGCTCTCTTCACCGCTGCGCCAGGTTTTTAAATCAAAATCAAATTTAACTCGGTAGCGCCCCATGGTGTCAATATAACCATAGGTGTCATTATCAGGACTGGTCACCCGCGCCGGCAGCGTGCAGGTCACTTGCGGCCATGGTAACGGTGCCGGGCGATACGGTTTTAGTACGTTATACGGCATAGCGGTAAACTTAACGTGATAGGCCTCGCTGCGGTCACCATAGCACTCGGTCGCTAAAATCACTATCCCTTCACTGATGCCGTTGATTGGGCTGCCGCTAATGATGAGGCGTTGCCCTGGGGCTAAGTGGTAGTCATTAGCGTTACCGTGAATAATAATCTGTTCGCTAATCTGCTGCTGATGGCGGATTTTGGCATACCAACTGCCGCTTTCAATAATGTTGTCATCGCCTTTACGTTTAAAGTGCTCACCATAGCGGTAATCGGTGCCGGCGGTGGTAACCTCTTTAGGTTGTGAGTTTATTTGTGCGTGAAGGTCGGCTGGTGCTTCTCGATAATTATAATCATTTACCTTCACCTGACGCGCTACGCTTTTGCTGGCAAATTGTAAATCCCACACGCTATCACGGGCGTTATCCGCCATGCCACTCGGTTGCGTGTAACCAAGACTGCCGACGTCCTCAAAACCCTGTTCGTAATCACTTAATACTAATACATCACAGTTATGTTCGGCGTGGCTTTCAAAGCGTAACCAAATACCGACATCGGCCAGTAAACGCTGTATAAACGCCAGGTCGCTCTCTTGCCATTGCGTGATAAACTCCCGGGCTGGGTAGCTATCTTTTAACGCTAAGCGGTAATCGACGCCAGTAAAACCATGGCGGCGCAGCACCTCTTCCACTACGCTGACCACACTTTGGTTTTGGTAAATGGCGCTATAATGGTCATTCGCAAATAGCGCCAGCCGTGGCTGCAGTACCAGCCGATAATGCGCTTCATCTTTATTGACCGATAGCTGAGCAAACTCAGTCACCACGCCATATAAGGTGCGCGGCATTGCTGGTTTATCGAGTGAGCTAATGTGCGTCACCTGCGTTAGCAAGTTGGGGACTAAGAAGCTAAACTGGGCTGGCTGGTTAAGCACGCTATCGATAGATATATGCGGGTCAAGGCTCGTGACGGTGATCTCGTAACGCCAAGGCTGATTGAGGGCTTCATTACCGTGTACCGATAGGACCGAGAGCGCGGATGATAAGCCGGAAAGTGTCAGTGCGTACTTATTATGTTGCTGGGTGCTAAGTGCGTTGGTAAGTGGATCTAATGCAGTATCAAGACCGCTGGCCATGGGGTAACTCCTTTTATCTTTATTCTGTTTTTATTATTGCTTTATTCCATTACGATTACATTTTTAAAGCAAAAACGTAAAACAGTAAAATTACGATATTTTGCCCCAATTGGCAACTCTTTATTTTAGTTAGACAATGACTTAGTAACGCTACTGAGTAAGCGAACAGCGCAACACATTTTGCGCATAGCGCCCATCAAGCCATGCAATAACCAACAAATAAAAAGAAACGCGAAGTTAGCGTTTGGTGATTAAATAAATACCACGCCGCGTTTAAACGACTGAAATTTGCACATAAAAAAGCCCAATACAAGGTACTGGGCTTTGGCGTTAAGCATGAGCGTTACCTTTTGTCGTTTTGAGATTGATTTGACAGCTTATAACAAAACGGGTAATGCTCTCTTAGCTAGATTTAATCAGTGCTATACAGATAATATAAAGCATCAATCGTTATATCGTCTGCCGCTTCAATCGAGCCTGATAGGTTATTGACCATTGTGGCTCTGCCTGTGATTGTTCCGTCTTCATTAAGGTCTTTGCCTATATTAAGCGCTCCACCACTAAATATTGTACCGTCTGTGTTATTGAGCATCGTTAATGCAAGGTTCATATTTTTAGCTGATTTGATTTTACCGCTATTATTAATTTGCTCAGCACCTATCGTTAAATCGCCTTTGGCTTCAATGGTGCCTGATTGATTGTTGATTGATTGGGCTTTGCCTTCCACCGTTTCACTGGTAGAAACTAGTTCACCATATTCATTGATATAAAAGTGATATTCTAGATAATTGCCAATATTGAGCACCCCACCACTAGATATTTTGCCATTATCATAGTTATTAAGTTTATTTACCGCGATGTTTAGTGCTTTATCTGCTTCTATTGTGCCACGATTAACCATTTCGCCTTCATTAACACCGTTATCGTTGAGAATAGACATATCTGTTGATAACATAATCTCACCATGTGATTTTAATCCGCCATTGTTATACAAATTTTGGGCTAAAATAAACAGTTCAGTATCCATAGTGATATTACCGTCATTATTAAATGTGCCATCAACTAAATATTGACCAGTATTACCTGTAATATATCCTCTATTGTTAAAATTCTGGGTTTCAAAGTCAGTGTATCTATCTGCTGCAATCTGACCCGCATTAACAATATTATTGTCACCGTAAAAATAGATGTCCTTAGCTTTTATTTTAGATGTGTTGTATATATCACCCCTTGAAGATATTTGGAAGCTTCCCTCAACATTAATAGAACCGCTATTATTAACCACCTTCTCGCTAATCATTCGAACAGTATCAGTATATATGCTAGGGTCTGTCAAAACTTCAATGTTTCCTTTATTATTAATACCTTGTTTTCCTTCAAGGGTAAAAAATCCACCATTACCTAAAATGTGAATATCACCTTCATTAACAATTTCACCGCTGGTCACTAGGGATGTATAACTATGTATGCTATTATAGTCAACATAATAATCTTCTTCGCTTTGTATAGTACTTTCATCATATAAAGTAGCGTTAGAGTCGCTATTAGTTGTCTGCGTGGTTGTTCGCTTAGCTGAAATATTTTTATTTTCGGTATTTTGTAAATTTTCTTCATCTGGATAATGTTTAACATAAATTTGACCTGTGTTAGTGATTTTACCAGTGGCAGCTATCTTGATAAAAGTCTCATATTCAGAGGGATCATGTGATGCCGATAAAGCACCCGCGTTACGTACACCCACGCCTGTCTCGGTACTTGTTAGTGTGATTTTATTAGCATACATTCCACCTAAAGCAGCAACATCAATCGCTAGCTGTGGTTTTTCATCATCGCTATAAATTTTGTCGACAGATACATTGTCATAAGAAGCATCATCATAAACCCTTATATAATGCGTGACCTTATTTTTACCGGCAACGACCATCATTTGATTAGCGTGTATTTGACCATTAATATTTACTGTGCGAGCAATTAAACCAGTATAATCTTGTTCACGGCTATCAAATTCACCATTAATGGTAATATTACCTTGCTCAACGCGGTAACCTTGTAGTGTGCCATCCTCACCGAAAATAGCGCTACCGGTAGTCAGGGTTGCTCTATCGGCATTAATAAAACCGCAGCCATTACAAGTAATCCCCGCTGCATTAGCGATAACGACTTGGGCTTTTTGCCCTGCAACTTCGATTTTACCGTTCAGTTGGCTGGCATTGGCTGAGTTAATCTCATTTAAAATAACCTTAGCGCCGCCAGAATTAGCTAAGTTACTATTACCGGCAATATTGCCGCCTAGCTGGGTGTTTGATGATTGCGCGCTGTTATTTAAAATTACGCCTTCTCGTGACACATCAAATTGGTTGTATTTATTGTGTGAAACGCCTGCTTTATTGGCTTCTTGAATATTGACTACCGTTGGGCCATTTGGACGCTCGATAATGATCGGGCGCTGTGACTGCCCAGCGCTATTGTCACTAATAATGGTGCTAGCCTGACTTTGGGTTACGATGCTCACCATACCCAGTGCCACAAAGGTTAAAAAGCTGAGCGGTTTTAACGCGGCGGTCACTTTACCACTGCTAGCTGTGCGGGTGGCTTTTTGGCTGCTACGCCCTTCACCTTGGTGACGCTTAACGATTTCCGCTACCACCATCATAATGCCGCGTGCTTTGTTAAAAATAATGCGATAAAAATGTTTATTCATAGTTGATTCCGTTTGTTTATTGATTTATCCGTTTAGGGATATCTTATTTGTGGGTAGTGCTATTACCCTGATTTTGCCAGCGTAATAACACTGACTATAGTAAGCCTAAGGCAGCAGCCTTAGGCTTAAATCTTTGCCGTTTATAAATCAATAAGCTAGTCACTAGCTCTAGCTAACCTAATGATTTTATCTAGATGTTTTCGTTAAATTTACTATTAATTTACAAAGGTGCGAATTTTATTACAAAAATGACTTAAATTGCAACAATTTTACAATTATTAATTTGATTGGTTTGCAGACAAAAATATGCCAAGGATTGGGCGGTTATTTTTAAAGATAATAGCTAACCTCTTGCTAATCTGTAATAAGCAAGAGACTAGAGATCAACCCTGAATTAGTTAGGCTGAACAATATACGCATATTATGAGCCTTATGAAAACTAACGGTATTAACTAAGATGATATAGTGACGTAAACTATGGTACTATAACCAGCAATCACTATGTTGGCAGCAATATCATGAGGGGAAAATGGCGTCATTAAAAGATGTGGCAAAACTTGCACAAGTGTCATTAATGACAGTGTCTAGAGCAATTAATACCCCTGATAAACTCAATAAAGATACTTATAAAAAAGTCAAGCATGCCATCGATCAGCTAAATTACGTGCCAGACGTATCGGCCTTAAAAATTAGAGGTGACCGTAAAGTACCACAACTAATCGGCGTACTTGCTTTAGACACCGCAACCACCCCTTTCTCTGTTGAGTTATTGCAAGCCATTGAAAAAACTGCTCAGGCGCATCAATGCAATACATTAATTGTTAACTTATTTGATGACCACGATGCCGAGCGAGCCATCAATACCCTTCTTTCTTATCGACCTACGGGTATTATTTTTACCTCGATGGGCTTTAGGCAAATAACTATCCCAGCAAAACTACATAATCAATCGCTGGTACTTGCTAACTGTGTTAGCGCTGACACCTCGGCTGCTAGCTATGTTCCTGATGATTATCAAGGGCAATATCAGGCGATGGCTCATGTTATTGCCCAAGGTTATAAAAAGCCGTTATGTATTTACTTATCATTAAATACCCTTGCGGGGAAAATTCGGCGTCAAGCCGTTGAACAAGCTTGGCGAGATCATGATTTATTATTAGAGGATTTAACCTCATATCACTTAAACCTTGATCTCGGCGATGAACACTATCTTGATACCATAACGATTATTAATCGCTATTTTAAACATCGTTCTGCCGATTTTGATGTGATTATATGCGGTAATGATCGAATTGCCTTACTCGTCTATCAAGTATTACTCGGATTGGGCTATAAAATACCGCAGCAAGTGGCGGTATTAGGCTATGATAATATGGTCGGTATTGGCGAATTGTTTTACCCTCCATTGACTACCGTACAATTACCACACTACCAAATTGGTGAACAAGCGGCACTGCATATTATTAATAAGGTAAAAGATAAGCAACAGTATAAAATAGATTGTCCATTATTAGTAAGACAATCTATTTAAATTGATAGTTATATTTACATTATCGCTATTTTTTAAAAAAGGTATTGAAAGCGGCTCCTTCCGCTTTAGCAATAATCACCATGTTTTTCATCACGAGCTCGCATTGACCAAAAAATAAACTTGATGATTACATTTATGGTTACCTATTTATACTGTTTAAATGCCAATAGTTTATTTTTTCAATAAACAACTCGCCATTTTCAGCAAATAAAAAGATGGTTCGCTCATTATGAGTAGGGTATATACGACTACTTAGTACCGCTTGATCTTCATTCACAAAGATTTCAATTGAAGAGTGATCAATAAATATACGCAGTGCTAGCTCGTCACCGTCTGGTAAAGCAATACTTCTATAGCCTTGCACGCCTTCACCTGAACGTGAGCGATCGAGTATTAAACGTCTGGCTTGATTATCAATAAAAATTAAAGTTGATTGATTGCCATCTTTAGAAGCGGCTAATGCAAGCCCTGCTCTTTCAGCATTGGTTTTAGTTAAATCAATGTTAACAATAAGCTCACACTGGCTGCTTGCCAACTGTAAATCTTGTACGCCACTTTTTAAGTGTAGCTGTGTAAGTTGTTTGGTGTCACCGCGTAATGATTGAATTTCATGTACCGGTTTACTCAGTACTTTGTTATCAGCAGCTAAAGCGAGCTCTCTTGGTAGTGTTAAAGCTCCGGCCCATTTATCGGCTTTACTTGGCATCGGTGATTCCCACATATCCATCCAGCCAATAGCAATCCGACGACCATCTTTTGCGACTAATGATTGCGGCGCATAAAAATCATGACCATGATCCATCTCGGTAAATTCTTGCTCAATCTTAAAGGAAGCGCCTGGCTGCCAATCACCGACTAAATAACCAGATTGAAAACGATTACGGTATTGATAGCCTTTTGCTTTCATACCTTGCGGAGAGAACATCAAAATATATTTGTTACCTAATGGGAAGAAATCAGGGCACTCCATCATATACACATCAGGATCATCAGTTTTAGCCAATACTTGCTCAAATTGCCAATGGCGTAAATCATCTGCGCTATAGAGTAAAACTTGACCAACATCATCTTTATCACGCGCCCCAACAACCATAAACCATCGGTTATCTTGTCGCCAAACTTTAGGATCGCGAAAATGCATAATGCCATCTGGTGGCGTTAAGATGATTCCTTGCTTGTCAAAGTTAACACCATCATTACTAATAGCGAGGCATTGAACTTCACGGATCGCACTGTCATCACCCGGCTCTTTTAACCATACATGTCCGGTGTAAATTAATGCAAGGACACCATTATCATCGACAGCCGATCCCGAAAAACAGCCATCTAGGTCATAATCTTCGGATGGCGCGAGTGCGATAGGTAAGTGCTGCCAATGAACTAAATCGTCACTGACGACATGACCCCAATGCATGGGTCCCCAATTTTCATTGTAAGGATAATGCTGAAAAAAGACATGATACTTACCATTAAAATAAACCAATCCATTGGGATCATTTATCCAACCAGCCTTTGCGGCAATATGATAACTTGGATAATAGCGATCTTTTACCTGTTTAGCTAAATCTTCAACAGCTTGATTACCTTTAGTAAGTAACGCTTTCATTAACAACTCCTCCAATGACTAATTTTAATTGCTTATCCCCTTTAAGTAGGAAAGCCGCGATTAACATAAATACGCCAGTTATACAGCCCATTATCATATAGGTATCAGCAAAACCTATTTGGTCATAACCATAACCGGCTAATGGTGCTAAAAAGCTGGCGCAAACTTGCGCAACGAACTGGAAACCAACTAGGTACAGTGTTGCCGATAAACGATGATCAAAACGTGTTGAAATAAATTTAAAAATTGCAATTAATAAAATAGGTAGTTCAACTGCGTGCAATAATTTCATCGCAGAGATTAATATTGGTCCTTCAACAGCACCAGAGCCAATAATACGTAAAGTCATAATTGCACCACTTAATAACAAACTATTTTTTGCGCCGATTCGATTAACTAAAAATGGCGCTAATGCCATCCCGCCCGCTTCAAGAAAAACTTGTAATGAGTTTAAAAAGCCATACATCCTATTGCCTTCTTGCTGCGTTGCGAATTGGTGAGAAAAATAGACCGAGAATTGTTGGTCATAGACGTTATACATACTGACACCAACAACAAAAATGACTAGTGCCCAAAACTGCGAAAGCTTTAATAATCCAAGCGCATCACTAATTTGTAATTTACTCACTTTGCCATATTCAAGTTGCCCCATCGCATCAATTTTGGCAACTTTAATAAAGCCAAGAAGAATCAGGAAAACTACCGCCGAACTTGATGCAATGATAAAATTAATATCCGGGTTGATATTAATAATTGTGCCCGCTAGCGCGGTAGCCGCTGCCCAGCCAAGTGATCCCCACATTCTCGCGCGTCCATATTCAAAACCAGCAATACGACTAACCCGTTCGATATAGGATTCGAGTGCGCCAATACCAGAGAAGAAAGTCGCGCCAACATACACCCCCCCTAATGCAGCACCTAAAATAATATTATATTTTAGTGTCGGCGCATAAACGAAGATGAAGAACGGCCCCGATCCCAATAATAAAAACCCAATTAGCCATAATAGATTTTTCTTTAAACCTAATTTATCTTGAATAAAACCATATAAAGGCTGCAAACATAAAGCAACAATAGAGATAGCAGAAAAAATAATCCCGGTATCCATACCCGTTAAGCCAAGGGTTTGCTCAAGCCAAATCGAAATAAGCGAGAAAGATGAAGACCAGGTAAAAAAGAAAAAGAAAAATAATCCACTAAGTAAAAAATAATACTGTCTACTCGACTTTTTCATAATAATTAAACCTTCAAAGACCTATTAACTTCCTTATGTTAACGTTAACTAATAAAATTCATACTTTTTGATGTAAATAATGTGATGTTAATCACGAAAGTTAACGTTAACATTAGCTAATTGTGATCGACCTAACATAAAATAAACTCAATGATTATTTTACTTTCATACAATCGTTGTGTGATTATCACTAACTATAAGAATTAAACTATGCAAAAGACGAAAATTTGGTGTTTAGGTGATGCTGTTGTTGATTTACTACCGTTAGAAAATAAACGCTACCAAGCCTGTGCCGGAGGCGCTCCAGCTAATGTTGCAATTGGGATTGCAAAGCTTGGTAATTGTGCCGGATTTATTGGCCGCGTGGGAAATGATCCTTTTGGCCATTTTATGCAAGAGACATTCACCGAATATGGTGTTGATTGTCAATATTTAGAATTTGATCCTAACGTAAAAACCAGTACCGTATTGGTTGATTTAGCCAAAAATGGCGAACGGAGTTTTACATTTTTAGTTTCACCTTCCGCTGACCAGTTTTTATCACAAGACGCAATTCCGGCCTTTGGAGCCGATATTTTACATTTTTGTTCGCTTGCCTTAGTCGGAAAAACCTGCCGAACAACATTAGCCAATGCCATAGCCAAGCTAAAATTAAGCAATGGTAAGATTAGCTTTGATATTAATCTACGAGAACAGATGTGGGATGATAAACAGGAGATGCGCGAAATTATTAATCAATTTGCTAAGTGTGCTGATATTTTAAAATTATCTGACGAAGAGTTATTTTGGCTTACCGAAAGCCAAGATTGGGCTATCGCATTGGCTAAATTAGATGAACTATATCCTGCTAGCTTAAAAATTATCACTAAAGGCAGCGAAGGTAGTATTGTGGTGTGGAAAAACCATCAATATCACTATTTAGCCTATAAGGTTAATAGTATTGATACTACTGGCGCTGGCGATGCGTTTGTAGCTGGTTTGCTCAGTAGTATTGCAATCAACGGTTTGCCCGATAATATTGCCATGATTGATACCATGATTTCAATTGCCAGCGCGTGCGGAGCATTAGCAACGACGAAGAAAGGCGCATTAACTGCGCTACCTGATAATAATTACTTGCAACAATTTATTAGTGACAATAAGACTCTTGATGGTCGATTAATCGGTCAATAAACAGCTAGCCACTCAATATCTACTCTCTTTCTCTATAGCCTTATTGTTTATATCTGATGCGGTATTCTTAGTCTACTGATGAGGAAAACCGCTATTATAAACCACTTACCGTCTATTGATATTTTCTCTATTTTATTAAATTTTACAATTAGTTACTGAATTCAATATTTAATTTTATATTGTCATATCGTTGTCATAATCGTTCTATATTATTGTTAACGTAACATAAATAATGTAATCAAACCAATGGAGTAGATATGAAAAATCAACTGATACTTTCCACTATTATTTCATCATTATTTGTTCTTTCTTCAGCAGCGCTTGCTGATGTTAATATTACCGGTGCTGGCGCCTCTTTTCCTGCACCAATTTATGCTAAATGGGCGGATTCATACCACAAAGCAACCGGCGTTAAAGTAAATTATCAATCGATTGGCTCTTCGGGTGGGGTTAAACAAATTAATGCCAATACTGTTGATTTTGGTGCCAGCGATGCGCCTTTATCTGATAGTGAACTGAAGGAACAAGGTCTATTCCAATTTCCAACTGTCATCGGAGGCATTGTTATCGCAATTAATGTACCCGGAATTACATCTGGTGACTTAGTGCTTGACGGTGTAGCACTCGGTGATATTTATCTAGGTAAAATAACTAAATGGAATGATGCGGCAATTGCTAAATTAAATCCGAATATAGCCTTGCCCAATCAAGCAATAAATGTAATAAGACGTGCTGATGGATCGGGAACCTCATTTGTTTTTACCACCTATTTAAGTAAAGTCAATAATAGTTGGCAAAATCAAATTGGCATAGGCACTACAGTAAAATGGCCGGTTGGGATTGGTGGAAAAGGTAATGATGGCGTAGCGGCTTTTATTCAACGTTTGCCTGGCTCAATTGGTTATGTTGAATATGCTTATGCCAAACAAAATAACTTAGCTTACACTAAGCTATATTCAGCAGATAACACCGTAGTTACTCCATCTGAATCAAGTTTTAGCGCCGCGGCTGAAAAGGCTAACTGGAGTGAGACATTTGCGCAGGACTTAACCAATCGGCAAGGTCAAAATGCGTGGCCAATCACCTCAACAACCTTTATTTTAGTTCATCAATCGCAGTCGGATGCAATTAAAGGTAAAAACGTATTACAATTTTTTGATTGGGCTTATAAAGATGGTGCCGAGCAAGCGATCAATCTCGACTATGCCGTGTTGCCAGATGGCGTTATCAGACAAATAAAGACCGCATGGTCAGCCAATATTATTGATAAAAATGGTAAACCAGTTTATTAATTACGTTGCCTAAGGCGATATATATCGCCTTGTTTACTTGAACTCGCTAAATAGAATTCAACACGATGATAAAAATTAAACAAACAAAAAAAGTACCATCTAAATGGGGCGATATTATTTTTGATAGCCTTGTTAGAGGTTCTGGAATTTTGGTGCTACTGCTATTAAGTGGTATTATTTTATCTTTAATCATTAGTGCTTGGCCGAGTCTCAGCCAATATGGGTTGTCTTTTTTATGGCATAAAGAGTGGGATGTGCCCGCTGAACAATTTGGTGCCTTAGTCCCTATTTATGGCACAATTGTCACCTCCATTATTGCATTATTAATCGCTGTCCCTGTAAGTTTTGGGATTGCACTATTTTTGACGGAACTATCACCTAGCTGGCTTAAAAGACCGTTAGGTATCGCAATTGAATTATTGGCAGCGATCCCAAGTATTGTTTATGGTATGTGGGGCTTATTTGTATTCGCGCCATTTTTTGCGACCTATTTTCAAATTCCGATGAATGATATTTTTGCTAATGTTCCATTTATCAACCTATTCTTTACAGGGCCAGCTTTTGGCATCGGTATTTTAGCCGCTGGGTTGATTTTATCGATTATGATTATTCCTTACATTGCCTCGGTCATGCGTGACGTCTTTGAACAAACCCCTATTTTGATGAAAGAAGCCGCTTACGGAGTTGGCTGTACTACGTGGGAGTGTATTCGCTATGTCGTATTACCTTACACAAAAAACGGTGTCATTGGTGGTATTATGTTAGGCTTAGGCAGAGCATTAGGTGAAACAATGGCTATAACCTTTATTATTGGTAATACTTACCAGCTTGATAGCTTATCACTCTTCATGCCAGGCAATAGCATCACATCAGCCATTGCTAACGAATTTGCTGAAGCCGCACCCGGCCTCCATACTGCGGCATTAATGGAGCTTGGCCTGATATTATTTGCAATTACCTTTATTGTGCTTGCTTGCTCAAAATTACTCATTGCGAGATTGAATAAAAAAGAAGGTCAAGCATGATGAATAATGCACCTAGCCGTAATCGATTGCAAAATTGGCGTAGAGTAAAAAATAAAGTTGCGATCACCTTATCATTACTGACGATGGCCTTCGGTCTATTTTGGTTAGTTTGGATTTTATTTTCCACCTTTGAAAAAGGGTTAGGCGGCTTATCGCTCGATGTTTTTACCGAAATGACGCCACCACCAAACACGGATGGAGGCGGACTTGCTAACGCAATTATGGGCAGCATACTACTTATTGTCTGGGCAACGGTGATCGGTACCCCTATTGGAATTTTAGCGGGTGTTTATCTTGCCGAGTACGGTAAAAAAGGCTTACTTGCGAATATTATTCGGTTTATTAATGATATTTTACTCTCCGCCCCTTCAATAATTATTGGCTTATTTGTCTACATGCTTGTGGTGGTCTATATGGGGCACTTTTCTGGCTGGGCGGGTATTATTGCATTAGCGCTTATTCAGCTGCCGATTATTGTCAGAACAACCGAAAATATGTTGCTTCTGATCCCAAACACACTGCGTGAGGCGGCTTATGCATTAGGTACACCTCGTTGGCGAGTAATTCTTAAAATCACTTTGAAAGCATCTTTATCTGGCATAGTAACTGGCGTACTACTGGCAATCGCTAGAATTGCGGGTGAAACGGCGCCCCTATTGTTTACGGCCTTATCAAACCAATTTTGGAGCCTTGATTTATCTCACCCTATCGCTAATTTACCCGTCACTATATTTAAATTTGCCATGAGTCCATTTATTGAATGGCAGCAGTTAGCATGGGCGGGAGTATTACTGATTACGCTATTTGTATTGTGCTTAAATATTCTGGCAAGGGTGCTATTTAGGCGAAAAACCAAATAAACAAATTAATCGAGATAATTAGGATTCACTATGGTATCAAATGCAACGACAAAAATTGAAGTAAGTAATCTTAACTTTTACTACGATAAATTTCAGGCTTTAAAAAATATCTCAATTGATATTAAAGCCAATAATGTTACTGCTTTTATCGGTCCTTCTGGCTGCGGTAAATCAACCTTATTGCGTACCTTTAATAAAATGTACCAACTTTATCCTGAGCAACATGCTACCGGTGAAATATTATTAAATGGCCTTAATATTTTGACTGATAATCGTGATATTTCTTTATTAAGGGCGCAAGTCGGCATGGTTTTTCAAAAACCGACACCCTTCCCAATGTCAATTTATGACAATATCGCTTTTGGTATTAAGCTATTTGAAAAGCTATCTCGTGTTGAAATGGATGAGCGCGTTGAGTGGGCGTTGACTAAAGCGGCGCTATGGTTTGAGGTAAAAGATAAGCTGAATCAGAGTGGTTATAGTTTATCTGGTGGTCAACAACAACGCCTTTGCATTGCAAGAGGCATCGCTATTCGACCTGAAGTACTGTTGCTTGATGAGCCATGCTCAGCACTTGATCCTATCTCAACAGGTAGAATTGAAGAGCTCATAACCGAACTGAAATCAGATTATACTGTTTTAATTGTCACCCATAATATGCAACAAGCGGCAAGATGTTCAGATTCAACTGCATTTATGTATTTGGGTGAATTAATTGAGTATGGCAAAACCGATGATGTGTTTACTTCTCCGCGCAAGAAGCAAACCGAAGATTATATAACAGGGCGCTACGGCTAACATTATTAGTCAATTAATTTTAATTACATCTAATATTACATTGGCATAAAAATTAAGAGGGTGTTATGGATTATTTAGGTAAACATATTTCGGGACAATTTGATGCTGAGCTTGCGCATATTCGTACTCAAATTATGGTCATGGGTGGCGTGGTTGAAAAACAGTTGAGTGATGCAATTAGTACCCTACTCAACCACGATGAAAACTTAGCTGAACAAGTGATAAAAAACGATCAAAAAGTGAATAAGTTAGAAGTTGAAATTGATGAGGCCTGTGTCAAAATTATTGCTAAGCGGCAACCCACGGCAAGTGATTTACGTTTAATTATCGTTATTATTAAAGCGATAACTGAACTAGAACGTATTGGTGACTCAGCTAAAGATATTTGCCAGATTGCCAAACAAAGCTTTACTCAGGAGCAGCAAGATATCCTGACAGGTCTTGATGCAATGAGCCATAATGTGATCTTAATGCTACATGATGTGTTAGATGCTTTTACACGAATGGATCTCAATGAGGCCGTACGTGTTTATAAAGAAGATAAGCGTATTAATCAAAATTATGAGATGGTGATCCGTCAACATATGACATTTATGATGGAAGATCCTCGCTCTATACCGAATATTATTACGGCATTAAACTGCGCTAGATCAATTTTGCGCATTAGCTCCCGCTGTCAAAATATTAGTGAGCTAATTTTTTATTTTATTAAAGGGCAAGATTTTAGGCACGTTGGTGACGATGTTATAGAAACCCTACTCAATAAATAATATCCATGTAAAGCTTGAAACTACCACATATCGCCTACATATTAAAATATTGTTACTGTGATATTGGATGTATATATGTATAAATTTATCGAAAAACTAGTTAATCCCTACCCTGACTCAACACCAGAAATTGCACAAAAAGGGTTGTTTTCGTTTATTTGGCAAGCGACCAAAGGTTCTCGTTTCTTTATCATGTTACTGATCCTATTTACCGCAACCACTGGCGCTTTTGAGGCATTTTTATTTGCGATGATGGGTAAAATGGTCGATTGGTTAACCGTGATTGCTCCTAGTGAACTTTGGCAAAAGGAAGGTAAAACACTCTTTATTTTAGCGGCAATTATTATTGCCAGCACGTTATTAGTTGCCGCCCAAACTATTATTAAACACCAAGCACTGGCCGGTAATTTTCCAATGCGCTTACGCTGGAACTTACATCGTCTGGTATTGAATCAAAGTATGCGTTTTTTTCAAGATGAATTTGCGGGTCGAGTAGCCGCTAAAGTCATGCAAACTTCATTAGCTGTGAGAGATACCTGCTTTTTAATCGCCGATATTCTGGTTTTTGCAGTGATCTATTTTATAACGATGTCTGCTGTTTTATCGGGCTTTGACCTTTGGTTTTTGTTACCGTTTGCGGCATGGTTAACCTGCTATATTGTCGCTTTGGTTTATTTTGTGCCAAGACTAGGTAAAGTAGCCAGATTACAAGCCGATGCACGTTCACTGATGACGGGAAGAATTACTGACGCTTATACAAATATAATGACAGTAAAACTATTTTCTCATGCAGGCAATGAAGCAAGTTACGCGAAAGAATCAATGAATGGTTTTTTAGTAACCGTTAACCAACAGATGAGATTAGTCAGTAGTTTTGAAATTATTAATCATTTACTTAATATCGGCCTAATACTGAGCACCGCGGGCATTGCATTGCTCTTATGGACTGATTCGCTGGTGGGGATTGGGGCAATTGCCGCAGCCACTGCGATGGCATTAAGACTCAATGGTTTATCTCATTGGATTATGTGGGAAATGACAGCACTATTTGAAAATATCGGTATCGTACAAGACGGTATTAATACTTTTTCAGCCGTGCAAGCCGTACAAGATAAACCTGGTGCGACAGAATTAACTGTCAAACAAGGCAAAATTACCTTTAATGACGTTATCTTTAATTACGCTAATCATAAAAATGACGCGATTATTAAAAATATGCAACTTACGATTAAACCGGGTGAAAAAATTGGTTTAGTCGGTCGCTCTGGAGCAGGTAAATCAACATTAATAAATCTATTATTACGCATGTATGATGTTACAAGCGGTCAAATACTGATCGATGATCAAGATATCGCTGGAGTGACTCAAGATAGTTTACGCGCTCAAATTGGGATGGTCACACAAGATACCTCATTACTCCACCGCTCGGTACGAGAAAACCTACTTTATGGTAAGCCGGCGGCAACTGATGAACAAATGCGCGATGCCGCTCGGCAAGCCGAAGCGGAGGAGTTTATTTTATCGCTTAAAGATGCTAAAGGTCGTAGCGGTTATGATGCCTTTGTTGGCGAACGCGGTATTAAACTGTCAGGTGGACAGCGACAACGTATTGCCATCGCGCGAGTCATGATAAAAAATGCGCCAATTTTGCTATTAGATGAAGCAACCAGTGCTCTCGATTCCGAAGTCGAAATCGCAATTCAAGATAGCCTATATAAACTAATGCAAGATAAAACGGTTATTGCCATCGCACACCGTTTATCCACTATTGCGGCAATGGATCGTTTAATCGTATTAGACAAGGGTAAAATAATTGAACAAGGATCGCACCAAGAGTTATTAGCTCAAAACGGCCTGTATGCTCAGCTCTGGAAGCACCAAAGCGGTGGTTTTTTGGGAGATGAGTGAAGTTCTGTTTATTAACTAACCTCAGTTTCGTTTAAGGAAAAAAATAAAAAAGGGAACTATTCATTTGAAAACGGATAAAATTGAATAACAACGGGAATGTCCACACCTTTTCATACAAAAAAATTAAGGGGTACTTGTTTGCTAAATTTAACGGGAGGCAAATAGCCTAACGAAGAATGTAACCGCTTATTGTTATACCAATAAGCATATGCAGCAAATGCTTGTCGTAGCATAGTTGTTGTCATAAATTCTTCATCTTTTACAAACTCCGTTTTAATCGTCTTAAATGTGGCTTCCGCAACAGCATTATCGTAAGGACAGCCTTTTTTACTTAATGAACGTTGAATATTAAACGTCTTAAAACAATCATCGAGTAGCTGATTGTCAAATTCTTTCCCTCGGTCTGAATGGAATAAATTTAGGCTTGATAATGGCTGTTTAATTTGACTTAATGCTGACATCACTAAGTCTGCTGTTTTATGCTTACCAACGCTGTAGCCACTAATTTGTCTATTAGATAAATTCAATAAAACACATAAATAATTCCAGCGTTGATCAACCCGAATATAGGTCAAGTCAGCAACAATCACCTGTCTTTTATCTCCCGCATCAAATTCACGTTGTAAATGATTGGCTGTCGTGGCCTCATTCACCTCTTTATGGTGTGTTTTATACCGTTTAACGGTATACTTTGATGTCAGTAATAACCATTTCATTACTCTAGCAATGTAACGACGAGAAACATGAATACCGTCTTCCTGCAAGGCAAGGCGAATTCGCCGAGTCCCATAGGCGCGGTAACTACGTTTAAAAATAGTTAAAATTTTATCGGCATAATAGACCACCGATTTCTGTTTATTGGCTTTGCACTGATAATAAGCATAATGCCTTGATATTCCTAATTGTTGACATAATGTAACAACACGATAACGATGCCGATTGGCTTTTAGAATATCGATTTTCGTCCCATTATCAGTGCGGCTTGCTTTAGGATATCGTTTTCCATTCGAAGCTGCTTAAGCTCTTTACGTAAAGCGATTAATTCTTTTTCTTCTTGGCTACGGTTATCTTTTGTTTTGAATGAACCACTTTGAGTGGCTTGGGTGATCCAGCGATCTAATGCTGATGGCGTCAAATCATATGCCGCAACTAATTCACTACGAGACTTACCATGCTGATATAAATTAACCATCTGCTGTTTAAAATCAGCATTAAATGTTCGTCTTTCTCGCTTAACTTTATTCATATTTATTTCCTTTTTGGTGGCAAGTTTACCTTACCCCCTAAAAAAGTTGTATGAATTAGTGTAGCCTATCCAAATAATTATGATGTGAGGAATGAGCGTATTCAGGATGCCAATTATAAGCGAGATTTAGAGATCGCCAAATTGAAACGATCTCTATAGATCAGACATTTTATCTAGTAATTTAATCGATTAATCATAACCAGATGATATTTATTAAAATTTAATCAAAATATATTATTTACTATTTATTTTGAATTGATTAATCGTAGATAATGTTAAGGTGATCTTTCAGTTACAAGCAAAAAGGTGAATATTTATTCAATAAAATTCAAATTTAAAAAATTTTCTTGTCATAACTATAAAATACCGCCATAATTAGCGTCGCTTATTTGGCGCGTTGGCAGAGTGGTTATGCAGCGGATTGCAAATCCGCGGACCTCGGTTCGATTCCGGGACGCGCCTCCATTTAATAACAATTAAAGTTATCCATCAAAATCATCATATAAAGACTAATCTAAACTATTTGACGTTTAATTGAGCTATAATCTTCTATTACCTATTAATAAATAAAGAATAATTAAAGTGCTATTTCGGAAAGAATAGCCAGACAAGATTAAAACCGCGTTAGTGCTAGTAGAAAAAGCTTGTAAGGCTATTGAGTTAATTAGCTCTTATCGAGAATATCATCAAAAACACTCTCATCAATATCCGATTGTAGTCGGTTTGAAAGTACTCTAATAAAATCTGCCACAGCTTTTGCTGCCTTTGTCGTGTTTTCACCATAGTTAGAGCTATAAATAATTGAAGTTGGGTTTGTAGACAATATTTTAGAGGTTAATTTTATAGCAAGAGCATCAGCACTTGGTTTTTTCATTTTGAAATCCTCATTTTTATGCGGTTTGTATATTATAAATTCTTGTGCTTACTAGTCAAGAAAGTCTGAACCAAGCATATGACCTTTACTATTAACTTGACTATTTTAAACATAAATCATTCATTTTTGCGACAAAAGTAGTATAGCGTTAATGTTTAACATTTAATCGCCCTATAACTAAAGAGATTACTAACAATAATTATCATACCCGAACAACCTGCTCCCTTATAATTAGGTTTATATTAATTAACAGTGAGTGATTAAATGCAGCAAAAGTTATATCAAGCGAGCTTTTTTAATCCACAAAATCTGTTGATAACTACTTTAGTAACTCGCTTAACTAATTTATTTAAATACTTTTATAGAACTAGCGAAAACATAACCAAGTTAGACTTAGTAAAGCTTATACATACCAAGTCAATGGTTTATACCTATCAAAAGCTTATTTTTTATTACTGGCTGTTGGTAGCATGACTGCTTGAAAGTTGGATTAAATTTCACGTGTCAATTTTATTTAGATATGAAAATCTGCAATTAAGCGATTTATGAACGGCGTATATTGCTTATTCATTAGTTACTCTACTACATTATGTTTCAGTTTTATCACATGCAGTTAGCGCAAATATAAAAATAACTCGATAACTATGTGGTTGAGAAGTTTCCTTTTAGAATTAAAACGATTCGAACCGATAATGGGCATGAATTTCAATCAAAATTTAATTGGCATATTCATGATTTAGGTATGGACATTCCAATGTTTATATAAAACCTGGAACACCTCGATTAAATGGTAAGGTAGAGCGCTCTCATCTAACTGATAAACAAGAATTCTATCAATTAATTGAATACACTGATGATGTCGATTTGCATCAAAAATTAGCTGAATGGGAAGCTTTTTATAATTTTCACCGACCCCATTCAGCTCATTCTGGACAAACACCTTATGAAATGTTAAAACAGAAGTTAAATTTTCAAACTAACAATGTCAGCCTAGGTTCTGAGTGACACATATTAATACTTACATTGTTCAGTAATGAACGTATTATCATTGCCTTGAATTTTTGCTATTAAGAGGTTCCGTTTACATTCCCATTCGCTTGGCTCGTACATCTTATTCCAGGCATTCATTAATTGTTCGTTCTGTCTAGACAAGTTTAGCTTGTATTTATCTGACATATAAAGGTATGTTCTTGCGATTGTGCCACGTATTTCATCACGTGGTTGAAATTGTCGAGCTTTAAAAGCTACAGCAGATTTGCACTGACCGTATTGTGTAAAATTCTTAGTAAATAACGAATAGTTATAATTAGAGCGGTCGCCGTTAACCTCACCAATAGCAGGTTGTAAGTTATGCATATCACCTTCCATTAAATTGAATGTAGCATCTTTTTTGCAGTTCTTACGCCCACCCTTTTGCCAACATTGTAACTGTCGCCCGAAGTTTTCAGCCGGCATTACATGTTCCCACTCTATACGTTCTGCCCTGTTTTGATTCTTACGAACTTGATAGCCACAGCTAGCTAAATCAACAGCACCTTTCTTACCTATAAATTTAAAATCACAGTCACAATAGAACTCTTTCTGTTCTGGATTATTTGTGTAAATTTTAACTAATTGTGTTTTAGCTTGATTGAAGTTTTGAGCTAGTACGCCAGGTATAAAAGATAATAAAAAGGCGAGAATAATAAATTGTTTCACTGTATTGCATCCCGAACTATAATAGTATTTACTCAACTAATTTTTAGAAATTTGTACATAGATGCAAACACTAGCACTCCCTCAAAATTTTTTTAATTGATAAGTTATAGTTATTCTAGGAAAATTTTGGAAAAAAATGAAAGCGATTGCCAATCATCATTGTATATATTAAGGTTTATACAAAATGTCATATTATAGACTGACTTTGGTATCCAATTGTCAACATTAAAATAAAAAATTCAAATAAAAATGTCGTTTTTAATTTTTATATATAAAAAACAAATTAAAAACATATTATCACGTTCCTAGCAAAAACTCTATCACGTAATTTACGTCGACAATAAGACCCTTAAACATAACTAATTAGCCATGCCTTAAAAATTACTAATAGCACTAAAAAGCCTGATTACTAAGCTAGATTCTAATAATAAATTTTTTATTATTTTATTGATGTTGAATAATATTAAAATCAAAGCACCTTGATACAAGGTCTTAAATTTGGAGTGAAAATAAATAGCGTTGACCATTTATTTATATTAAATTAGTTTTCTATAAAAATTAGAATAAAGTAGATTGGTAATGGATATCGCAGAAATAATTATTAAATCAGGCTCTTTGGCTGCAGCAATAGGAGGATCTTTAACTTTATTGACAAACTCATTTACATTTTTTGATGCTTACCTTCCGTCATCAAGAAAGCTAAGTAAATTTGTAAAATATAAAAAAGAGTATTCAGCGCTTTATCCCGAATTCATTAATGAATGGTTAACTAACCAAATAAGATATTTATCATTAATGAAACTCACAAAAATAAGAAAAAAAGTAAACCAGCTAGTCTATTTTAGAATTGTTAAAGGACTTAGCAATAAAGATATGCCTCGAAATTTATTATGCAAAATAATAACATATTCTTGTATTCATAACGATGGAACGATTGAACCAGATAAGAGGCAATTAAAAGATTTCAATTTGCGAACTAGTAAAAAATGGCTCTCTTGGTGGTTAATAGGGTTTATTACATATTTAATTGCATCAATATTTTTATCATTAAATTTTTATTTTAACTTTTTTGAGATACGTAGCAGTTCATCTATGACGTCTTTTTGGATTGCTATATTAATTTGGAATATAGTATTTTACGGAATTCTATTTTTTTCCAAAATACCATTGATTAGAAAAGAATTTGATGATGCTGTAGGGGCAATTAATGATTGGAATAAAGATATAATAGAACAACTAGAAAAAAACAATATTAAAGAATAGATAAAATCAAATTTACTAACCGCTGATGTAGCGGTTTTTTATTACCTAAAAATCACCCGTAAGCCCCTTTACAGCTAGTTTTATGAATTATTATGTTAGTCCTCAACTCCGCCAGTGAATAAAGTAGTGGGCTTTTTTAATGCCTGCTGAGTAATAGCCGCATGTGCATTATGCAGCTTTATTATTTATCAAATAATGGTTATCGCAACTAATTGAGGTGATTTATAAATACACTATTGATTTTTACAAAGTATAGCGAGTGCACGATTATGTATCGACAAAAAGTATAAATGATGATCTTGATAGTTTGCAAACTGATTATATTAAAATATAAATTAGATTTTGACACACGGTAATCCTCCCATTTTTAATGGAAGCTAGGGGTAGAATTTTGCAATTGTATTAATTTAAGTTTTTGTATAGGTGTAATTCCACCAATTCCCATATTAGGTCTTTCATGATTATATGTCCACAACCAGCGGGTCGCTTTATCTTGTAATTCAGTAATATCACGGTAAATGTAATGACTTAGCCAATCATAGCGAACAGTCCGATTAAAACGTTCAATATAGGCATTTTGCTGTGGATTACCTGGTTGGATAAAGCATAATGTTATTTTGTTCTTTTTAGCCCAACTCGCTAATTGATAACTGATATATTCAGGCCCATTATCACAGCGAATCGATTTCGGCTTTCCTCTCCATTCGATAATTTGATTTAACGACCTAATGACACGCGCTGCTGGTAACGAAAAATCAACATCAATTGTTAAGCCTTCTCGGTTAAAATCATCAATGACATTAAACAGGCGACAACACCTGCCATCAGCTAACTGGTCATGCATAAAATCCATTGACCAACATTCGTTCATATTTTTAGGTGTCGATAAGGGCTCCGGCTTTTCTCTTTTTAAACGCTTACGAGGTTTGATGCGTAAGTTAAGCGATAATTCACAGTAAATGCGATAAACCCGTTTATGATTCCAAGTATGACCTTTCACATTGCGTAAATATAAAAAACACAAACCAAATCCCCAATTTCGTTGTCGCTCTGTTAATTCAATTAAATGCTCAGCAATGATTTGGTTTTCGGTTATTAATATAGGTTCATAACGATAACAGGTTTCACTAACACAAAATGTTCGACAGGCTTGTGAAACCGCCATTCTATTTTGTTTGACGACCTCTTTAGCTAACATTTTTCGCTCAGAAGCCTTTACCACTTTTTTGCCATTGCCTCCTGTATCACTTCTGCTTTAAGACGTTCTTCTGCATACATTTTTTTGAGCCGACGATTTTCATCTTCTAGCGCTTTCATTCTAGCCATTAACGATGCATCCATGCCACCGTATTTCGCTCGCCATTTATAGAATGTTGAAGTAGCCATTCCATGCTCTCGGCATAATTCGGGTACGAGAACACCATTTTCGGCTTGTTTTAATATATTGAGTATTTGATTGTCTGTGAAAGTCATTTTTTTCATATTTTTCTCCGAATATTATAGTAAGAGAAAATTCTACTTTTGACTTCTATTATTTTTAGGGGGGATTACCACACTATTTAACACTGTTTTTATGGGACAGAAATTATCACAATGAAGCAAGGCATCTATTATGACCTTTATTAGGTTTTATCTTTAGGTTTAGCTGACTCGATCGACTTGATTGTCAACATCTTTGTCTCGGTATTTTACGGTATTTTCAATGACGGTACTAAATATACCGTAAATAATACCGAGAAAATACGGGCTGTGTTAATCGTTTTAGATCGTGAAATAGAGTTAAAGAATTATTTAAAATGTTTTATTATCAAGGGTTTTATCGTTATCAATCGTAACTACGAGGGGTCGAAATATTGACCCCAGCAGGAATCGAACCTGCAACTAGCCCTTAGGAGGGGCTTGTTATATCCATTTAACTATGAGGTCGTAGGCGCACTATTCTAAAGTATTTAAAAAATTTTACCAGCAATACTTGTATCGAGAGAATACAGCTATATTGAGTACATTTTACTCTTTTATAATAAAAATTTTCGGTAAGCTTAAAACCAATGCTATAATAGCGCTAAAATATTTCTAACTCAGAGAATATAAAATATATCATGAATATAAGTAAAAAAATAATCTGTATAATCTTCTCTATTGCTACTCTTAGTGGCTGTGCAACCTATAATGCCGAAACTGATACGTACAGTGATCCGCTATCTGGTTTTAACCGTAAGATGTTTGATTTTAACTATTATGTACTTGACCCATACATACTTAGGCCGGTGGCTGTTGCTTGGAAAGATTATATCCCTTCTCCCATTCGTAGCGGTATTAGTGGTGTGTCATCTAATCTTAGTGAACCTGCATCTACAGTCAATAGCTTATTGGAAGGTAATATTCATCAAGCTGGTGTTCATCTAGCAAGATTCATGTTAAACACTATTTTTGGTTTTGGTGGATTAATTGACGTAGCAAGTATGGCAGATCCTCAGTTACAAAAAGGGAATCAACAAAAATTTGGTTCAGTACTAGGTCACTATGGCGTACCTTATGGTCCTTATGCTGTTTTACCATTTTATGGTTCTGTAACTTTACGTGAGGACGGTGGAGAAATGGTTGATTATCTTTATCCTCCACTACACTGGTTAACCTTTGAATGGAATGTTGCTCGCTGGGCTTTTGATGGTATTGAAGCAAGAGCGGTTGCTATTGATTATGAGGAATTATTAAATAATAGTGATGATCCTTATAACTTTATGCGCAATGCTTATTTTCAACGTAATGACTTTTTAGCATCAGGGGGTAAAGTCGACGAAAAACGGCAACAGCAACGAGAAGCCGCTATTAGTGATTACTTAGACGATATTGATGCTCAATAATTAACTGTATAAATCGTAAATACGGTAAACTTGCCGTATTTACGATTATAATAGTTTCAAAAATAACTCTCTACTCTTGAATGGTTTAACACCAACATAAGGTTTTAGAGCAATTCGCGTAAATCGTTTGGCCGCTTTTAAACACTCTAGATCATCAAAATTTTTATCAGCAAAAGCGCGTAATTGTCGACCATTGTAGCTACTGCTATTTTGCATCATACTACTCATAAACCCCTGCTCTGGCTGATATTGATAATACATATCGTCAATAATTTCATCCCCTGTTGCAAAACAGTGATTAAAGTCGATATGATAGCCAAGATATTCAAGCAAAATAAGTTCAAATTTGCGTAATACTTTTTCAGGTTCGATACCTTTTGCAAGCTGTTGTAAGCTATCTAAGTAGGCGAGGAACAATGGTGTAGAATCAGATTCAGAGACAATCACCCGATGCACTAACTCATTAAGATAAAAACCACTATATAATGCGTAATGAAACA
This sequence comes from Orbaceae bacterium lpD02, assembly GCA_036251875.1. NCBI lineage: Bacteria > Pseudomonadati > Pseudomonadota > Gammaproteobacteria > Orbales > Orbaceae > Orbus > Orbus sturtevantii. The sequence continues at coordinate 232,426 of CP133960.1, read as the reverse complement.
GAGGTAAAGAGAGGGAAATTGCCTCAACTTGTCGTAATGTTTTAACTTCACCGTTGCCGCTATATTGGACAATAAGAGGGGTAAATGGTTGTAAAATACCCTTTAAAGCTGAACCTTTGCGCCTTGCTCCTTTAGCCATCACCGTTATACGACCGCTTGATTCGACAAATAAATCGACTAATAAGCTACTTTCACTATAAGGTCTATTATGTAAAACAAATGCTCTTTGCCACTCTTTCATATTAATTTATTAATTACGGATCCTATTATTAACTACCACCAAACCAGATAATTTTAAAAATAGATAAAACACTCAATTTTTTCACTGAATTTAATTAGAAATTACGCTATAATGTCGCTTATTAATATGAAAATTTGAAGTAAAATATCATGGCGCTATTTTCCACCATTCTAATCTTAATTTTACTTGTTTCTATATCAGGGATCGTTGTTAGACTTTTTCCGATGCAGATCCCTTTACCATTAATGCAAATTCTATTGGGATGTATTTTAGCAGCTTTTCATGTTTATGAAGAACAATTTGATCCACAATTATTTTTATTACTTTTTATTCCGCCACTTTTATTTGACGACGGAAGGAAAACCGCTATTAAGGATTTTGTCCATAACGTACGAGAAATCGTCGGTCTTGCTTTAGTGCTGGTTATTATAACAATTGTTGCTCTAGGGTATATTCTGCACTGGTTGCTACCTAATATGTCATTACCTGCAGCGATGGCACTTGCCGCGGTGTTATCACCAACCGATGCCGTCGCTTTAGGGGGGATTGTTGGTAAAGGCCGTATCGAAAAAAGTAAAATGGAAATTATTGAAGGTGAAGCGTTAATGAATGATGCTTCTGGCCTGGTAAGTTTAAAGTTTGCGGTTGCAATTGCAATAGGTGCAATGGAATTTGACATATTGCATGTCTCGGTGGCATTTTTTGTTTCTGCGCTTGGCGGGCTGGCTGTTGGGGCGCTGGTTACTTGGGTTTATATTGTCGTCTTACGTAAAATAAATAAATTAACCAATAATGATTCTGCTATTCAAATAGTTTTATTATTCTTACTTCCGTTTGCGGTATATCTTTTTGCTGAACATTTTTTACATGCCTCGGGGATCTTAGCCGCAGTTAGTGCGGGTATGACCGTAAAACAATCAGGTATTATGCGAAATGCACCACTCGCGACACGCTTACAATCAGAAAGCACTTGGTCGATGCTAACTTTCGTATTTAACGGTGTAATATTTACCTTACTAGGGCTACAACTACCTAGCATTATCACAGAGACTTATGTTGCGAACCAAACAGATACTTCTATTGAGTTATGGCAGTTAATTTGTGTAGTATTCTTTGTCTTTACGGTGTTAATGGGCACGCGTTTTATCTGGCTATGGATAATGAAACATTTACCACCGGCACCTTTTGGCACAAAGCGATCATTAGCCTTCAAAGGCTATACAACTCGAGATTTATTAATCTCAACATTTGCAGGCGTTCGAGGAGCAATCACATTAGCGGGTGTATTATCAATTCCCATTTCATCTCGAATTCCTGAACGTTATGAATTAGTATTTATTGCCGCTGGCGTTATATTAATATCGTTAGTCGTTGCTTCAGTTATTTTACCTATTTTATTGCGTGGTAAAGTTATTTTAGATAACAGCCAAATTGATAATGAGCTACTTTATGCAAAAGGTTATATGGCTGAAGAAGCTATTGCTGGTTTAGAAAAAATGCAAAATAGCTTATTACTTGACAGCTCAGATGGAATTGATAATGAAATTGTTAATGAAGTCGGGTCAAGAGTTATCGGTTCATTAAGGCGCAGAACGGGTTTAAAGGATCTTGAAGCAAAAGCGTTAGAAGCTGAAAATTTAGAAAGACGTATGCGACTTGTTGCTATCGGCTCTGAACGTTCGACGTTATACCAATTAAAAATAAAAAATGAGATCTCAGATGAGACCTTCGACCGATTAAATCTTGACCTTGATTTATATGAAGCAATGATTTCAGAAATATAGTTAACTACTTGCTAAGTTAGGAATTGATATGTTACATAAAGTACATTCGCTATTAGTGGAAAAAACACCGACTGCCTTAAGTAGGCCGCTAAAAATAGTACCTTTTTCGTTAAAACGAAAAATTATTGAGCGGCTGCTACAAACACAATTTGAACGATCTTTAATCGATGGCGATCTCGATTTTTTAGAAAATCGCTGGTTAAAAATAGAAGTACGTGATTTACAGTTGGTATGGTTTATTAGTAACGTTAATAATAAGCTTATTGTTAGCCGATCTGAAATAGCAGATGCCAGCTTTAGCGGTAATACCAATGATCTTGTTCTGATTGCAACTCGCAGGCAAGATCCCGATACACTATTTTTTCAACGTAAACTAATTGTCGAAGGCGATACTGAGTTAGGTTTATGTGTTAAAAACTTAATGGATTCGATCGACTTAGAATCAATGCCAAAATTTGTTAGATTAGGGCTTGAAAATTTAGCTAACTTTATTGAATCAGGTAAAAGAGTGTAATATAAATCGTTAACCCTACAATTAAAAATAAGTTAACCATCAAATATATTCTAATTATAGACAGTGCCATTTATAGATCTATCGCCAATAAAGGCAGAAGTTACTTAATAAAAATAAAACTTCAAAAAAAACAAAGTGAATGATAATATCTGAATCACTATATAAATAGTAAATTAGTGATCTATTTAATCTTTGTTATAACAAAATGGGAATCATGATATGAAAAAATTACTTATTTTAGTGCTTTCTGCTTTTGCTCTTATCGCTTGTGACAATAATCAAGACAGCAAAACAGACCATTCGATTAATACAGAGCAAAGCAGCCAACAGGTAGCCGAAGATGTGAAACAAACTACATCAGATAATTATGATGCATCTAAAGATAAGCTAAATGAAGCTTACGATAATGCCAAAGAACAGGCAACTGATGCTTACAATAACGCTAAGGAAAAAACCGCTGAGGCATTAGATAACGCGCATAAACAAGCTAGCGAAGCTTATGATAATGCTAAAGAAAAAGCGGCTGAAGCCTATAATAATGCTAAAGATAAAAACACGGATTAAGTTAATCGACTAAAATATACTCGTACAACTCAAAAACCACTATAACCATAGTGGTTTTTATCATTGGTAATTCAAATCTACTTCTTAAACCTACTCGTACTAATCTGTGATCTAACTCTAAGAAATTCCCCAAAATATACTATATGATGCTAAGAATAGTTAATATTATCAATTGCATGGGGTTTTAAATGAAAAAAAATTTAGTAATCGTATTATTATTAAGCCTTTTTGTACCTGCAAGTAGTTTGGCAGTAATTCCCTCTGGTGATGATGTCACAACTAAACCACACCTTTATTATTTAACTAATGCGCAAGCAATCGATAGCTTAGCACTATTATTACCACCGCCGGAAGTAGGGAGTATTCTATTTTTAAATGATCAAGCAATGTATGAAAAAGGCAGGCTCTTACGAGATACGGAACGCGGCAAACAAGCAGCTGAGGATGCAAATTTAGCGGCTGGTGGTGTTGCTAATGCTTTTTCTACCGCTTTTGGTTATCCAATAACCGAAAAAGATTCGCCTGAGATCCATAAGCTATTAACTAATATGATTGAAGATGCTGGAGATTTAGCAACGCGTTCAGCCAAACAATACTACATGCGCATTAGACCATTTGCGTTTTATGGTGTCGCTACCTGTAATACAAAAGAGCAAGATAAATTATCAACTAATGGCTCCTATCCTTCAGGTCATACCGCCATTGGTTGGGCATCCGCGTTGGTATTAGCTGAGATTAATCCTAATAGACAAGATCAGATCCTTAAACGAGGTTTTGAGCTCGGTCAAAGTCGAGTAATTTGTGGTTATCATTGGCAAAGTGATATTGATTCAGCAAGGACTGTAGCTTCAGCTGTTGTTGCCACGCTACATTCTAATCAAAAGTTTGAACAACAGTTAAAAAAAGCTAAAACCGAGTTCGCTCAATTAAGCGCGAGTGATAAAAAGAGCCGTTAAGATTTAAGCGTCCCCAATAGCAATAATATCATTGCTATTGGCAACCAAGTATAGCACTGTAAATAACTGCACCAAACAGTAGTCCTAATGAACCAGCAAATCCAACTAAATGGTAGTTAACCGATAAAACACCGCCAATTAATGCCCCCAAAATAAATGATAATATACAAAAGAGCAGCACTTTTTTATTAATATCATCTTTCATATTATTTAAAAATACATGGATACACGATGTTATCATTCCAGTAACATAAGTTGAGTGGGTATTTACCGTTCCCGCTTTATTAAAATAGCCATTTTGTATTCCCATTGAAAAACTGATCATGATAATTGCCAAATTACCAGAATAAAGCGATGAAGCTCCAAAATAGAGAATAAAAACAAGGGCAAATAATAGCAGCTCAGCAAAAAGAATATAAACATGTAATAATGGCAATGAATACCTGATTTTGATTAATGCACCAGAAAATGTTCCAAATAAAAAACCAAAGATGGAAATTAGCGAAATGATTAACATTGCCCAATTTAGCTGCGCAAGAAAAATCATACTTAATACACTGTTGCCGGTAAGATGCCCAGTAAAAACACCAAAAATAACAAAAGATCCCGCATCAACAAAACCACCAATAAAAGCAAGTAAACAGAAAAAAATAAGATGAGTGTCTGGTTGAAAATTATCACTGACTTTCATTATAGGCTTCCTTTTGTGAAAATATTTTTCTGCTTTGCACTTTGCATGGTTTTTACTAAAGTAAAATGTTACAGAGAAATAACGGAACGATTATTGGCTATGATTACAAATAACATAATATTCAGTTTAGTTTATATAAACTATTTGCATTAAAAAACCGCCTACGCGGTTACAGATTGTTGACAAACCTCGATATTATTCGGGGTTTATTTTTCTATTTTAGCCATAAATACGATTTTTAATTGAAATTTTATTAAATCTATTCAAAAGTGACCTAAAATATAGCAATAAAAATAGCTTTAACGCTATTTTCTTTATATTTTGTGCTGTTGCGGCTAACAAACACTGCATTTGAACCTTAGCAAGCCCTCTAAATCTCGCATAACGATGTCCATGATGTTGTTTGGCGTCAGCAAAACTTCGCTCGACGGTCTCTTTTCGTCTCGCATAAACTTTTTTACCCCATTTACTTAGACGAATATCATTCGCTTTTTCTTTATCGGCTTCCCAGATATGGCGAGTGATTATTTTCAAACTATTTTTACTTTGTGTACACTGTGATAATAACGGACACTGCTTGCAAACACATGCTTTAGAATGATAATGACGGTAACCTTCTCGACTTGTTGTTTTATAAATCAGTGATTGCCCATTGGGGCAGGTATAGGTATCGCGTTGACTATCATAAATAAACTGCCGTTTTCGTATGGCATTCGCGCCATGATTCGGCCTGCGATAACCGATTACGGGATATATCTGCTCAGCTAACAATAAATGGCAAATAGGGGCGGTAAAATACCCCGCATCAAGACCCACACCAACAGGCGCAAAGTTAAACCGAGTGACCTGCCGTTTGAGCCGAGCAAGATAAGGTTGAGAATCATGAACATTTCCCGCCGTAACATGCGTATCGGTAATTAGATTATGTTTACCATCAACCGTTCGGTGGTCAAGATAAAAGAACCCTTTAGGTTTGCCTTCCCGATGCATAAAACCGCTTTCTCGGTCGGTGGTGCTGATTTTAACGGCTTTATACCGTGTTTCCGTCCTTGGCGCTAAGGCTTTTTTCCATGTGTAGCCCGCTCTTCCTCAATCGCGTTATTTAACTCATTAATATATTGGCTCGGCTCTATAATACGCTTTTCATTACATGCTTTTCCCTTATTGGCACTGGCTTTAAGATGCGTGCTATCCGAATATAAGATACGGCCGCTAATTAAGCCTTTCGCGATAGCTTGCTCGACAATATTATCAAAAATCTGTTGATAAATGTCACTATCATTAAATCGACGTCGACGATTTTGGCTTAGGGTTGACGCGTCAATCACTTTTTCGGTTAATCCCATCCCCAAAAACCAACGATAAGCTAAGTTAACCTGTATTTCTTGCACCAATCGCCGCTCACTGGGAATGCCGAAAAGATAACCTAATAACATAATTTTGAATAATCTGACGGGATCTTCTGCCGGGCGTCCATTATCCTTACAATAAAGGGACGCCACTGCATCACGAATAAATTCGAAATCAATAATCTTAGCAATTTTACGGACAAGATGGTTTTGAGGAACAAGGGCTTCGAGCGATATTTGTTCTATTTTTTCAGGGGTTGCTGGTGTCGGTTTTCTAAGCATCGGGACATACCTTTGATAGTTACACACCACACTATTAGATCAAAAAACTCGCTAAAAAGCGAGTTCTTTGTCAACAATCTGAAACCGCCTACGCGGTTATTTATTATTGGCATTAAATAGCGACCATTCATCAATCACCTCCCCATTAGGTAAATGACACAAACCATATGCACCTTTTGGATCATTTACTATTTGAACTTTCCCGCCGATACTTTCACAATATTCGGATGCGGGGTTCGCCATACTAATCGTGTCTTTTTTTGCACACCCGACCGCTAATATACCGAATATGCCGATTAATAGTAATTTCTTCATGTTGTGTCCCTTATTTTGCTTAACAGTTGTTGCTAATGAATATAGTTACATAATGCAGTTATCAATTTAGCATAAAAATATCATTACTTAAAACTAATGATTAAGAAATATTTCTAGTTAAAAATAGGCAAGAAAGGAGTATATGCAAATTATTTATTAGCTATCCAATGCTGAAATTGATAGTTTGATTATCCTCCCTTAGACAAATTGAAGCCTACAGCGCTTAAAGCTATATATTGCTATTTCAATAAAAACATCTTTAATGATCAACTTTGCATAATACTTAACACAACTATTCAATTTTATTTAGCTTGTTAAATTAACCCTATTATGTTCACAAAAGGAGTGTGAAAAATCGATTGTTTATGTTATGTTAATTTAACTAAATAAAATTGTTTGAAATAACAACAAAACGCTAAACCAAAAATATAAAGAGAGATAAAAGCACTTAAAAAACTTATCTGATTCGCAATAAAATATGAGCTAAGTGATTAATTTTTTTTGGTTAAGCGAAGAATAACAATAATTTTGAGAAAAGATTAGCTAACTATGATAATAAAAAAACAACAGCTACAATTAAAGTATGCATTAACACGTTCACATTCATTTTTTTCTTTTTGTTCTTATTGTATTTTATTCGGTGCGATTAATTTTCCGGCCTATGCAGTGTTAAGTGCAACCACTACAGAATTGATCCATGGTAGAGCGCCCAATATATTATTTGATGGAACAACGCCTGTAGCGCTTAAAGATTTACTTTCAATAGACTACCCTTTAGGCTCAACAATAACACCTGTAACAACGTCATTTGAAGTTAGCACCTCAGATACATTTCTAGATGTCATACCCAAAGTTATCGCCGATAGCACCCCAAGGAATTTAGCTGATGTTGCTCAATATATTGACATGGATGGAGACTTGCCAAGTGGCGCGGGATTAACTGGAACGATAGCGGCGACATGGAGTTATAAAAATTCAAATGGTGCAACTGTGCTGTTGACTGCGAGTGACTTATCCAAAAATTTTAGCGCATGTAATGCGCCTTACGAATTAAAGATTGAAACAAGTAATATCGGTTCGATCTCTGCTTATGGCTTACCGTTAGAGAATAAATTTCCAGATACCACTAAAGTGTACAAAGTTACCTTACCCACTAATGCGGCATCTGTTTGTTATTTGCAGCCCAATATTGATGACAATTACTCTGGCTATAAACCATCAGTTTGGACTCCTTCACATGGTTTTACTCCACAATCAACGAATAACCTAGCATTGAATTTCCCTACTACCGGTTTCGATGGTGCTTGGTTTAACTTAATTATAGCAGGTATAGACGCTCAATCGGCTGGTAGCTGGTCCGCAACCGTAACAGGGGGTCCCTTAACCGCGACTGCAACGGCAACTGGGTCAAATGTGGTTAGGGTTAATATTTCAGGGCCTAATGCTACTACAGGGGTTGGCGCTGGGAAGTTTAGTCCTGCACGGGTAAAAATTGCCGATAGTGGTGGTCATGTTAGTTATGAGTTTGAAATAACTAAATGGTTCATAACTAAACCAGGCAATAGCAATGGCTACGCTAATGCTGAGACATTTTGTCAATCATTAGGTAATAAGCCTGGTGATTACCTTATTCCAACTCGCGCAGATTACACAAATAATCCGCATGGAAACCCAATCTTGTACCCTCCTTACAATGGAGGGGAAGTCATTCTCAATAATGATTTGTTGAATGGAACCTACACCCGGGCAATTGGTGAGGGAATTTTTTCTGAATGGGGCGATACAACAGCAAGTTATTATACCAATAGTGACTGGGTTAATAATGTATATTGGACCTCCGAAGCATGGAGCGCAACACGTAATTACATAGTTAATTCGGCAAATGGTTATATTCGCGCAGATGGCACTCCTGCGCTGTTACATAAAATTGCGTGTCGTTCACGTTAATCGTGGGATATAAAACAACCTAAGACAGGTTGAAAATTTTGCTTATCCATTGTGATAATGCTTAATTATTGTCAAAACAATTTTCGACATTATCATATCAATGATACACAGCTATTATTATGGTTAGCCCTTTACAATTAATTACACTAAACATGTTAATGGATATGGTGTAAAATCCCTTTCATTAGATGACTGCGGCTACAGTATTTATTTGACTAAAAATCGACAAAATTTATGCAATAAATCTTATCACCTTTGCTGCAATAGCTGATAAAAAATTATGCGTCGAGTCTAATGATTAAGAAGCAGTGGTTACGAATGTACTAACAAAATGACTTAATGTGTCATAGTGAATAGATAATCGAGGTTTATGATGAGAAAACAGCTTATTGTCGCTATTAGCTGCGTTGTTTTAGCGATTACTGGATATTTTATTTGGCAACATTTCCAGCAGCCTAACAACACAACGCTTTATGGTAATGTTGATATTCGCTCGGTTAATACTAGCTTTCGAATTCCGGGTCGAGTAACTACCCTATTAAAAGAAGAAGGTGATTATGTCAAAGCGGGCGATTTATTGGCTATATTAGATGATAAACCTTACCAAATCGGCATGCAACAAGCACAAGCTCAGTTACTGCAAGCGCAAGCCAGCTATGATTATGCTGAGCGGTTTTATCAAAGGCAAACTGAGTTAATAAAAAAGTCAGCCGTATCAAAAGACCAACTAGATAATAGCAAAAATTCTCGTGATCAGGCATTGGCTAATTTAAAACTTGCACTAGCCAATGTTAGCCAAGCCGAGCTAAATATTGATGATACGAAGTTATATTCGCCTGCTGATGGGGTAATCCTTGTGCGAGCTATTGAGCAAGGCACCATGCTAAATATGGGCGCCAGTGTTTACGCAATTTCACTAACTCACCCTATTTATGTTAAGGCGTATATTGACGAAGTTAATTTAGGCCAAGCAATCCCTGGACGTAGTGTGCTAATTTATACTGATACCAGACCTGATGAACCCTATCTTGGCCAAATTGGCTTTGTGTCGCCAACCGCAGAATTTACGCCTAAATCAGTAGAAAGCCCGGTGCTTAGAACCGATCTGGTCTATCGCTTACGTATTTTAGTCAACCAATCCGGAGAGGGAATGGCCGATGATTTACTACGTCAAGGTATGCCCGTTACCATTAAATTTAAACCATGAATGGTATTTTATTGGATTCATGTGATATGAACAAAGTAGCAATAACCGATGAAATTATTTTACAGAATGTAACAAAATTTTTTGGTCGCCAAACTAAGCAGATTGCAGCCTTACAGCCTTTATCGCTTACGATTAAAGCAAATGGCGTAACGGGATTAGTGGGGCCTGACGGCGCAGGTAAAACGACACTCTTACGCATTTTAGCGGGTTTATTATTACCAACGGACGGATTGGTTAACGTAGCCGGACTGAATCCTGCACTTGATGGGGCAAATCTACGTGCTATCTTGGGTTATATGCCACAAAAATTTGGCTTATATGAAGATCTCACCGTGCAAGAAAATTTAACCCTTTTTGCCGATTTACGAAAAATTGCAAAAGATGAACGCAAGCCGCTTTTTAGTCGGCTCCTTGAGTTTACAAATTTAACCAACTTCACCAAGCGGTTCGCTGGGAAATTATCCGGCGGCATGAAGCAAAAATTAGGTTTAGCATGTACCCTGCTTGGTTCACCAAAAGTACTGTTATTAGATGAGCCAAGCGTTGGGGTTGATCCGATTTCTCGACAAGAATTATGGAAAATGGTTAATGAACTTGCCCAAAGTGGTATGTTAATCATTTGGAGTACATCGTACCTCGATGAAGCACAAAACTGTCAGGATATTTTATTACTTAATCAAGGCCAACTGATTTTTAGAGGCGCGCCCAATGAGCTAACAAAGCGAGTTGACGGTCGGGTATATTTACTCTCATCAAATCAGCCTCACCGTAAATTGTTACAACACGCCTTAAAGCAAGGCACAGTCAGTGATGGCGTCATTGAAGGTGATAATATTCGGCTTATTTTTAAGCAGCCGATAGACGTCCAAGATATTGAAGGCGCTTTGAATGATTCATCATTAAATGTGACGCCCGCAAAGGGACGCTTTGAAGATGCTTTTATCGATTTGTTAGGGGGACTTAAGACAAAAGAGTCCATTTTGGCTAATATCATGCAACCTATCGATTGTAGTCGACAAGACATCGTTATCGAAGCAAAACAGTTAACTAAAAAATTTGGCAATTTTATCGCCACCGACCATGTTGATTTTTCCGTTATTCGCGGTGAAATTTTTGGATTATTGGGCCCTAACGGCGCAGGGAAATCAACCATATTTAAAATGATGTGTGGCTTATTATCGATTAGCAGTGGGCAAGCGTTAGTACTAAACCTCGATTTAAAAAACAACGCAATTCAAGCTCGACAAAATTTAGGCTATATGGCACAACGGTTTTCACTTTATGACAATTTAACGGTAAGGCAAAATTTGCAGTTTTTTTCGGGTATTTATGGTTTATATGGTGACGCACAGCGCACCAGCATTAATGAAATGATCACCGCATTTGACTTTGCAGCTATTTTAGATAGAACCCCAGCGGTTTTATCTCTAGGCTACAAGCAGCGTCTAGCCCTTGCCTGTGCATTAATGCATCGACCTGAGATTATTTTTTTGGATGAACCAACCTCGGGAGTTGATCCCATCACTAGACGTGAATTTTGGCTGCAAATTAATAGTCTGGTTGAAAAAGGCGTTACCGTCATGGTCACCACACATTTTATGGATGAAGCGGAGTATTGCGACCGAATTGGGCTCGTTAACCATGGCCAACTTATTGCATTAGGTTCACCCGATCAGCTTAAACGGGCTATTGCAACACAAGCGATGCCCAATCCTACTATGGAGCATGCGTTTATTCAATTAGTACTAAACTCTAGCCAACCAAGGGAAGGAGTATAACATGGTGTTTTCGTTTAGCCGCACTATCACACTCTGCAAAAAAGAGGGACGGCAAATTATTCGCGATCCGAGTACCATACTTATCGCGGTAGTTATTCCATTAATGCTACTGTTTATTTTTGGTTACGGTATTAATCTTGACACCAATAAAATTAGAATCGGCGTTTTAGTTGAACAACACAATCAATATAGCCATAATTTTATCGATGTTCTACAAGGTTCACCTTATATTACGCCGATTGTCGGTACACATCGTGCACAACTGAATGATAAAATAAATAGTGGCGAAATCCGAGGCATTGTGGTTATTCCAACCAATTTTGCTCAGCAGATGGCAAATAATAATGCGACCATTCAACTCATTACTGATGGCAGCGAACCGAATATTGCTAATTTTGTTCAAGGTTATATGACGGGCGCATGGCAAACTTGGTTGCAACAACAGTCACAAGATACAGCGTCAACGCCGCACGCCAATTTTGCGCTTGAAAGCCGTTATTGGTTTAATTCAGCAGCCATAAGTAAGCAGTATATTTTACCTGGCGCCATTACCATTATTATGACCGTGATCGGGTCAATTCTAACCTCGTTAGTTATTGCTAGAGAGTGGGAACGCGGCACCATGGAAGCACTGTTATCGACACCAATAACAAAATTAGAGTTATTAATCTCTAAGCTGCTACCTTATTACTTATTGGCGATTGTGGCATTAGTGGTATGTCTTGTCGTCACCGTGTTTATTATGCACGTGCCCTTTAGGGGCTCGTTGCTTTTACTTTTTATGATTAGCTCGCTTTTTCTATTTACTATTCTTAGCATCGGTTTATTAATTTCTACCCTAACACGCAACCAGTTTAATGCGGCAATGCTAGCCATTAATGCCGCTTTTTTACCGGCTATTATGTTATCTGGATTTGTATTTGAAATAGATAGCATGCCAGCTATTATTCAACTCGTTACGTATATTATTCCGGCCCGCTATTATGTAAACACGCTACAAACGCTTTTTTTAGCGGGTAACACGTTCTCGATTTTAATCGTTAACGCTGGTTTTTTGCTTACCGTAATGAGCTTACTGTTAATCGTAATAATCAGAAAAACTAAGTTAGATCTGGAATAACTGGATAAGCATAATAGGACAATATGAAAACATTACATAGGATGCTCGCACTCATCAAAAAAGAGCTTATTTTGCTACTACAAGAAAAACCAACGCGCATTATTTTAATGATGCCAGTGCTAATACAAATTATACTCTTTCCTTTTGCCGCTAGTTTAAATGTGACAAATGCAACGATTGCCGTCTACCGTACCGCAATTGATCCGATATCAACTGCCATTATTGATCGTATTTCTCATGCCGATAGTTTTAGCCAAACACTCATACTGCAATCGGCTGACGAGATTAAAGAGACCATTAATAATCAAAATGCGCTGTTAGTTATTCGTTTTGCGGATGATTTTGCTAAAAAACAGCTAACTGCTGAAATAGCTAAAATCCAACTTATTTTAGATGGCCGCCACTCTAACAGCGCACAAATTGCCGCTAATTATATCCAACAAATAGTGTCACAATATCAAGCCGAGATGCAGTGCAATAATCAGCAAATTTGTGCGCAAAATCAGTTAGTGGTCCGCCATTGGTTTAACCCTAATTTGGATTACAAATGGTTTGTACTACCGTCATTAGTGGCTTTAATTACCACGATTGGTGTATTGATTGTCACCTCGCTATCGGTTGCGCGTGAACGGGAACAAGGGACGCTTGACCAGCTACGGGTTTCCCCCTTAAATACTGGGCAGATTTTTGTTGGTAAAGCGGTACCCGCGGTTATTATCGCGACGCTACAAGGCACAATCGTCTTATTGGCAGGCATTTTACTGTATAACATACCCTTTCAAGGGTCACTCATTTATTACTATATTTGCATTTTATGTTATGGACTATCACTCGTTGGCTTTGGCCTATTTATTTCCGCAATCAGCGCCTCTCAACAGCAAGCATTTATTGGTATTATGGTTTTTATGATACCGGCGATTTTACTGTCGGGTTATATTGCACCGGTCGAAAATATGCCTCAATTTTTGCAGCATCTTACCTGGCTAAATCCAGTTATGCATTTCAATGATCTGACTAAACAGATTTACTTAAAAAATGTTAACTTTATAATTATTTGGCAAAACCTTTGGCCTCTGTTGGTTATCACCGTGATAACCACCACAAGCGCATACTATTTATTTAAGAAAAAGCTGGATTAGATTGTCATTCAAAATGGCTTGTTTAATCGCCGCTCAGCTAGCACATTATTTTATAGCTTAGCGCAAGCATCGCAATAGTGGGATGATATTGAGCTTATTTTACTGACCCATTTTTAGCCCTTATGATCTCAATCACAAATAAATCATAAAAATGTTATTTTTGTTGCTTAAAATTTAACTTTTAAATATGTTAACTAAATCATCCGCTAAACAATAAGGTAAAACATGATAAAGCATAAATTAAAAATAGCGCTCTTTGCCGCCAGTTTAATACTCAGCCCTTATTTGGCTTTCGCCTCAATTGATCAGCCTAGCCAATTAAAATTTATTAGTTATAACGCATACTGGGGAATGAAATCAGATCAAAGCGAAGGAAAACAAAAATTCATTGACTGGGCAAAAAAACAGGATGCGGATATTATTGCCTGGCAGGAGATGAATCACTTTACCCGTGAAAAATTAGAAAAATTTGCACAAAGCTATGGTCATAAATACGCCGTTTTACTAAAAGAATCCCCCAATCTGGATGATGATGAATTTTTCCCCGTCGCAATCACCTCAAAGTACCCCATCATTAATGTGACTAAAGTTACCGATAATTTATGGCATGGTGCTTTATATGCAGATATTGGCAATTACCACTTTATTGTTACCCATATGAATCCTTTTTGGACGGCGAAAAGAGTTGATGAAATAAATTTGATTATAGACTCAGTGAAATACAGTCATGACCCTAATGGTAAATGGATTTTAGCGGGCGACTTAAACTCTTTTTCACCTCTAGATAAAAAAGAGTACGAGCAAGGCCATCTCGTTAACGATTTAAAGCAAAAAGAAGCTAATCGCCCTATTTTAGAAAACCTAGTTGATGGCAAGTTAGATTATACTGTACAACAAAACTTGCTTGATGCTGGTTTTATTGATGTCCTAAGAATGAAAAATAATAATTTTGTTGCAACGGCACCGACCAAAATTTTCTACGACCAGGCCTCGACACCATTGCGTTATGATTATATTTACGTCTCACCGGCACTAAAAAAAGATATTTTAGGCGTCGAAGTCCTTAAAGATGATTTCACCGACCAATATTCCGATCACTACCCCGTTCAAATGGTAATTAAAAATAACTGAGTTGATTTAATGTCATTTGATTATAGTTAAGTGCGTTGTTAATCATTACGCTATTCAATAAAAAAAGCCCAATAATATATATTGGGCTCAGATTGTTGACAAAGAACTCGCTTTTTAGCGAGTTTTTTGATCTAATAGTGTGGTGTGTAACTATCAAAGGTATGTCCCGATGCTTAGAAAACCGACACCAGCAACCCCTGAAAAAATAGAACAAATATCGCTCGAAGCCCTTGTTCCTCAAAACCACCTTGTCCGTAAAATTGCTAAGATTATTGATTTCGAATTTATTCGTGATGCAGTGGCGTCCCTTTATTGTAAGGATAATGGACGCCCGGCAGAAGATCCCGTCAGATTATTCAAAATTATGTTATTAGGTTATCTTTTCGGCATTCCCAGTGAGCGGCGATTGGTGCAAGAAATACAGGTTAACTTAGCTTATCGTTGGTTTTTGGGGATGGGATTAACCGAAAAAGTGATTGACGCGTCAACCCTAAGCCAAAATCGTCGACGTCGATTTAATGATAGTGACATTTATCAACAGATTTTTGATAATATTGTCGAGCAAGCTATCGCGAAAGGCTTAATTAGCGGCCGTATCTTATATTCGGATAGCACGCATCTTAAAGCCAGTGCCAATAAGGGAAAAGCATGTAATGAAAAGCGTATTATTGAGCCGAGCCAATATATTAATGAGTTAAATAAAGCAATTGAGGAAGAGCGGGCTACACATGGAAAAAAGCCTTAGCGCCAAGGACGGAAACACGGTATAAAGCAATTAAAATCAGCACCACCGACCGAGAAAGCGGTTTTATGCATCGGGAAGGCAAACCTAAAGGGTTCTTTTATCTTGACCACCGAACGGTTGATGGTAAACATAATCTAATTACCGATACGCATGTTACGGCGGGAAATGTTCATGATTCTCAACCTTATCTTGCTCGGCTCAAACGGCAGGTCACTCGGTTTAACTTTGCGCCTGTTGGTGTGGGTCTTGATGCGGGGTATTTTACCGCCCCTATTTGCCATTTATTGTTAGCTGAGCAGATATATCCCGTAATCGGTTATCGCAGGCCGAATCACGGTGCGAATGCCATACGAAAACGGCAGTTTATTTATGATAGTCAACGCGATACCTATACCTGCCCCAATGGGCAATCACTGATTTATAAAACGACAAGTCGAGAAGGTTACCGTCATTATCATTCTAAAGCAGGTGTTTGCAAGCAGTGTCCGTTATTATCACAGTGTACACAAAGTAAAAATAGTCTGAAAATCATTACTCGCCATATCTGGGAAGCCGATAAAGAAAAAGCGAATGATATTCGTCTAAGTAAATGGGGTAAAAAAGTTTATGCGAGACGAAAAGAGACCGTCGAGCGAAGTTTTGCTGACGCCAAACAACATCATGGACATCGTTATGCGAGATTTAGAGGGCTTGCTAAGGTTCAAATGCAGTGTTTGTTAGCCGCAACAGCACAAAATATAAAGAAAATAGCGCTAAAGCTATTTTTATTGCTCTATTTTAGGTCACTTTTGAATGGATTTAATAAAATTTCAATTAAAAATCGTATTTATGGCTAAAATAAAAAAATAAACCCCGAATAATATCGAGGTTTGTCAACAATCTGAGCCCAATAATATATATTGGGCTTTGGGGTTAAGGGTATCTGCTTATTTTACGCATAATACAACTTAAAACCATTTTTGTTCGTCAATTATAGGTGAATTACACTCTGGGCTGGCGCCAGCACTTGAGCCGTAATCACATTGCTCGCGATGAATGCTATTATTAAAAGCCCATGTGTATCGATATTGATTATAACCTGTGCCTTCTTTTACCACTGACGTTCCGCTCTTCATAATGTTTTCTTCAAGCTTACCCGTTATTGTTCTATTACCATCCGATTTAATTACGCTATTATCGTTGATGACCTTATTAGCAGAAAGGGTAAGATTGCCGCCGCTACTGATTTTAGCAGCAATACCTTCATTGTTAACCACTGTTTGGTACGTTTTTTCAATATAATCATAATACTTATAGGTCAAAAATTTTCTATCATCAGACGCTTTTAGCATATTCGCCTTCATCGGTCCCCAATAAAATTCATAAGCCTGTTCTGGCGAATATTCGTAATAGGTACCACTACGCTCATCATAAGCGGTATAACCGTTAACATGCTTTTCGCTAACCTTTTCTTCCGCACTAAAGGTATCATTAATGTTATTAATCTGCTCAGCGTTAATGGTTAAATTACCTTTCGATTCAATGGTTGCTGAGTGGTTATTGACTGATTGCGCTTTGCCGGTAACCTTTCCTTGGCTATTAATGGTCTTGCCAATATTTAGCGCC
This sequence comes from Orbaceae bacterium lpD02, assembly GCA_036251875.1. NCBI lineage: Bacteria > Pseudomonadati > Pseudomonadota > Gammaproteobacteria > Orbales > Orbaceae > Orbus > Orbus sturtevantii. The sequence continues at coordinate 215,058 of CP133960.1, read as the reverse complement.
CCACCACTCGATATTTCACCGTTAACGTTATTATTAAGCGTATTTACTGCAAGATTCATATTTTTAGCTGACTTGATTTTTCCGCTATTGGTAAGTGTACCCGTCGCCGCAACCGTCATCGAATCATTATACAAATTTTGTATCATGCCACTATTATTGACATTGGCACCTTTAACAACAAGCCCATAATAGGCAGAGAGCGTTCCGCTATTATTAATATCTTTTTGGCTGGTTAGGCTAGTAATGGAAGCGTGAATAGTACCGCTATTATTAATATCTCTTTGACTGGTTAGGCTAGTAATGGGAGCGTGAATAGTACCGCTATTATTAATATCTCTTTGACTGGTTAGGCTAAGACTACTACCGTAAATACTCCCGCTATTGTTAATCTCTTTATTAGCATTAATATTAACGCCACCCTGTGAGTCAATATCACCGGTATTCGTAAATAACCCATCGACCATCAGATTAATACCGCTTGTTGCAAATATATTACCCATATTATCAAATTGACCATTGACGGTGAGATTGATTTGCTGCGGTCCCCAAATTCTGGATACATTTATAATACCAGTGTTGGTAAATTTGCCATTGACAGTAATGTTTAAGTCTCCTACGCCATTATAACCTGTACGATAAATCACACCCGAATTCGTTACCTCAGCTGCGGTTAAAGTAAGATCATGAACATCTAGGCGCCCGTCATTATTAATAGCTTGCTCAGTCGTTAATTTAAGATTGGGGCTATCGATTGTATCTTTATTATAAATACCTTGTTTCGCATTTAGCGTTAAATCTGAACTCATTAGTTCTCTTGTATTGACAATTTTACCGCCCGCAATAATGGAAATTTCATCTCCATCTATTCGCGAAGCTTCGTTATAAAAATCACCACCAGCTTGAATTATTAAAGCCCCCCGCCATGCAGATAATTCATTCAGACCATCGCTCGGTTCTCCTCGAATTTCTTCTATATATCTTGTAAATTTAATTGACTTATCACTAATGAAACTCATATTTTTATTGACAAAAAAACCGCCCATTTCAATATCATCCTTGCTATAAAAATTAACATTGTCAAAACTCGAGCCACCATATGGGTTAATTGAACCACCAACAACAATTTTACCTTCGGCAGTAATATTAAACTCGCCGTTACCGCCAGCATAATGAACACCGACCCCTCCCTCAGTGCTAATCAGTGTAATTTTATCAGAACTCATTCCACCCAAAGCGCTACTATCAATAGAGAACTCAGGTTTAATATCATTGCTCTCCAGCGTTTCGATGGTTTGTAAATCGTGACTAACCTTATTTTTACCAGCGATAATTGTTAGGTTATTAGCGTGTATAATGCCATTAATATTTACTGTTCTAGCAATTAAGTCGGTATAATCTTGCTCATCACTATTGAGCGTAACATTCCGATAAAAGCTGTTATCAATGCGATTTAAGGTGATATTACCTTGTTCAACCTGATAACCTTGTAGTGTGCCATCAGCACCAATAATAGCTTTACCGGTAGTCAGGGTTGCTCTATCAGCATTAATAAAGCCACAGCCATTACAGGTAATCCCAGCTGCGTTGGCGATGACCACTTGGGCTTTTTGCCCGGCGACTTCGATTTTACCGCTAAGTTGGCTGGCATTAGCTGAGTTAATTTCATTTAAAATAACTTTAGCGCCGCCAGAGTGAGCTAAATTGCTATTACCGGCAATATTGCCACCTAGCTGCGTATTTGATGACTGCGCGCTGTTATTTAAAATTACGCCTTCTCGTGATACATCAAATTGGTTGTATTTATTGTGTGAAACGCCTGCTCCGTTTGCTTCTTGAATATTAACTACCGTCGGGCCATTTGGACGCTCGACAATGTTCGGGCGCTGTGACTGCGCGGCGCTGTTATCGGCAATAATAGTGCTAGCCTGACTTTGGGTCACAACACTTACCATACCCAGTGCCACAAAAGTTAAGAAGCTCAGCGGTTTTAACGCGGCGGTCACTTTACCACGGCTAGTTGTACTGCTGGCTTTTTGGCTGCTGCGCCCTTCACCTTGGTGACGCTTAACGATTTCCGCTACCACCATCATGATGCCGCGGGCTTTATTAAAAATAATGCGATAAAAATGTTTATTCATAGTTGATTCCGTTTGTCTGTTTATTACTTTGTGCGTTCGTTTGTATCAGTAGTTATACTAAGTTTGCCATCGTAACCAAGGTTGATTGCCTTAGCTAACTCAATGAAGTTATTACTATAATTTCAATAATCAAGTTTAAAATCATAAAAGTGCGAATTATATTACAATAGTAAAATCATTAACAGTAAATTTACATTTATGGAGCCATTGGTTTGATTAGCTGATTGGATATAAACGGATGATGAGTCTTTAAGGCAAAAACAGACAATGCGCAAAATATTATTTTAATGAATTGGAGCTTGAAATGTTTGGATTATACTGCCTAAGCTAGATGCAAACATCGCAATAATTATAATTTTAGGTAATAGCTAAGTATTAGACCGTTACAGTTTAATTATCATCAGCAGCAATTTGGAGTATCACTTTTCCGACTGTTCTTGATTGCTCCATATATTGATGTGCGGCAATGATATCATCTATTTTGAACACTTTATCCACATGAACGTTTAACTTGCCTTGTTTGGTAAGCGTGTACAGATTTACAAGCGCTTTTGTATGGGGATGAACATAGACAAATTTGACGGTTTTAGGATTAAATAGCATACCTTTGAGCAGCGAGAGTGAAATGTTTGTAGCAACATAAACGCCATTTTCATTTAAGAGCGGTTTTACCTGTTTAATTGATAAGTTGGATACAATATCAAATATGACATCGAATTTTTTATTGAGAGAAAGAACATCCTGATTTTGATAGTTAATTGTAAAATCGGCGCCCATCTCCTTACAGAAGTCTTCATTTTTTTGGCTAGAAACACTTGTTACTTCAGCGCCGCAACTTTTCGCTAACTGTATGGACAAATGACCCACCCCACTACCCCCGCCATTGATTAAAATTTTCTGTCCTTTCTGCAGCTTGGCCTTTTCAAACAAGGCTATCCAAGCTGTAACACCCGCCATCGGTAGACCTGCTAATTGCTTTAGGTTATTTTCTGAAGATATTTTTATAAATTGGTCTGTGGTTAATCTGGCATATTCACTATGAGCCCCTCCCACTAGAGTAGGTAATAATCCTAATACGATATCCCCTACTTGAAATTTTGTTACATTACTCGACAGCTTTACAACCTTGCCAATAACATCATAGCCCAAATCACTCTTGAGCAGTTTGGTAAAGAACCGAAAATATCCTTGCCGATATTTCCAATCAATTGCATTCAGCGAAGAGTAGTATATTTTGATGATAGCTTGGTTATTTCCGTTAATATCAATTGTCGGAACCGTTCCTATTGTTAAGACCTCAGCATTTCCACATTTATTAAATATTATTTTTTTCATTTGGTGATCCTTGGCTCTGTTTTGTATAGAGGCTAAATAATTCCATACACGAAGTCTTTTTAATAAAAGTATACGTTACATACTGGCGGCTCGCCAACGATTTGCAGGCTATTTTTTAGTGCTATAAATTAAATATTCTTTGCATATTGTTTTTATAGGCTGCACCCGAACCTGATTCATTTTATGCCCAGCATTTTAGTGCAACCATTTTTGACCATTACTGAAAATAGTTAGGGATTAGTAAATCGCGTTAACCGCGCTATAAATAATTGTAGGGCATTTTAACGCTATTACTCTTATCCTGATGATTATTCTGGCTACAACTGATAAGTAATAAACCAACTACAATAGTAGTGATAACTCGTTTTAACATGTTATGCTATTTTAATTTGCATGGACTAATCGTTGCCACATCCCTTCACGGTTAAGATTGGGGCATGGACTTTAATTAACGCCACTTTTGCACCATCTTTGACCTCCCCTTTTGGTCACATAATGGTTTCTAACTGCCCAGATTGCTGCTCATAATTTTTTCGTATTTGGGTATTATGGGCATTGTTATTAGTACCATCAAAAAAGATACCCAAGGTTAGTATCACTTCCACTGGACGCTTGATCACTTGGGTATGGACGGGAATATCGCCACCAAAGGGGATTTTTTGGGTTTTGGCAATTGTAAATTTATTATTAGTTATGGTTTGAGTGTTCATTTTTGTCCCTAATTATCATATTTCGACTAATTGAACCCGGATAACGTCTGCACTACCAGTATTAAATGTTTTGGTTTTGGTTTTGCTGTCTTTATCGGTAACGCCCTTTATTTGCCAGTCATTAGGCAGTTGCATTGCTGGTTTATCAAGTGACTTAGTGTGCGTGAGATATGGAATAAGCGTTGGTGCAATAAAGGTAAACTGGACAGACTGATTAACTACATTAGCAATAGGGATATGTGGAGCCATGCTAGTATCGTAACGCCACGGCGGGTTGAGTGTTTTATTACTTTGTACCGATAACACCGAGAGCGCAGAAGATAACCCTGAAAGCGTCAGTGGTGAATATTTATTATGTCGCTGAGCGCTAAGTGTGCCAGTGAGTGAATCTAATGCAGCGTCAAGACCGCTGGCCAGGGGTAACTCCTTTTATCTTTATTCTATTTTTTATTATTGCTTTATTCCATTACGATTACATTTTATTTTAAGCCAAAACGCAAACAGTAAAATTATGATATTTTGCTCCAATTAGCAACTATTTATTTTAGTTAGACAATGACTTAGTAACGCTACCGAGTAAGCGAACAGAGCAACACTATTTTGCGCATAGTGCTCCATCAAACCATGCAATAGCCTACATATAAAAAGAAACGTTAGGTTAGCGTTTATTTATTGAATAAAAACAAAGTCGCGGTTAAACGGGTAAAATTTGAACATAAAAAAGCCCAATAAAATTTATTGGGCTCAGATTGTTGACAAACCTCGATATTATTCGGGGTTTATTTTTTTATTTTAGCCATAAATACGATTTTTAATTGAAATTTTATTAAATCCATTCAAAAGTGACCTAAAATAGAGCAATAAAAATAGCTTTAGCGCTATTTTCTTTATATTTTGTGCTGTTGCGGCTAACAAACACTGCATTTGAACCTTAGCAAGCCCTCTAAATCTCGCATAACGATGTCCATGATGTTGTTTGGCGTCAGCAAAACTTCGCTCGACGGTCTCTTTTCGTCTCGCATAAACTTTTTTACCCCATTTACTTAGACGAATATCATTCGCTTTTTCTTTATCGGCTTCCCAGATATGGCGAGTAATGATTTTCAGACTATTTTTACTTTGTGTACACTGTGATAATAACGGACACTGCTTGCAAACACCTGCTTTAGAATGATAATGACGGTAACCTTCTCGACTTGTCGTTTTATAAATCAGTGATTGCCCATTGGGGCAGGTATAGGTATCGCGTTGACTATCATAAATAAACTGCCGTTTTCGTATGGCATTCGCACCGTGATTCGGCCTGCGATAACCGATTACGGGATATATCTGCTCAGCTAACAATAAATGGCAAATAGGGGCGGTAAAATACCCCGCATCAAGACCCACACCAACAGGCGCAAAGTTAAACCGAGTGACCTGCCGTTTGAGCCGAGCAAGATAAGGTTGAGAATCATGAACATTTCCCGCCGTAACATGCGTATCGGTAATTAGATTATGTTTACCATCAACCGTTCGGTGGTCAAGATAAAAGAACCCTTTAGGTTTGCCTTCCCGATGCATAAAACCGCTTTCTCGGTCGGTGGTGCTGATTTTAATTGCTTTATACCGTGTTTCCGTCCTTGGCGCTAAGGCTTTTTTCCATGTGTAGCCCGCTCTTCCTCAATTGCTTTATTTAACTCATTAATATATTGGCTCGGCTCAATAATACGCTTTTCATTACATGCTTTTCCCTTATTGGCACTGGCTTTAAGATGCGTGCTATCCGAATATAAGATACGGCCGCTAATTAAGCCTTTCGCGATAGCTTGCTCGACAATATTATCAAAAATCTGTTGATAAATGTCACTATCATTAAATCGACGTCGACGATTTTGGCTTAGGGTTGACGCGTCAATCACTTTTTCGGTTAATCCCATCCCCAAAAACCAACGATAAGCTAAGTTAACCTGTATTTCTTGCACCAATCGCCGCTCACTGGGAATGCCGAAAAGATAACCTAATAACATAATTTTGAATAATCTGACGGGATCTTCTGCCGGGCGTCCATTATCCTTACAATAAAGGGACGCCACTGCATCACGAATAAATTCGAAATCAATAATCTTAGCAATTTTACGGACAAGGTGGTTTTGAGGAACAAGGGCTTCGAGCGATATTTGTTCTATTTTTTCAGGGGTTGCTGGTGTCGGTTTTCTAAGCATCGGGACATACCTTTGATAGTTACACACCACACTATTAGATCAAAAAACTCGCTAAAAAGCGAGTTCTTTGTCAACAATCTGAGCCCAATAAAATTTATTGGGCTTTAAGACAAAAATAGATAGTGCGTGGAGTATATTATTTTGCTGAGGTTTAATATTTTAACAATATAATCGACGCTGAGTATAAGCGTGAAAATAATCAGAAGAGATAAAAAATAAGCAGATAATGTATTGTAAAATAATGATTTTATTTATTAAATGGTGGCCCCTACTGGACTTGAACCAGTGACCAATCGATTATGAGTCGACTGCTCTGACCAACTGAGCTAAGGGGCCAATATCGGATATGTCTTTCGATAAGGCTTGCGATTATAATAAACTTAATTCATTTTTGCTAGATTTTATTATTAAATAATTAATAGATTGGTCAAAACTTCAACTATTTCGCTAAATTATGAATATATTAGCCAGCAAAATAGAAAATTTAACCTTTTTTAGTCGCTTAAATTGTTACAATAATTTATATTAACTCGATAATATTAGCTGATTAAAAGGAATCATGGTATGGCAATAAAGAAAATATATTTAGTTGTTGCAGCAGCCTCCGCGGCTGTTTTGTTACTTAATGGTTGTAGTGGCTCATCAAAATACCAACTGACGCCAGCCGGTCAGCAGGTAAAGTTTGTAGATACGAAGCCCGCTGATAGCTGCCACTATATTGGTAAGGTTGAAGGCCGTAGAGGCTCATTTTTTTCAGGTAATAAAACCCATAGCGAACTCATTCGTGATGCAGCAGTTGACTTGCTAAATAATGCCGCAACCATGGGGGGCAATACCGTTTATGATGCACAAGATACGACCACGAAATATATCTCGGACCTTGCTCCAACAGATGCAGTTATGCAAGGTGAAGTGTATAAATGCCCTTAACGTCGATTTAATAAGATAAAATAGCGCTTTGATAGCGTTATTTTTTTATCTATTGTTGGGTAATGCTATTTTAAACCTATTGTATTATCACTACTGACATAATGCTGTCAGTAGGCTTCACTTATACTCTTTTTGCCTTAATTAACCATTAATAAAAAAGAGAGCCTAAAATGCAATCAATAACGAGTCCATTAGCTTGGTTCGAAATTGTTACTCAAGACTTCGAACGTGCAATAAAATTTTATGAAACAGCTTTTAAGATCCGCTTTGAGCGTCATGAAAATGAAGAGATGAAACACGCTATTTTCCCTTATATTGAAGGGTATACTGGCGGTAGCCTTGTCCATAGCCGCTATTATAGTGATCATCAAGCTGGCGCTGGAACCGTTATCATTTACTTACAGACATCGTCAGTCTCTAAGCAGCTAAAAATTATTGAGCAGCTTGGCGGCGAAATGGTTTTTCCATTGACGGATATTGGTGAAAACGGCTATATTGCTGGTTTTAAAGATTGTGAAGGCAACTATATTGGTCTTTGGTCAATCAATCCTTAGCAGTTGGTATAAATTGAATGAACAATAGACAATTAGTTATTGTTATAGCAGAAGGGCTATTTAGCCCTTCTGCTAAAAATTATAACGCTTTAGCAACCGTTAATTATGTTATACCTAATAACACCCTGTTATGTTTATCACGCATAATAACCAACAATCCACTCGATTATTTTATCACTAAATAATATGCGTAGAGCCGATCGCTTATTTCAGATAATTCAATTTTTGCGTACACGGCGCTTGACGACGGCCAATTGGCTAGCTGAAAAATTAGAAGTATCAGAACGAACAATTTATCGCGATATTCAAGATCTTCTCTGCTCTGGCGTACCGATTGATAGTGCTGCCGGTGTCGGTTATGTATTGCATACAGATTACGATCTACCACCATTAATGTTCGATATTGATGAACTGACCAGTTTAGTTATCGGTGCCAAGATGACATCTTCGCTTGGTGGTAAGGTAAAACAAGGCGCCGATAAAGCACTATCTAAACTGTATAGTACGTTACCTAAAAAACAGCAAAAAGAGATGGATAGTATTAAAATTTATGCGCCAAATTCGCAGCAAGTCAATTATGGCACGATGATTGATACGTTAAACCAAGCAATTTACCAAAAGCGAATCGTCATTATCGATTATCAGAAGCCCCAAGATCCCCATCCTCAAACTCGTGAGATTTGCCCTTTAGGGATCTTTTTTTGGCATGATAAGTGGACGATGGTAAGTTGGTGCAACAAACGCAATGACTTCCGCCATTTTCGTTTAGACCGAATTTCAACCTATCAGATAACCGAGCAACTGTTTACCCCAGAAACGCACCAAACGCTCGAACGTTTTTTTTCATTAGTTATCCCTAACTAGTTAGTTTTAATAAATTTGCTGTTTTAGTTTTCTAATAACCGTATTGCGGTTTGCTCATCAGTCACTAAGCCATTAAGCATACCGCCTTTTAATACCGCTTGCACAGCTTGATATTTAGTTGTCCCTGAGGCAAAGCCGATTATTGTCGCTGACATGTCTTTAGTGATACGAATACTGGTTGTCATTTCATCAAATGGATTGGAAAAATATTCACCTTGGTCATTAATAAAACAACCTAATAGCTCCGCCACGGCATTTAATCGGCTTAGTTTAGTCACATCGTTATCAGTCAAAAATTTTTCGGTATTAAGTGGGCAACCAATCCCTATTTCACCTATTCCAGCAAATACAACATGCGCATGTTCCGCTTTATCTTTTACAATTTGGTAGGCTTTGTGCTGTGACCAATCTTGTTTATCTTGAACCGAGTCGGCATATAAAGGCGCGGGTAAAATATAGTATTTACATTGTATCTTCTCTGCCAACTTAAGCGGCACATCGTAGCGCGTGGCAGAGCCATCACTGGCAATGGCCCCAATGAGTGATACACATATATGTTGTGGATGGTCAGAGTAAGGTAAAATATCAATAATGCTGCTTAGCGTTTTTCCTGAGCCGACCCCTATAGTTAACGGCTGATCTTGCTGAATATAACTGCCCATCACATTTGCACCTTCAATCGCCATCATTTCATCAATCGCCTCTTTTTCTAATCCTAAAGAAGGGATAACTCGACACAATGACAAGTTAAACTTAGCTTGTAGCTTTTCAGCAAGCTCCATACATTCGCTAATCGGATGCATGATTTTAACATTGACAATGCCGCACTCTTTAGCACTCGACAGTAAACGCTGCACAATTTGACGTGATAGCCCTAAAATATGACCAATCTCTAGCTGCGTTTTACCTGCAACATAATAGAGCCATGCTACTCGCGCGATTTGATTTTGCTTGTTGATGTCACATCTCATTTCTGTTCGCTTCATGCTGCTTTTATCCTATTAACTGCGTTTACCAACTGGTGTATTTATTCAATTCGATCTGCTTTAATTCAAATCGGCTAATTTAACGGCTTTTCAATATATCGGCTATCTAGTAATTAAGTTGTTATTGATATTTTTGTTTGGCGCTATATTAACCTAATAATTTTCAATGAGCAAAAGTTTAATCAGTGAGCAAATGTTAATTATGCGATCTTAATCACGGAATTTACCGACGATATTAGATAGACTCTGCACTGAAACATTTGCTCGAAGCATAAACAAATACTCATTCGATAGGGGAAAATAATGAAACAACAAAAATCTGTTTGGATGCACATCGGTTCTGGCTCTTTTCATCGCGCTCATCAAGCTTGGTATTTACACCGATTGATTAAGCAAGGTGATGATAGCTGGTCTATTGCGTTAGGTAATATTCGTAATGACGCTAATGCATTATTAACGCAATTAGCCAAACAGCACGGTGAGTATGTTTTAGAAACAGTTTCTCCTGAAGGTGAGCGAGAATATGAAACCATCACTTCAATCAAGAAAATACTGCCTTGGGATGAAAAATTGTCATCTCTTGTAGAACAAGGTAGCGACGAAAATACCAAAGTTATTGCCTTTACTGTGACAGAAGCGGGCTATTACCTCACTCCAGAGCATCAATTAGATGTTACACAGGCTGATATTCAAGCTGATTTAAAAGGTAGCGCATCGACAATTTACGGTGCATTAGAGAGAATTTTAACCGCACGCGTTGCCGCGCACGGCAAACCCGTCACGCTGCTAAATTGTGATAATTTACGCCATAATGGCGAACGCTTTAGAGCCGGCTTTCTGGCTTTCCTCAAGCAGAAAGGTAACCATAGTTTGCAACAATGGGTCGAAAAAAATACCACCTCACCCAACACAATGGTCGATCGCATTACTCCTCGCCCAACGCCAGATATTGCAGAACGTGTAAAAGCAGCTACAGGTATTGATGATCAAGTACCAGTTATGGGTGAGTCATTTATTCAATGGGTTATTGAAGATGACTTTATTAATGGTCGCCCTGCATTAGAAAAAGTCGATGTTGAAATGGTTAAGTCTGTTTTACCTTGGGAAGAAGCTAAAATTCGGATTTTGAATGCTAGCCACAGTTGTATTGCTTGGGCGGGTACGCTGATTGGTTTAAATTATATTGATGAAGGTACGCATAATAAAGCGATCCACAAAATGACCTGGGATTATGTAACTGAAAATGTTATTCCTTGCTTAACACCTAGTCCATTAGATCTCGGTAAATATCGGGACGTGGTGTTACAACGTTTTGGTAATCCGTATATTAAAGATACCAATCAACGTGTCGCGGCAGATGGCTTATCTAAAATTCCGGGTATGATCACGCCAACATTAATTGAAAGCTATCAAAAGAAAATAACACCAGAAGCTACAGCGATATTACCAGCATTATTTTTTGTTTATTTCCAAAAATGGGCGCAGGGTAAATTGCCTTACACCTATCAAGATGGGGTGTTAGACGAGGTTAATCATAAAAAAATGATGCTGGCAAACGATGCATTGGATCAATTTATAAGTAGCGAAACCTTGTTTGGTACATTAGCGAGCTCAGCTGATTTCCATCAATTAATGCATAAAGCAGTAGATAAAGTGAATCAATGGATGGCTGCAAATGCGTAGTCGCTACACATATTAATGAGCAACATTGACGTACTAAGGTGAATGCAACCCGCTACGGTTTGTATTCACCGATAAACTATAAAAATAATAGCTTAAAAGAGGTTGTTTATGTATCTAGGTATAGACATTGGTACATCAGAATTAAAAACGGTACTTATTGACGAAACGGGTGAAATTATTGCATCTAGTCATGTTCCTTTAACGGTTAAGCGCCCACATCAAAATTGGGCAGAACAGTCACCACAATCTTGGTGGGATGCGACGAATCAAACTATTGCGGCTATTCGGCAAAAATTTCCTGAACAATGGCGGCAAGTTAAGGCCATTGGTTTGTCGGGTCAGATGCATGGCGCGGTGTTACTCGATAAACAGCATCAAGTATTACGCGACTGTATTTTATGGAATGACACCCGAAGTGCTGAAGAGTGCCAATGGCTAATGCAACACCATCCAGAGTTTTTGACTATCAGCGCCAATTTAGTTATGCCTGGTTTTACCGCCCCGAAACTCGTTTGGGTCGAAAAAAATGAACCTGAAATTTTTGCTAAGATTGATAAGGTACTGCTACCAAAAGATTATTTACGTTGGCAATTAACGGGACAATTTGTCGGTGATATGTCCGATTCAGCCGGTACGTTATGGCTTGATGTCGCGAAACGAGATTGGTCTGATGAACTGCTTAAGGCCACCCATCTCACCCGAGATCAAATGCCAACGCTCGTTGAGGGTTCAGCTAACAGTGGGCTCATCCGTGATGATTTAGCCACATTATGGGGATTAAATAATAATGTGATTATTGCTGGTGGTGGCGGCGATAATGCGGCTTCAGCTGTTGGTGTCGGCGCAGTCAATAATGGTGATGCATTTATTTCCTTAGGGACATCCGGCGTAATTTTTGTTGTTAACGATAAATTACAAGCCAATCCTAAAAGTGGCGTACACGCCTTTGCACATGCATTGCCAAATCGTTGGCATCAAATGAGCGTTATGCTTAGCGCAGCTAGCTGCTTAAAGTGGTTATGTAATGTTTTATCCACGACTGAAAATATTTTAATGGATGAGATTGCTCAGTTAACTGAGGAACAAATGAAACGAGCCCCCGTGTTTTTACCCTATTTATCGGGAGAAAGAACCCCACACAATGATGCTGATGCAACAGGTTCTTTCTTTGGTTTAACGCATGAGACATCCAGAGCGATTCTTGGCTATTCAGTACTTGAAGGGGTCGCGTTTGGCTTAGCTGACGGAATGGAAGTATTGAGTGAGTCAAAAACACAGATTAAACAGTGTAGCTTAACTGGTGGTGGCGCAAGAAGCCCTATCTGGGCACAGTTAATTGCAGATATTTTGCAAGTGCCTATTGTTACTCATCCAGCAAGCTCTTCGGGTGCGCTTGGTGCGGCAAGGTTAGCTTGGCTTGCAGATGGCGGTAATGAACATGATGTATGCAAAAAACCACCAATACAATCGCGCTATCAACCAAATAGCCAAAAATACCCAATACTTAAAGCACGATTTGATGCATTCAAAGTTTTATACCAACAACAAAAAATTGTGAGGGAGCTATTACCTAAATAGCAGTAAATAACCAGTACTGAAATAATCAAAATTGATGATTAGCAATTCTAAATATTACCTAACCTAATCATCAATGATTAACGCTAATTTATATTATCGAAGAGGATACCATCATGGATAATAAGCAACAATATTGGCTTGGATTGCCTAAACACTTATTTTGGGGATTTATCGCTATCGCAATATTTATGAGTGGCGACGGCTTTGAAATGGCATTCTTGTCAAAATATATTACTGACTTAGGTTTTTCATCGTCACAAGCAGCAACCGTTTTTACTATATATGGTTTTGCAGCGGCATTAGCTGCGTGGGGATCGGGGGTTATTGCTGAGGTGATTACCCCGCAAAAAGCGATGACCATTGGCTTTTTGTTGTGGATCGCGATGCATGTATTGTTTTTAGCACTTGGGCTGGATATGCGAAATTATACTTTCATGCTTCTGTTTTACGGTATTCGCGGTTTAGCCTACCCGTTATTTATTTACTCTTTTATGTTAATGCTCGTACAAGTATTGCCGAGATCACATCTCGCCGCCGCAACGGGGTGGTTTTGGGCGATGTACTCTGTCGGTATTGGGGTAATTGGTAGTTATTTACCAAGCTTTTCCATTCCGTTTATTGGTGAATCAGGCACGCTTTGGTTAGCCGTTGTTTGGGTAGCGGCAGGTGGTTTAATTGCTTATTTTAGTTTACGCAGTGTACCAGTTGACCGCTCAAAAGTTGATTTACCTTTAAAAGAGAAAATGTCAGAGCTTAGTCGAGCGGCAACGATTTTATTTACCAATAAAAATATCTTTTTAGCTTGTTTAATCCGTATTATTAATACGCTATCTCTGTTCGGCTTCGCGATTATTATGCCGTTATTATTTGTTGATCGTTTAGGCTTCACTATTTCGGAATGGTTACAAATTTGGGGAGTATTCTTCTTTACCACTATTTTTACTAATATTCTGTGGGGAATTACGGGTGAATATATTGGGTGGATCCGTCAAGTGAGATGGTTTGGTTGCATTGGTATGGCTGCATCTAGTTTGATGTTCTACTACTTACCACTCTATTTTGGTCATAATATGTTTATCGCCATGATCCCAGCTGTTTGCTTAGGTATTTTTGTTGCGGCATTTGTACCAATGACGGCGGTATTCCCAGCTTTAGAGCCTCATCATCAAGGTGCTGCGGTCTCAATTTATAATTTATCGGCTGGGCTCAGTAATTTTATTGCCCCCGCTATTGCCGCGGTGATTTTAAGCTTTGGTGATATTATTCACGTTGTTTGGGCATACACTGGCTTATATATTTTCGCCTTTGTCCTGACCTTTATTATTCGTGTGCCACAACCAGCACGCAATAAACAACAATCTACCGCTGAAATAGAAGATGCGGATGCCGATACGGTTGCTATCTACAATTAATATTGCGCATTTACATAGCATAAAAGGAAGATATTTCTCTCTTCCTTTTTCTATTTAAAAAAATCCCTCTTTCACCGCCCTTATAACAATAAACAATAAATCTGTTTCATTAATTAAATAAAACTGTTGTATCATATCAGCAATATAAAAATGAATGCTTGGACTGATATTATATGAAACGGCCCTCTTTTATACAGATTTATAATGAACTGATTGCTATTCCAACAATTAGTAGTATTAGCAACGAGAAACTTGACTGCCCAAATAAGGAACTTATCGATAAATTAGCTAATTGGTTTGCCGATTTAGGCTTTAAAATTAGCTTAGCTGCCGTACCTAACACCCGCAATAAGTATAATTTACTTGCCAGCTATAGCAATGATAGTAACCACACAACAGGCGGTTTATTACTTAGTGGCCACACTGACACGGTCCCTTTTGATGACGGTCTCTGGTCAAAAAATCCCTTCAAACTAACCGAAATTGCTAATAAATGGTATGGACTGGGCACCGCTGATATGAAAGGTTTTTTTGCTTTCATTTTAGATGCGCTGCGTGATATTGATTTAAAAACATTAACTAAACCATTGCATATTTTAGCTACCGCCGATGAAGAAATTACTATGGCTGGAGCGGCTTACTTTGCACAAAGTACGAAGTTACAACCTGATTGTACTATCATTGGTGAACCAACGTCATTAATACCGATTCGAGCTCATAAAGGCTTTACCGCCAATGTTATCCGAGTGATCGGCAAATCCGGCCATTCAAGCGATCCCGACAAAGGTGTAAACGCTATCGAGATAATGCACCTAGTGATTGCCGAATTATTAGTGTTAAAACAGACGCTAAAAGAACAATACCATAATGATAGCTTTGCCGTACCTTACCCAACAATGAACCTAGGCATGATTAAAGGCGGTGATGCAGCGAATCGAATCTGTGGCTGTTGTGAGCTATTATTAGATATCCGCGTTTTGCCAGAAATCGATCCGAATAGTTTATATGAAGTTATATGTAACGCATTAAAGCCTGTTATGGCGCGTTATCCTAATCGCATTCAAGTTGAAAATGAAGTAGATCCAATCGGTGGCTACGAATGTAAAAAGGATGAGCCAGCTTTAAAAGAGGTTGAAAAACTGTTAAATCACACGGCAGAAACCGTAAATTATAGTACTGAAGCACCCTTTTTAAATAAAATAGCGCCAACAATTGTGTTAGGTCCAGGATCAATTGAGCAAGCCCATCAGCCAGATGAATTTGTATCAATGGAATATTTGAAACCAACTAAAGCAGCTATTGAAGGTTTAATTAAACGTTTTTGTTTATAATTTGACTCACTATTGAATCAATAATAAGGCAACCCATTGTTGCCTTTTTGTTATTATTGGCTCATTTTAGCAAATTGAGTAAAATACGTTGGAAAGGTTTTTGCGGTACATTTAGGATCTAAAATGGTCACCGCAGTATCTGACAATGCAACTAATGAAAAGCACATCGCCATGCGGTGATCATTGTAGGTTTCAATTTCAGCATGAGTTAATTCGGTCGGTGGAATGATGGTTATATAATCATGACCCTCATCGACCTCAGCGCCGACTTTGCGTAGTTCGGCTGCCATAGCGGCTAAACGGTCAGTTTCTTTTACTCGCCAGTTATAAATATTGCGAATAGTTGTGGGTCCTTTTGCAAATAGCGCAGTCGTGGCAATAGTCATTGCTGCGTCAGGTATATGATTCATATCCATTTCGATTCCGTCGAGTTTACAGCGAGTACATTCAATATAGTCATCAGCCACCGTGATCTTTGCGCCCATTTTTGCGAGTACTTGGGCAAATTGTATGTCGCCTTGCAAACTATTTTTGCCAATACCGGTAACTCGAACTGTACCACCTTTTATTGCTGCCGCAGCTAAAAAGTAAGATGCCGATGATGCATCACCTTCAACCAAGTATTGCTTAGGTGAGAGATAAGACTGCCCACCTTTAATAGTAAATTTTTGGTAGTTTTCATTAAGTACTTGTGCACCGAATACTGCCATCATTTTAAGTGTAATATCAATATAAGGCTTTGATACTAACTCTCCGATTATGGTGATTTCAGTATCTTGCGGCGCAAGTGGAGAGGCCATTAATAACGCGGTCAAAAATTGACTTGAAACCGAACCTTCAACCGCTATCTTGCCACCAGCAAAACCGCCGTAAAGATGTAATGGTGGATAGCCTTCATTTTCAAGGTAATCAATCTTTGCTCCGCCTTGGCGAAGCGCGTCGACCAAGTGCTTAATTGGTCGTTCTTTCATTCGTGGCTCGCCCGTTAAAATAATATTTTGCTGTCCAAGGCATAAAGCAGCAGCTAGAGGTCGCATTGCTGTACCGGCATTACCCAAATAAAGCTCTAATGGTTTGTGGCTAATAAGAGAACCGCAAGTCCCCTCGATATCGCATATAGTTCTATCATCTGATAACTGATATTTAACGCCTAATTGAGATAACGCATTAAGCATATAGCGCACATCATCGCTATCTAATAGATTAGTTAATCGCGTTGTCCCTTGTGATAAGGCAGCCAATAATAAGGCACGATTTGATACGCTTTTTGACCCTGGTAGATTAATCGTTCCTGAAAACGATTTGATCGGTTGTAAAGTTAACTTATTTTCAAGATCAGACATTAATATTCTCTTTATAGTTAAGATAATTTGGTAGGCATTTTAGAGTGAATACCTTGATAACTCAATAAATTGCATGTCATATTTAGTAACGCTCTAACGTTTTTTTCAATAAATTGATTGCTTGTTTATTTTTGGCACTATTTTTCCACAAATTATCAAATAAGTTTTGATAACGTTTAATGGCATCATTAGATGCGGTGACGGAAGCAATACCTGAACAGACATTAGGTAATTCACCTAACCGAAAAGGACTAATTGCTAACCCCAAAGGTCGCTGTTGTTGATAAAAAATTTGAAAAGTCAAAGACGGAATGCTTTCTTGTGTAATCGCAATTTCTAAACTATCACCTTTTTCTTCTAATAGTTCAATAAGATGCTCGACTTCTTTGCGTGCTAATAAGCAGCGTTCCATTTTTTTGCTTGGTGATATATTTAAGCTGCCGACTAACCCCAAATGTAAAAAGCGTTCAACATTTTGTAAACCAATTAAATTCATAAACTGAGGAAAGGAGGAGTGAAAATTACCTTTACGCTCTTTAAGAATGGCTAGCGTTGTGGCTATTTTTTTTTCATTTTGTGGCATATTAGCTTCAGCTAACATTGTCGCTAAGTGCTGTAAGTAATTATTAGAAGTCAGTAAAAAAGAGAATGGGTCAAAATGAGAATAAATTTGAGTCGATTGTTCTTCTAGTTGTCGCATTCGTTCAAAAAAACCATCCCCGCTAGAGTAATATTCAGTATCAACACCAAGCAAGCTAGTTACTGAGGTATCCAATAATGATGCTAAACGGTCAAGTGTTTCAATCTTAATTATTTCACCTTTTTCAAGGCGATAAACCGCAGCACGTGAAATTTTTAGGTTCTTAGCCACATCTTCTGCTTTAAGTGAAGCTGCGATTCGGTAAGCCCGCAGGCGCTGGCCAATTGAAAAATAGTCGATAGTAGAATTATCCATAACACACTCAATTTAGTTAGCTGGTAAAATTCTATCATACCAATATATTGATGCCAATAAAGTTACGGGTTAATCGGTTTGTTACTACAATTAATTCGTTATTTGCAATAGAAAACCACACCGCTGATTGTGGTGTGGTTGACAAAAATGCGTTGATTGTTTAATTATTTAATTAGGTTTATATCGATGCCCAGTCCTGTTGCGATCCCTTCGCCATAAGCGGGGTCGACTTGATAAAAGTGCTTTAATTGCCTAATTTGTATATCGCGAGCAACAGATTGCATTGACCCAGTAATATTATCGATTAATAGCTGTTTCTGCTCCGGTTTCATTAGCTTAAATAGTGCTCTTGGTTGAGAGTAATAATCTCCGTCTAAGCGATGGTTATACCTGTCTGCAGCCACTTCACCTAAATGTAAAGCCGGCTCAGCATATTGTGGCTGTTGTTTTGGCGCATTATCAATGCTATTGGGTTCATAATTCGGGGCGCCATCGCTTGTTAAACGCATTGCTCCATCTCGTTGATAATTGTGATAAGGGCATTTTGGTGCGTTAACGAGTAATTGCTGGTAATTAGCCCCAATCCGATAGCGCTGCGCATCAGCATAAGCAAATAATCGACCTTGTAGCATTTTATCAGGTGACAATCCAACACCGGGAACAACATTACTCGGAGCCATAGCAACTTGTTCGACTTCGGCAAAATAATTGTCAGGGTTACGATTTAATTCAACTAAGCCCACTTCAATTAATGGAAAGCTTTTTTGAGACCAAACTTTTGTTACATCAAATGGGTTCTCTTTATGATTATTGGCTTGCTCTTCAGTCATAACCTGCATATATAAACGCCATTTAGGAAATTCGCCCTTTTCGATCGCTTTGAAGAGATCATCTTGTGCTGAATCTGGATGTATACCATCTAATTCTGCTGCTTTTTTAGGATGAATATTTTTAATACCTTGCTCGGTTCTAAAATGCCATTTTACCCAAACACGCTGATTATCAGCATTAATTAAGCTATAAGTGTGACTGCCGTAACCATGCATGTGTCGATAACCATCGGGAATACCTCGGTCGGAGAATAAAATCGTCACTTGATGCAGTGACTCTGGTGATAATGACCAAAAATCCCACATCATTTGTGGATCTTTTAAATTAGTTTTAGGGTCTCGTTTTTGGGTATGGATAAAATCAGGAAATTTTAATGCATCACGAATAAAGAAAACTGGCGTATTATTACCAACAACATCCCAATTGCCTTGGTCGGTATAGAATTTAACCGCGAAGCCGCGAGGATCTCGCGCTGTATCTGATGAGCCTCGCTCACCGCCAACAGTAGAAAAACGAATAAATAGTGGCGTCTTTTTACCAACTTTGGCAAAAAGACTAGCATAAGAGTAATGCGTAATATCTTTAGTTACTGTAAATGTACCATATGCACCAGACCCCTTAGCATGAACACGCCTTTCGGGTATGTTTTCACGATTAAAATGTGCGAGTTTTTCAATCAGTTGGTAATCATCAATTAGTACCGGGCCTCTAGCACCTGCCGTTCTTGAGTTTTGATTATCAGCTATTGGCGCACCATTCGCGTTAGTTAAACTTTTCTTTTCTGACATTGCACATCTCCTTTACAGTAAAATATAGGGATATTATGTTTAAAATTACTATTTCAAAACTAATAATTTGCCTAACACTTTAAAATCATAACCACATATTTTCAAGGGTTATTTGCTGAACTTCTAAGAAATAATATCAAGTTAATAACGCTGTAACCTTATCGTTATCTTAATATTGGTGATGGTTTGCAATATATAATTTCGCCCTTTATTGAAATTAGCAGAAATTTTCTATTATTTTTTTACTGTTATTTCATCTGGATGTCTTTTAATTATTTATTTTAAAATATTATTTAAACCTTAAATTTATTTTTTTGCGTATTATTCATTTTTTTTAAATAAATTATTTGACAAATAAAATGAATTCAGCAATAATAAACATGAATTGACTTAGGTCATATTCATTTTTCATCATATATTTTGCGAATCACTTGTTGATTCGCTTTTTTTTCGTTTTTCCCACAAAAAAGCCTATAATTTCAAATTTAATGTGCATAACTATTTAAACGTAATTAGCTGAAGATTAATCATTCTTCAAATGCTGTTGAATACTTAATCAATATTTAAAAAATAATAAAAGAGTGCGACTTTTATAGCCGAAAAGGAGTTGCCAAGATAAGCAAATGCCAAATTTTAGGTATGCTAAAACTATGTAATAAAAAGATATAGAAACGATAAAATTCAGTAAATAAAATAGAAACCATCGTAGCTAAATGTAATTAAATAACAATAAAATAAATTTATAATTAGTGATTTCACTCGTTAATAAGTTGGATGATTTTTTACATTTTCAATCATTTAATCCACAAAATCTGTTGATAACTACTTTAGTAAGTATGTAAAATATAGTAATAAGAAGGTGTTCAGCAATTGACTAATTATTAGGCATTATTATTGTGTTCAATTATTATAAATTAGTGTTTTACTAATAATGTAAAATCATATAAATACGCCAAGGCGTTTTTTAACAATATTTTTGTCTGACACATTCTTCTGCTTGCGTGAGAGTTTATTATGCCTAACCGGCAGTTATTCTGGCCTCTAACAATTTATGATTAACTTACCAAATAATATCACCCTAAATGGTGTGGTTTTTTGAATAATTAAATATGCTTAAGACTCATGAAACTCAGAGGCTAATGATTAACGAGTAAAATGGGAAAATAAATATCAAAATATATGCTCGAGAAATTGCTGAGCATTTAAAATAGGATAGCTTAATGAATTATACCGTTTGATTAATTAATAAATAAAATCAATAGATGAATCGAAGATAATTAAAATTACCAGTATTAAAGCAATAACACCCCAAAAAACTTTTTTACCGATCTTTGGCATAAATAGACTCCTTGAGTAGCGAATTAATACATTGATTAATTGTATCAAAATTTCAATAAATGTATACCTGTTATCGATATAGCATCGAAATGAGCCCCTTTTAATACTAAGTCACTTCAAAAAAAGACCAGAAATTTTATATTCACATATTTGTAACGATCAACTAAAATTGGAGACACTTTTAGGCAGTTTTTAATACATTATACTCAAATTCAGCTGGCTAAATAAATCCTAGTTTATAGTGCCTTCTTTTTTGATTATAAATAGGCTCGATGTAATCAATAATATCTGTAATAGCTTCTTCTCTCTTGATATAGTCTCGATAATTTATTCTTTCTAATTTTAATGAACGAAAAAACAGTTCGGTTACTACATTATCTAAACAATTTCCGGCACGGCTCATGCTAAACGTAATGTCATGATGAGTTAATATGCGTTGAAACTGTTCACTGTGGTATTGCACACCTTGGTCTGAATGGAATAAAGCAGGGCTATTTCCTTTTCGTCTCTGTATTGCCATATTTAGTGCCTTTACTGTCAGTTGAGAATCAGGTTTATCAGAAAAATCCCCCCACAATACGCCCTGAGCATAAATCCATTACGATAGCAAGGTAGAGCCAACCTTGCCTTATTCTTATATAAGTGATATCCCCTGACCAATATCGATTGAATCTGGTTGGATTAAACTGCCAGTTTAAATGATTCGGTGCCAATATCGAGGATTTGCCTCCTCGAGGGTAAGCATGCCGTTTAGGTGTTTTGGCAACTAACCCCAATTTTTTCATGACACGCCTTATTTTATCCAACCCTAACTTAAACCCTTTTTTAATTAATTCAACTAGCATTCTACATTTGCCATAGATACCGTCCATATCGTGATGACTTGCCTTCATCGCTATTTCAAGGCTGATATTAGTGAGTTTAGATGCTCTAGGTTTCATTCGGTAGTAAAATGTACTCGATGACAAGGATAAACATCGACAAATCTGATGAATTGAATTACCTGCCTTCTTTAACATCAACACGACTTGTTGCTGTTTATCATTTCCACAGCGAAGAAGGCTGAAGTAACGATAAGCTTACGCCCATTGTTTTAGCCGCGTCTTTATGTGTATAACCATAATTGAGGACGAGCTCTGCACATTCTCGTTTAAACTCGCTACTTAATTGTCGAGTCATTGGTATACCTCCTTAGTTGAGGTTTTATCATACCGCTAAGTTTCTCTCCAATAAATGTATACCGTTACATCATATTTATGCTGTTGCTAAGTTAAAAGACGGCGGCGTGCAATTTGAAGTTATGACAAAAAGCCAAATCGATAAAGTAAAGGAAACCAGTAAAGCTGGTGATATAGGCCCATGGAAAACATATTACGAAGAAATGGCAAAGAAAACAGTTATTCGTCGATTATTTAAATACCTACCAGCATCAATTGAAATTCAAAAAGCTGTCGTATTAGATGAAAAAGCCGAAGCAGGAATTAGTCAAAATAATGACATGATCCTAGATGGTGATTTTAACGTAATAAACCAATGAGGTAAATATGGCTATAACGAATAAATCAAATACACCAAAGCACTAATACAACGCTGATTTCAATTAGCATCATTTTTATTTTTGTAGCGGAAAAATCTCTTTTAAATAAAAAATAAAAAAACTGTAATAACAATAAAGCACTCAAGAGAATAATATCAGCTCTAATATCTTTACGATTTATGAATAATTGGTAATAAATAAGAAAACCAATACCAATAAATATCAAAGAAACACATATAATTTTTATTATTTTAATAGCCAATTTATTTTCATTAGGGCTATCAATTTTCATAAATTATGATTCCTAGAATTCATTTGGTTTAATAAGGGGTATTTATTTTATATTAAGAAAACAACTGGAGCAAGAAAATGGCAAGTAGAATTACATATAAATAAGCCTGTATATAATTTGAATCAATAACATAAATAACCCAATGCAAGCAGATATTAGGCCCCAAATTTGCACTGGTATAAAATAAACAAGATGTTTGTTAACTCTTTTCTTTGTTTGATTTGCATTTATATTGAAGATATCTGAGTGATCATATACTTTTCGATTAATTACCGACAATCCAAAGAAATAAACCAAAATGCCATAACTCATTAAAAATATTGGAATTAAAAAATAGTCACCTATCGGAGCATCCAGACCATAAAGCGCTATTGAGTTTGGGTAAATAAAATGCGCTATATAAAGAAAACCTCCAAAAGAAAACATTGTTGTGAAATTGAAAATTACATCTTCAGTAGTTGAACGAATGAACATACCATTCCATAAAGATAATTAAAGTTAATTTAGTATAAAACATTATAATTGATAGGAAAAGCAAGATGCAATTAACACACTAACAGCTAGCGGAAATGTTGGCAAAGATGCAGAGTTAAGATATTGACAAAATGGCACTGCTGTAGCTGAGTTTAGCCTACCAGTTAAACAAGGTTATGGCGATAATCAGAAAACAGCATGGGTCAAATGTGTCATGTTTGGGATAGCCGTCATACTATGAATGGTAATCACCCACACGCATTGCAAGACTTAGAGACATGGAGTAAAGCTGACACAGAGAGTTTTACAATAACAAATGCGCTCTGCGAAAGCACTTTTAATAAATTGATTTATAATCAAAAAGTGGCGGAACGGACGGGACTCGAACCCGCGACCCCCTGCGTGACAGGCAGGTATTCTAACCAACTGAACTACCGCTCCATTTTTTACTTTATGTCAATAAACAGCGTTATAAAGTAGGCTGAATATTAAAGATTTATTACAAAGTCGTCAATGAAATTTTTCCATCTTAACCTCAATTGCACATAAATTCATCATTAAATTTCAATTGCCGCTATTTGCGCCAAATTGCACCTTCACTTTTTTTATCAATTTTATCTAATGATTTATTATGCTCAGCTAATTCATTGTCATTTGCCATAATTACTTTCAAATTAAAGTGTTCTCTCGCTATTTTATGCTGAACTGAATGTGCTGAAGATGAATGGTTTTGTCCTCCCTCTTCTTGATTAAATGATAACGACGTTTGCCCTCCTGTCATAGCTAAATAGACTTCAGCTAGAATCTCGGCATCTAACAATGCACCATGTAATGTTCGATGAGAGTTATCGATTTGATAGCGTTCACAAAGTACATCTAAGTTGTTTCGTTTACCAGGGAATATTTTACGTGCCATGGCTAACGTATCAGTTACTACACAATGTGAGGCGGTAATAAAATCAACATTCGCTAATTTAAATTCATAATCCATAAACCCAACATCAAACGATGCATTATGAATAATTAGCTCGGCGCCATCAATAAATTGAATAAATTGATTAGCTACGTCATTAAAAGTCGGTTTGTCTTGCAAAAAAGAATCACTAATACCATGAATATTAAATGCCTCTTCATCAACTAATCGTAAGGGATTAATATAAACATGAAAATGGTTACCAGTAAGACGCCGATTAATAATTTCAACGGCTCCGATCTCAATAATTTTATGGCCTTCATAGTGATTTTTACCGTCTTTATTCATACCCGTTGTTTCAGTATCAAGCACTATTTGTCTATTTGGTGTGATAATATTTTTACTGTTCATGGTCAATTTAGTTGTTTTTAATTAAGGATTAATTCTGTAGTATAGTTTATCGTTTATTCTCAAATTTTAACAACTGTTTTGCTATGCTAAAAAAAATTGATATTTATACCGATGGCTCATGCCTTGGTAATCCAGGGCCGGGAGGATATGCGGCAATACTAAAATATAAACAAGCAGAACGAATTTTAGGTGAAGGTTATTTTTTAACCACTAACAACCGTATGGAACTACTCGCAGCGATTGTTGCACTTGAAGCATTAACGCAAAAATGTGATATTACACTTTATTCAGATAGCCAATATTTGCGTAATGGTATTTTATCTTGGATCCACAACTGGAAAAAAAATGGTTGGCGAACAGCAAATAAGAAAACAGTCAAGAATGTTGATTTGTGGACCAGATTAGATGCTGTAGTAGTAAAACATAATATTAATTGGGTTTGGGTCAAAGGTCACGCTGGACATATTGAAAACGAACGATGCGATATCCTTGCTAAAGAATCGGCGAATAATCCAATACATGATGATCAAGGATTTACAGCAGAATCTAGCTAAAGGATGTTATGAATAGAACGATTATATCCATTAATGAGAATCATATGACAAGTAACAAGCGATTACATATTATTCCAGCATTAAAAGATAATTATATCTGGTTATTAGGAAATACCCAAAAGCAGGTCGTTATTATTGATCCTGGCGAATCAACGCCTGTTATAAATTATATGACAACCCATCAATTATCACCTATTGCCATCTTGCTTACCCACCATCACAACGACCATATTGATGGCGTTATTGATTTACAAAAAAACTATGATAATTTGCCCGTGTTTGGCCCCGATGAAATAAACTTACCCATTACAAAAATATCACAGCAAAAAACGCTAACGATTGGTGATTTTACCTTTGATATTATTGCGGTTCCTGGTCATACTCTTGGTCATCTTGCGTACTACATTAATCCATACTTATTTTGTGGCGATACACTATTTTCTGCTGGCTGTGGTCGAGTTTTTGAAGGTACCTATACACAAATGTTGAATTCGCTCAATAAATTAAAATCCCTGCCTGATAATACTATCGTATGCCCAGCCCATGAATATACGCTGAGCAATTTAAAATTTGCTACTCATTTAGTCCCTAATGATATTGATATTAATGCCTATTATCAAAAAATAGCTCACGATGCGATAACCCTACCAACAACCATTGAAATAGAAAAAAAGGTCAATTTATTTTTTCGCTGTGACGATTTAAAATTACAAACAGAGTTTAAGATTAATAATGAACTGAAATTATTTGAATTTTTTAGAACACAGAAGAATAATTTTTAGGTATAATAGCCCGCAATGATCAAATAAAGTTGTTGTATAATGAAATTACGTATTACTACTGGTTTACTTTTAACCTTTTTAATTAATGGCTGTCAAAATACCCAATCACCTAATGTGATAGTATCCCCTAAACAAAATCTACAATCTGTAGCTCAAACTAATTATCGATCGATCACGCAAGATCCTTGGTCATTTATTCAAAATGAATTGATAATTGATATTCCGGCTAATAAACGCATCACCAGTGAAAAAGAAAAAATCCTAAAAAATAAAGTGTCATTTGAAGCAAATACATCACGTTCAGAGCCTTATATCTATTATATTGTAAGCCAGCTAAATGAGCGAAAAATGCCAGTAGAGCTTGCGCTCATACCATTAATTGAAAGTGCTTATAATCCCTTAGCTACGTCTTATGCCAAAGCGGTAGGTTTATGGCAAATAGTCCCTATTACTGCAAAAGCCTATGGCTTAACAAAGAGTAGTTGGTATGACCCTCGGCGCGATTTTATCGAATCAACCGATGCCGCATTGAACTTATTGCAATATTTGAATCAGCGCTTTGAAGGAGACTGGCTGTTAACAATTGCCGCTTACAATGCGGGAGAAGGACGAGTACGTAGGGCCATTGAATGGAATAAGTCCAAAGGATTACCGACTAATTTTTGGGCATTAAATTTACCAAAAGAAACGATGCAATATGTACCTAAGTTTTTGGCTATAACCAGTGTTATTAGAAATAATGACCAGTACGACGTATCATTACCTGCATGTACCTATGCTAATTCTTTAGTTAGAATCGATCTATCTAAACAAATTAGTTTAGACAAAATTGCCGATTATTCAGGTATTTCATTAGATGAGTTACTTGAGTTTAATGCCGGTTATTTAAAGAAAATCGTAAAAGGACCTTATCATTTATTTATTCCATCATCTTATGCTCAAACACTTTATAGTAAATTGCAAGAGTCTAATTTGGTCACTTCAAAGGTTGTTGACTTACTGCTTTCACAACCTGTAACCTTTGAGCCAAAATATACTTATTTCGATCCTAAATTTACTAATAAAAAATATATTCAAATTACCGATCATGATATTAACTATTATGAACAAGAGCATAAGCGTTATAGCCAAATTATTTATCGGGTAAAATCAGGCGATAATCTTTATAACATCGCTAAAAATCATAAAGTAAAAGTAAGTGAATTAGCTAAATGGAATAAAATTAATAATTTAAATAAATTGAAACCTGGCGATAAACTGACGATTAATATTAAAAATGGTAGCTCATAGTTTAGTAAATTTACATTCTATTGTTTTTTTAGACCGCTATTTTTTGTGAGAAACGTTATTAAGCAAGAATAAAGCTAACGAGCAGCGGATTATGGTCAGATGCTTTGGTGTGAATGATTTCCGCCTGTTCAACTTTTAAGCCTCGATAAAAAATGAAATCAAGCGGGCTGCCCATAAATTTTTTACGGATATCCGTCGTAAAATTAACAGGCTTCAAATTAATATTACGAACTAGACTATAAAGCAGATGCTTACGCTTGCGACTCCATGCATTAAAATCACCCGCTAAAATAACCGGTCCTTGATGTGTTTTTAATTGATTTAGTAATATTCTTATTTGTTGACGATAGATTTTGATACCAAAACTGAAATTGACGGCATGAATATTAGCAACCAGTAATGTATCTTGCGTATGAGGTAATAAATATTGTGTTGCTAAGGCTGACTTAGGAATGCGAATTAAAGGCTCATTTTCTTTAAATGATAAGCTACTAATAGGAATAACATTGGCTATACTCATCACTCCAGTATGAATCTTATTAATGGAATAGGCAGGAACATGATCAGCGATTTTTTTATGCTGATTAATCAAATTAAGTAAACTCGTGGTTGTTTGCGCTTCTTGTAGTAAGATTAATTCGGTTTTATCCATATAGTTAGCCAATACATTTAAACAATCCAAACGCTTTTGCTTAAAGATATTCCAGACTAAAATATTTAATTTATTAGCTGAAACTAAGGGTTGACTAAGTATCGTGTTGTGTTCGGAGTAAATCAGCTCTACTTTGTTGTCCTCATGGTAACGGACAACATAATCATAAGGAGATAAAAAACCAACAATCTTGTTCATATTATTCCTTATTCATGACTGAATTATATTACTGATTCATCTGTTTAATATATTCATCAAATGTTACTGTTTGATTTTGCTCTGTAAACTGCTGTTTAGCAATCGATTGATTTTTTTGATAAGTAAAATCGTTTTCCGTCAGCACTTTTAATGGCTCAGCATTAAGCTGTTGTTTGTATTGCTTAGCAAGTGCAAGACCAAATGCAGAGGTACCCATATCACTAATCGCTTGCAATGTTCTCGCAGATAGCGTTAATTCAGGGTTATCAAACATGCTATCTAGTCGCTCACACACCTTGCGATAGCGTTTTAGTGCATCATTATGGTCTAATACGTCGGCAACCCGCAATAAATCTTTAAATAAGTCATGACCTACTTTAGCCAACGGCTCTTGATAGCTTCCGCACCCCATGCTAATTATTTGCCCAGGTTTACGCCCTTCCATAATAACGCGATTCCAATTAATTTTACTACATTGCAACTCTTCGCTACTCATTTCTGGCGCCGGAGCAAGTGCACACCAAATTAAAAATAGATCAACAAAACGGATTTGCTCTTCAGTCACCCCTATTGGAGAAAAAGGATTAATGTCGAGCGATCGCACTTCAATATATTCAATCCCACCACGTAGTAGTGCTGAGGAAGGGGTCTCTTCTTTTTTAGGCACTCGTTTCGGCCTAATTGGTGCGTAAAATTCATTTTCAATCTGTAAGATATTATCATTTATTTGCCGATATTTACCGTCAACTTTTATACCAAGTTGACTAAACTCGGACGACTTAGTATGTGTAGCTCTTCTCAATCCATCGACATAAGTATTTAACTGATTAAAGGTAATACCTAACTCTTTTTGTGCGTTATTGGTATAACCAATATCACTTAAACGTAACGATGTCGCATAAGGTAAATAACAGCTGCCGTTTGTTTGCATAGCAAATTCTTTTCGTCTTGCAGGATCTTTAATAAAAGAGCCACAAACAGAAGGCGATGCGCCAAATAAATAAGGGATCACCCAGCCAAAACGATAATAGTTACGAATGAGCCTAAAGTAACCTTCAGAGATGATATTTGCATCTTCTTCAGCATTTTTAATACCATCCCTTGCCTGCCAAAAAGCCATCGGTAAAGAAAAATTATAGTGAACCCCTGAAATGGTTTGCATCATAGCACCGTAACGATTCTTTAATCCTTCACGATATAGCGTTTTAAATAACCCTTCATTTGATGAACCATATTGAGCCAAAATAATGTCCGCCTCATTGGCGACAAAACAAGGCATGCTCAGAGGCCACATTAGTTCATCATTAATATTTATATTTGCATAACGATGAAGGTCACTGAGAAATGTTAACATATAATCAATATTGGTATTAACTGGCGTAATAAATTCAAGCATTGACTCCGCAAAGTCAGTAGTGATCCATGGATGAGTTAATGCACGGCCAATTTCAGAGGGAAATGGCATTTTAGATAGTGTACCATCGGGTAAAATTCGCAGCGTCTCTCGTTCAAGTCCTCGTTGGATACCTTCTAAAATCGTGTAATGCTTTTCAAGCCAAACTAATGCTTTTGATACATCAGGAATCAAAATAACCTCCATAGCACTCGGTAACTGAGTACTCAATAATTAGGTACTCAATAACTAAATTGGGTCATCATACCACAAACTTAGATACTTGTTATCACGCCAAGTACTATAATTTTTTATAGGGATCAATTCCAAGTGCATAGTAAGCAGCATTGCTTGCATGAATAAGAGTCGTATCAAATAAAGGAAATTGAGTGTCGTTTTGCTCAATAAGTAACCCTAGTTCAGTACAACCTAAAATAATACCTTGTGCCCCTGCTGCGGCCAACTTATCAATAATGTTTAATAAAATATTTTTTGAACTGATGCTGATCGTACCTAAACATAATTCCTGAAAGATAATGTTATTGATAATATCCCTATCATTTTGCTCCGGAACAATAATATCTATGCCATGGTCAATAATGATTTTTTTATAAAAATCTTGCTCCATCGTATATTTAGTTCCGAGTAGTGCTACCTTATCGAGAGATTGACTTTTTAGAGCCTGCGCCGTGGCGTTGGCAATATGTATGATAGGAATCGTAATATGAGCTTGAATATCCTTAGCCACTTTATGCATCGTATTGGTACAGATCACAATAAAATCGGCCCCTGCTTGTTGTAGTTTTAGTGCTGCGGCAGATAAAATTTCTGCACTTTTATCCCAATCACCGCTAGCTTGACATTGCTCTATTTGGTGAAAATCAACGCTGTATAAAATACAATGTGCAGAATGTAATCCACCGAGTTCTTGTTTAATGATTTGGTTGATAACTTGATAATAAGTCACCGAGCTTTCCCAACTCATTCCCCCAATTAATCCAATTGTTTTCATCTTAGCTTTACCTCTTTCAAGTTGTTAATTGCAACATCACTAATACTTCCATATGGTCAGTATGAGGAAACATGTCAAATAGTTGAACATATAAAATTTTATAATGCGTTAAATAGGTCAAATCAGCTGTTAGACTATCTAGATTACAACTCGAATAAACAATATAATTTGGCGAGATGTGTTGTAGGTAATTAGTAAGCGTTTTACCTAATCCACGGCGCGGTGGATTAACTAAAATAACATCCGCTTTTAATGTAGACTTTTCAAACGCAAATTGACTTGCATCTAATGATGCAAAACGAATTTTATCATATCCCATCAATTTAGCTGATAATTTGGCACATTCAATTGCCTCTGGATTAATTTCAATACCAACCAATTCAGTATCTTTATTCGTACAATGAAGCCCAAATCCGCCTACGCCACAAAAAAGATCCCAAATGCGACTAATCGTTAATGGTGATAACCATTGCCTTGCTGTTGCATATAATAAACTTGCTACCTCTGTATTAGTTTGAAAAAAACTACCTTTTTGCATAAATAGCGGAACATTATTCAACCTTATGGCTAATCGCCTTTGTTTGGTAAGAATAAACTCCAGTGAACCTTCCACAATCGCTGCGTGTTCAGGTTGAATATTGACCGAAACTACGGCTAATTGCGTAATATTTTGCTGTATATATGCAATAGAATTAGCAATTTTATAGTGTTCTTTGTCTGAACGTAACACAAACCTAAGCATAAATTGGTCATCTGCTTGCGTTAATATAATAAACTTCAGTTCGCCTTTTTTTTTACCTATATTATAAGGGACTAAAGCGAGTTTTTTGATTAGTTTTCTGACTTTATAAAGAGTAAAGCGCATTGATGTAGAATAAAGCGGACAATCACATAAATCGATTGGCTCACCATTAGTCATAATGCCTAAGATCGGTTTTTCTACCGTACCTAATACCGCCATTTTAGCTTTATTACGAAATGCTGATTCGGCGCTCCTTATCGGTTGTAAAATAGATTGAGGCTGATAAGGAAGTAGCTGCTGAGATAATTTAGCCTGCTTTGCATTTATTTGTTCATTATAAGGCTTTTTTATCCATTGACAGGATAAGCATTTTTTAGATTCATAATAGTTACATATCATCGCTACAATACACTTAATAAAATTATATAATTTTTAATTTAAAAAAATTTCTTTTTTGGGGAACTTATCGGATATTCACCTGTCTTAATATGTGCCACTGCATTATTTTTTTCATTTAATATTTGCCATCTAATTTTTAGATGGCTTTTTTTTGAGTCGATTAAGAGCGGGCTAACCATTTTTGATGAATAACGATTGATAAAATAATAATAGCAGAGCCACTAATAAAACGTATCCAATCAATTTGGTGATGCCATATGACTACATTAAGTAAAATACCTACTGGGATCACCATGTTATTCATTATTGCCAACATTCCAGAGTCAACTTTGGTTGCACCATAATTCCATAAAAAATAACCAACACCTGAAGCAAAAATACCTAACCAAATAATAATTAACCATTGAGTTATTGTTGTTGGTAATTGTTGTGCATTACCAAATATAAGCCAGCATATAATAGATATAATTACAGCCCCCATATACACCCATGCAAAGGAATAGTGCTGAGGTAAATGATACAATTCCATTATACGTTTATAGCCAACTTGACCAACAGCAAAAGCAATGTTAGCGCCCTGAATTAGCAAAAAACCGGTCATAAAGTTGACTGAAATATGATCGTAGCGAATTATGGCTGTGCCAATCACAGCAAATATAGCAACTAGCAAGTAGCTTACTCTAATTGGGTGTCTTTGTAGGATATCATATAAAAGCGTAACATAAATGGGCGTAAAAATTGTAAACAATAATAGTTCTGGCACTGAAATATAATAAAAAGCATGATAATAAAAAATATACATTACACCTAATTGAGACGCACCAACTGACATTAATAATATTTTCTGCTTTAACGAAAAAATCCGAAAACGTAAAAAAGGAACAAAAACCAAAAATGCCAGCAAGATACGGGTAACAACAGCAAACCAACTATCAACCACACCTGTTAAATAAACACCAATTAAGCTAAATGAAAAAGACCAAATAATTGTAACAAGAAATAAATAAACCATAATATCTCATTATGTATAAAAAAATCATAAATAGTTTACATTTATTTGAAACAAAAAAAACCCGCATTGTTGCGGATTTTTCATCAAAATAGATTTGTTATAACAAAACAACTTCAGCTGCTGCTGGTCCACGAGGACTATCTTGGATTGAGAACTCAACTTTTTGCCCTTCAGCTAAAGTTTTAAATCCATCACCACTAATTGCTGAGAAGTGAACAAATACATCTTTGCTACCATCTGTTGGAGTGATAAAACCGAACCCTTTACTTTCATTAAACCATTTAACTTGGCCTGTTTTCTTAGTCATTATGAATTTCCTACAAAAATTAATCTCTTGCCTATTGGCTTTTTTTAAAGACTACAACATCAGCCAACTCAGTAAAAAACATTAGAAACGTAATAAGCAAAAAAACAAAACCACTAAAAATTACATTTTAAATCTTAATGCTACCACAAAGTTTATTCTGTGTTATAAATCCCTTGTTATTACCTCACAGATTACAATCGAAAGCAAGTAAATAATGTATATTTTGGAGAACTAGCTCACAGTTTCTTATAAATATTTTAACAATTAAGTGTAATTTGATTTACATCAAATTGCACTTAATTAATATAAAACTCAGACTATAAATTTAAGTTATTCCTTCACATAAAACTAATTTTTCAAATATTATTCTCTTATACGCAGATTTAATTAGCTCGCAAATAAAAAGCTATTTTATTGCATTATCCGTTAATTATTTGGCAAGATGACTGTTCCATTCTTAGCTTCAATTCGATTTTCTTTTTTAGGCTTCTGTTCTATTGTCGCTAAATTGGAGTAATTAATTGCTGGTGCAAAGCCACTGTTCCCTCCCCTAATTTTTGTTCTAATAACTTGACTTTCTGGTAATAAAGCCTGATGAGTTAAACTATTCCATAACCAATTCATTGCACTTTCGCCATAATAATCAATAGGGAGTAGGATATTATCAAACGGAGGGACACTATCAATATAGCTAGCGTTTTCAACTTCAATATACGTTAAATTAGAACCTTCACCTTCTAAAAGACTATTTAAAGCAACGTAAGCCCTCGCTGAATAATTAGGCAAGTTTTTAATATTAAGCTGACCATGCACAATAATTGTTTTTATATTATTTAAATTACCATTGGCTAAAACTTCCGATAAGCCATCTTTTACTCTTTTATCAAATATTTTTTCTCTTAAGCAGATTGCTCCTGATAAATTGTAATCGATGGTCGTACTCTCTTTTGAACGAGAGTAAAATTCTCGACGTGGTCCATTTGGATCATCATCATTTACAAGATCCATCACAATCAGCTTGCTATCTAATTTGATAGGTAATGAACCGTTATTTTTAGCCAATAAAAGCGCAAAGCTTATTTCCCCTAGACCAGAAACCGTACCTTCATTGAGTAATTCATTTTGTTCAATACTCGCTATTGAATAGTGACATAGATGATCAGCTATACCATATCGCCCATATTCGCTAATATACTTATAAGGGTAATTAATTGATTGAGTAGCATAATAGTAAGGTAATTGAGCAATCATATTGGGTGACAACCCATACTCGTAAAGCTTATTTAGAGCCTCTTTAGCTTGTTCATTGATTGTATCTTGTGATAATAATCCGGCTTTCCTTAAAGCTAAACAACGGTTCTCAGCAAAAAAGAAGCTTGCGAGCTCTGGAATAGTATTCTTTGCTAGATCGTTTTTTATCGCTGCAATTGCACAAGGAATATATAAGGCACCATAAGAACTATAGTCTATCAATGATTTCACTATTAATGGTTTAGCATTTGATTGGCCATTTTGTATAAATAGAGAACCAGTATTATCAGCAATTTGGACTTGAGGATTAACAGCAACAATTCCATCAATTACGCCATCTTTATCAAGTTCACCTGCTTTTAATGCGGCTCCCCCACCATCTGACTCACCGTAAACCAAAATAAGAGTATTATTTTTATCGAACATTAGTTCTCTATTTGATGCAAATAGCTCATTGATTTCATAAAAAGCAAATTCTATAGAATTAAGAACATATTCTCCCCATTTTGCCTCTGGATTTTGTTGTGAATATAGTTGCCTAATTGCATACCTATGGTTAAATTGCTCTGTTGTTTTTTTATCAAGATTAATATTAAATAAACGTTCTTTATTAACTGCCGATTCAGTCAAAATACGGTCATTAGCTAAGTAATTTTTTTCATTAGAAAGATCAAACAGTAAATTGCCTAGTCCTTTATCATTATAAACAACAGCACAATTACGATTTAGTCCCCATAATCCTCTAACTTGTATATCTTTTGCATTATACACACCCTCTGAGCCTGTAGTTGGGATCGCGATAATGCAAGGTCGTTTTGTGTCAAAATCTAGAGGGATTTGTAGTAAAAAATCAACTTTTTCATCACCATTATTTAACCTAGCCTGAATTTCAGTACCAGCTACTCTACCATCAAATAGTGGCGTTAAATTTTGTTTATTAAATCCAAAAAAGCGTCCTTCGCCACTTTTAGTGTCAATATAACGATTTAGCCTCGCTCTTTTGAATTCTACGGTCGTCGGATTATGCACATCCCTAAATATACTCTTCACTTTAAATTGTGATAACTTAGTGAATCCATACCCTGCCGTAACCAAATCATCGGTTTCTCCATCATAAAAATAGCTATTATTAATATGCAACCAATTAGGTTTAATGTTAAACGATAAATTTTTATATTTTTTTTTCAGCAACGATTCATTAGCATAACTAAGGCTATAACTTAATGTCGTTAATAAACAAAAAGCAACGAAGATAAAAATATTTTTTATATTAAACATATTAAAACTCGATGTCTGATTGAAAGATTTGCAATATAACGATTACGTCATAATGGTAACCAATATAGCGATAGAACAGCAGAAATGCTAATATTGTTTTGAATTATTAAGTGAGTTTTTATTTTGTTTTCTATAAAATTTTATAATTTATATGTTTACAAAGAAGCGGTAATAAATATATAGTATTGCAGTAATGAACAACAATTTATCTTAACTTAAAAAACGAAAATTTTTTCTAAAATAGTAAAAATATATGTTGAAATCTTAACCAAAACCTTATTTATCTTTACTTTTAAAAAGGCTTGTGGCATGATTGTGGGCATAGGGAATCGATAACCTCTACTGTTAACAATAACGATAAAAACTTTTTTGTTTTTAAATAATTTTTAAGGCAAAGAAAGCTTATGAAACAGAATTACTCTACCTTTGCCAAACGGCTAAAATATATCATCGGAGATGACTCTCTACTGAGTTTTTCTAAAAAATGTCGCTTATCTGAAAGCGCAATTAGAAAATATATTAGAGAGGAATCAGAACCAACCCTACAAAATTTGCTAACGATGGCGGAAGTAGGAAACGTTTCCGTTGCTTGGTTGGCGACTGGAAGTGACCCATTTCTATCTAATGCGAATTTATTACCAAAAGATAGTAAGAACATTGTGATAACTCTTCCAGAGATAGAGTTTAATTGTTTGGTAGAGCTTTATAATCAAGATTTATTACTTTCTCCACCGAAAGAGAAAATTATTACAGAGTGGGTAATAAGCAGAGACTGGCTATCTCGTTCCGGTTTAGTAAACAATAACTTAGCGATTGTTCAGATTCCTTATAATAATATGGCACCTACTATAAAATCAGGCGATGTCGCAATTATTAGCTTAGGTAAGAATGAGCTTACAAGAGTCCTAACTGGAATCTATATCATTCTTTTGAATGATAAATTACTGATCAAACGTATTCAATATGATCCGATAGAAGATGGTTATCACCTTATCAATGATAATGCTACGTTTTCCAATCACTTAATTAAAAAAAACGGCTCAACACAGTTTCTGGTCGTAGCTAAGATAGAACGCGTATTGACTAATGTGTCAGACTAAATATCTTACAGACAAAATATCCCGATTTACGGTACTTCGTCTAGGATAAAAATAGCAGTACCATCTTGTTAAATTAATTAGTAATTAACTCATTACTAATTAATTTTTTTGTAGGTTTTCATTTATCAATATGGCCGAAATATACAACGGCCTAATCTTATTTTCTTTTCAATGTTGTTTTGTTATCAATAAATTTTGATATTTAAGCCTTTTATAAAAGTATCCATAATCGAAAATATCGCTAAAATTGAACAGATTATACGTCGGTGTATCGCTTATTTTATGAGTTATTCAATCGATGGGTAACTGCTTAGACATTTAGAAATTATAAGCCATATGCTTTATTCACAACATAAAGCATATGGAATGCAAGGCAACATAAGTTTATTTAAATATCCATATTCATCAAAGCCGCACTTAATCCCTTACCATGCATATCATGGCTCAACGTACGAGTAACACCACCACCTAACGCATCATACATTACAAAATTTAATGCACCTAAGTTAGGAAGTTCATAACGAATAACATCACCTTTTACGATATCGGCAAAATAGTTTTTTACTTTTTCAGCCGTTACTATTTGTTTTATTTTTTCATAATCGCTTATATCATAAGCAATAATAGAAATATTAGATATGTTACCTTTATCACCTGTGCGTGAATGAGCAATCTCACGAAGCTTCATATTTATACCTCCAAATAACTAACGTTAACCTTGACTAAATTGCGCTCAAGCAAAGTTGAATCCATTGCGATTATCTCTTTTACTGACTTAAATGCCCCCCCTCCCCCAGCAGGCCCATTAGTATAAAGTGTTTCGACTTCGTTGCCGATAAAAGCAGCTTCATTTTTATCAATAAATCTGGCTGCAACTCTAGCGCGAACTTCATAAGGTTCAACGTTTTTAGAAAGACGTTCACCATGTAAAGAATTAATACCTATTAAGTCAAAACGAACTTCTTCGGGCTTAATATGACAAATACTTAGTCTTTCTTTAACAATATCTAAAGCAAGCCGCCCTCGCTGAACCGCACCCGGACCAGCGTAGCTCATCTCTCCTTCACCGATAAAGCCATCACAATAACCAACTGACACTTTTAGTGTTTCTGTTCTTTGTTTGCCTCTAGCGCCACTCACAGCAATACAATTTTTAGCAACTTCTTTAAATTTTATACCAGTAAAGTCAGCCACAACATCTGGTGTAATATAGGCATCTGGTTTATGTATTTCATATAATAATTGCTGCTTACAAGTATCAATTGTCACACAGCCACCAGCATCAGCAACTTTAGTGATCACAGCATTGCCATCCTCAGTGACTTCTGCGATAGGAAAACCTAAACGCGCTAAATTAGGCACATCTCGATAGCCTGGATCGGCAAAATAACCTCCTGTTATTTGGCCTGCACACTCAAGTAAATGACCGATTGCCGTCCCTTTACCAAGTTTATCCCAATCATTATCCTGCCAATCAAACTCAAACATCATAGCCGCTAAAAATAATGAAGGATCGGCGACCCTTCCTGCAATAATGATATCTGCACCATTTTGTAAGGCTTCAACTAACGGGGCGGCACCTAAATAAGCATTTGCTGAAATAATATCTTTTCCCGATTTCGAAATAAGCGTACCTGCTTCATCTAATTTTAAGTCTTGCTTGATTACCGTATCATACACATTATCACCTTCAATAATCGCTATTTTTAGATTAGATAGACCTAAATTTTTAGCGATCTCACAAGTAAGATCTGCCGCCGCCCTCGGATTAGCAGAGCCCATATTGGTGATAATTTTAATTTTCTTTTCTGCACAAATCGGTAGCACAGCTTCCATCCGCGCTGCTAAAAATTCATTAAAGCCTAATTGTGAATTTTGTTTTTTCTGCCGTTGACCTATTGCAATGGTTCTCTCGGCTAAGCATTCAAAAATCA
This sequence comes from Orbaceae bacterium lpD02, assembly GCA_036251875.1. NCBI lineage: Bacteria > Pseudomonadati > Pseudomonadota > Gammaproteobacteria > Orbales > Orbaceae > Orbus > Orbus sturtevantii. The sequence goes on along the minus strand of CP133960.1, from coordinate 176,547 downwards.
AATAATCAATATCCCCTTCTTGTGCTAATTCGATGGCTGGCTCTATTCGGTCTCCACCGTAACCTGCGCCACAGCCAATCCTTACTTTTTTCATAACAAACTCCTCTAACGTAATGATTTTTATATTGGAAATACACCAGTTGCAACACAAGCAAAAGTCATAATAATGCTCGCTAACCATAAAATAGGAATGCTAAATTTTTGATGATCAGCTAAATCAACCCCCGCCAAGCTAACTAACAAAAATGTTGCAGGCGTGAGTGGGCTAACGGGGAATCCTGTTGTCATTTGTCCCATAATAGATGCTTGTGCGACTTGAATACTTGGTACACCTAGCATGTCAACGGTATGAGCAACAACGGGCATAATACCAAAGTAATATGAATCGGGATCAAAAACTAGGCTTAATGGCATTGAAATTAAGCCTGTAATAAAAGGAACATGGCTAGCGAAATGCTCAGGAACAAGGTGAACTGCAGCTTCTGACATAGCCTGCAGCATACCTGATCCCCCCATAATTCCAGTAAATGCCCCCGCAGCAAATAATATGCTTGCCATCATTAAGGCCGCTTTAGCGTGAGCATTAATTCGTTCTGATTGCATTTTAACATTCGGGTAATTAATCATTAATGCCAGAGTAAGTGCGATCATAAACGCTACGGTTGGCGAGATACGTGTAAAAACCATAGTACCAAGTACTGTAACAACTAATGTAATGTTTACCCAAAATAAACCGGGTCGACGAAGCCTTGTTTCTTCATCCGTTAATGCTTTTTCATATAATGATGATTCGCCAGTAGCCAACATACTAATGGCATTATGAGAACTTAAATCTAAGCGTTTTTGTTCTTTTTTCCCCCAGTAATATCCCATTAAAATCATAAAGGCTAATCCTACAATTTGAGCGGGAATTAAAGGAATAAATAGATCATGAGTGGTAATATTTAATGCACTCGCTGCGCGAATCATGGGCCCTGTCCAAGGTAAAAAATTGACACCAGCACTTAATGCCGTAATACCAATAAGTATTCGTTTATCCATTGCCAGCTTCTCAAACAGCGGCAGCATGGTTGGAATGGTAATCAAAAACGTTACCGCACCGTTACCATCAAGATGGGCAATTAATGCTAATATGCCCGTACCAATAATAATACGAACAGGGTTGATACCAACAAAGCGTAAAATTCGCTTTATTATTGGATCGAACATCCCGGCATCGGTTACTACACCAAAAAATGTGATTGCAAATACAAACATTGCCGCCATTGGCGCAAGCTTAGTAATACCTGATACAATATACTTTGGCGTCTCCAGCCCACAACCCGCAGCTAAAGCACCGATGGTTGGAATCATAATGAGTGCCACAATAGGCGACATACGTTTTGACATAATGCAATAAAGTAAGACCGCAATTGTCAAAACCCCAACAAGAGCTAACATTTTATTCTCCTTGTTATTATTGATATGTTCCTATATTAGGCAAAAATAAATTTGTAGTTAGTCAAAAATCAAATAATTTAATTGAGATTTCAAATTAAAAACAATTAATTAGCTATTCAAATCAAATTATTCAAAATAGTAATAATTCATCTACCAATAATATTTTTAATTATTAGAGAGTTAGCAATAATAAAAAATAGTTAAAACCATTTTGCTCAACTACGATCACAAAAATTAAAAATCAAATTTGTTATTGCATTCAAAATAGTTAAATTATGTTAGAGTTTGGGTCATTTTAATAACGTAGATATTTGTGTTAAGGAGCAAACAATGAATATTTCTATCCGCCAAATGCGAGCATTCTTAGCATTGGCTGAAGCTGGGAACTTTACTCGAGCATCTGAAATTCTCTGTTTGTCACAACCTGCATTTAGTGCTTTAATTGCCTCATTAGAACAAGAAATTGGTTACCGTCTATTTGATCGTGATACACGAAAAGTTCAATTAAATGCTAATGGATTACATTTTATTGAACTCGCTAATCAATTCGCTAACCATTATCAAAATATTGTCGAAGAAATTAAGCTTTATTCGCAAGGAGAAGAAGGCTGCGTAACGCTAGCGGTACTTCCCTCTCTTGCTGTCCAGTGGCTACCAAGACTAATGTCAAGATTTAATATCGAAAATCCTCATATTCGCATTAATATAATTGATACACAGTGGGATCGATGTTTACAAGCAATAGTGAATAATACCGCGGATATTTCGGTTACAGCAGGTACACCGTCATTAAAGGAAATTCAAGCTGAGTTACTTTTTTCTGACGATTTCTATCTAATTTGCTCTAAACATCATCCCCTTACACAAAAAAAGCAAGTTGAGCTAAAAGATTTAGAAGAAGAACGGTTTATTGCATTCTCAAATGGGACTAGCATTCGCCTATTCACCGACCAGCTGGCTTTACTTTACAACATCCGCTACGTGCTTGAAGTGAGACAGCTTACAACGATGATGGGCCTAGTTGCAGCTGGTCAAGGTATTAGCATTACAACTGGCTTAACGCTATTTCAATTTGAGCATGATAGTATCTCAATTATACCTTTCAAGGATCTCTCACTAAAAAGAGCCGTTTATTTAATTAAGAAAAAAGAGCGTCAGTTATCTAGTCAGGCAATTAAACTATATAAATTTATAAAAGAACATGCTAACTATGACTAGTGTTGACTATAATAAGAACAATTGATTTCCACCTAGGAAAATACTCACTTATGAGGCTAAGTAGACTTTAAATTTAGTGGTTTGTGCAATCACCTCTACGCGTCTAAACTGCTCAGCTAATAGTCTTGAGTATGGTAAAAATGAATTTGCCACAATGCAAAGTTTACCATTTACTTTAAGATGATTTTTGCTCTCTTTGATTAAAGCCTCTGCCGCATCATAATTAGTCTCTTTACCGTCATGAAAGGGAGGATTTGATATAATCAAATCAAACCGACCTTCAACATTCGAAAAAACATCACTGGCCACGACATTACCACTAATACTGTTATCTTTTAGATTTTTTTCGGTCGACGCTAATGCCGACGCACTAACATCAGTAGAGTTCAAGTCAATAGCAGGGTTAATCTTTGCAGCAAAAAGAGATAACACCCCGCAACCACAACCAACATCAAGCACACGGCCTTTAATTAAGTCAGATTGTTGTGCTAACGAATTTAAGAGCAAGTCACTTCCTGCATCTAATGTTTTATGACTAAAGACACCCGGTAGAGTTGAAATAGTTAGCGCCATATCATCAAGCTGTAAATTATATTGATGCCACCACTCATCAAGTTCAAACGCTAAGCGGCTATCTGCATTAAAATGATAAAGACTACAACGCCTTGCTGTATCAATTTTTTGAATAGAGCCAAATTCACTTAGTAATTTTTCAGCACTTCTCACGCCGGTAGTATTTTCTCCAATGATGAAAATATCGCAACCTTTAGTAAGATTATTTAATAAATAAGCTAATTGAAATTGCGCTTCTAGCTTATTTTTAGGCCAATAATAGATCAATGTATTACAATTTTCATAGCACACTTTTGTTGGTAATAACCCGAATTCAATATGTGATTTTTTACTACGGGATTGTAAGTGTGAATAAACGTGAAACTGATTACAGTGTACTTTAGTATCGGCAGTATTGAGCTTTAATACGTAATCATCATGTAAATCACCTGCTACCAATACGTATTTTCCTAAAAATAGTGACTCATGGCGCTGTAGAACCTGACTTGGTGGTGTGAATACCGACATTTATTTAACCTCAAATAAAAACCTTTTAAAAAAATTGGGAAGATTATACAATTAACTTTCGATAATCACTAATAAAACCCTATGAATAATCAAGATTGGTACCTTAATCAGCTCGGTGTTACCCAATATATATTACGTAAACCAACCGTAATGAAGGGAGAAGCATCAATAAATATCGCGGATAATATTCGCCTTATTGTGATTAGCCAATCATCACCAAGTGATAAAATTTTTGATGATATTTTGAAGGCAATCTGCGTTAAAAAAGAAGACTGTTTGATTTTATCCCCGGCTCAGTTATTTATGCCACTAGAACAATTAAATCATGTTATTTGGTTTATAAATGAAAATTTACCTGATAGCTGGTGCAGCTCGTCCTCGCTAGATGAAAAGGCTATAATCGAAACAACCTCTCTATCGCAATTAGCATCATCACCCAATTTAAAACGCCAGTTATGGCGAACACTTTGCCAATATGAAAACTATTTCAACTTTAACCAATAATGACGTAAATGAAGCTTATCAAATTGAGCTACTTTGCCACCCTATTCCTTGGAGTAAAGAGACCTTTGCCACTAATCAAGGTGAGCGCTACCTAAATAAAAAAATAACCTTGAAACAGCATTTGGTCGGATTTCTAATTTGCCAGGTGGTGCTAGATGAAGCGACTTTATTTAATATAGCTATTCATCCTGATGCACAAAAACAAGGTTTAGCATCAGCTTTACTGACTCAATTAATCACTGAGCTAGAAGATAAGAATATTCGTACATTATGGTTAGAGGTCAGAGCATCTAACCGAGCTGCGATCGCTCTTTATTTGCATATGGGATTTAATGAAATAACGATTAGAAAAAATTATTACCCTACCGCACAGGGAAGAGAAGATGCCATTATTATGGCATATACGATTTTATTATAAAATGATAGTTTGCGAGATAAAATGGAAAAAGCATTACTTTTTGTCAATGGCGAACCGCCTCAATATTATCCTCACGATTTAACGCAATATCTTTATATTGCTTGTACCGATGGTGCATACCATAACTATTTACAGCAAACGGATATAATTCCTCATTTTATTATTGGCGATCTCGACAGTTTAGGTAGCAAACCGATAAATAAAACGATTAAAATCATTCATACACCAGATCAAAATCAGACCGATTTCGAAAAATCATTACTATTCTTAGCGGGGAAAGGGATTAAAGCATTCGATATTTACGGTGCTTCAGGTCATGCTAGTGACCATTTTTTAGGTAATTTATCTGTCGCAATGCAATATTATAAACGATACAATCTTACATTTTATGACAACTATTGCTATTTTTTCTTTGCCAAAGTTGACATGACATTACAAAAAATGAGCGGTAAAACAATATCATTAATTCCCTTATCAAAGGTAAAAAACCTTACTATTACTGGGTTTAAATATCCATTAGCTAATGCGGATTTACAATTAGGAGGGCAAACAAGTCTACGCAATTATGCTCTTAATGAAGAGGTAACAATTAAATTTAAAAATGGTGACCTCCTTATTTGTATTTCACGGTAATATCGCTTTTCCTTAGTTGCCTTAAGATTGACATTTACATTGCCTTACAGTATTGTTTTACTCCACATAAAGTATGTTCTAATTAACTTAAAATGTTCTTTAAAGATGTTTAAGTACAATAGAGGTTTAATAAAGGTAGTGTCATGATAAAAAAAGCGTCTCTGCTAATTTTTTCGGTATCAATATCACACTCGGTTTTTGCTGATAATAGCAATATGCAAAGCGTTATTGATGCGTTTACTAACTGTGATAGCAGCTTTTTTTATCAATTAAAGACTAATGCTAATGATTTTAAAGAAATTACCGATCTAGCAATTAAAGATGATATTGCCTACATTCCTGTTAATAGTGTTGTTGAAAATGAAGGTAATACTCACTATTTTATAAAACCAATCATATACCGAGGTTTAACCATCAGCGGTTACCAAAACATTGCCATCAAAACACCATTTTTAGGTCAATATTATTATTGGGGCTTTATTATAGATGATTCGGTTGATGATGTAAGACAATCACTCAAACAACTGGTATGGCAACCATATAACGTTGCAAGTTATGCTGCTAATTCTAAAATATTTGATAATTTAGCAAAAAATATCGGCTGGCAATCTAATCCTTATATCATTGACGGCGTAGCCCCTCGTTTGAATACCATCGAAAAATCACTTTATTTAGAACCAATTAATGAAAAGCAAGTTCATTTAGTCTGTTCAATACAAGGTGATATGGATAAAAATTTACTTTATTCTCTTCACCCAGATATGAAATATATTGATCAAGAACTCGATGCTGAGCAAAAACATAACAGTACAGCAGAGGATGAACCGTCAATAGCTAATGAGAGCCAATCTAGTGGACATATTTAAAATGAAACAAGCAAATTCTGTTTTAAAATTTATTATAGGACTCACTTTAGCAAGCGTTACATTTTCAGCATTGGCTAATGAACCCTCTATGACAAAGCAAAAAATAGCTAGCGATAACGTTGTTTCATCACAATATTTGCCAATTACAAAAATTAGCGCCGATCACTCAACAGGATATGTTTTTATCGATAGAGCATCGGTAAAAATCCATCCCTATAACAAATTAATCCGAACTTATAGTCGCGTAATTAATTATGTTCCAGCCTTATCACAAAAAATTAATGATGTACCCTTGTCATATCAATCAAAAGTTATCCAAGAGTTTGTTAATTGTGATAAAAAAGAGTATGTGGAAAATTCAACTAAAATTTATCAAAATCCTTTTGGTACTGGAAAGTTATATGATACGGATAATTTCCCTAAACGTTGGGAAGCGACAACAGGCGATGAAAAACAGAGGCTAGTTATCACTGTTGTTTGTGCACTCCCAGTTAATGAGTAATTAGATTAATCGTTTCTCGTTGTTTTACTATGCATGATAATTGCAGCATAAATTTAACTAAGCTAGGCTGGATTATCGATATCAATAAAGCAAACTTCAAAATCATAATGCTTCGCTAACCATAGCCCTAATGCTTTAATGCCATAACGCTCTGTGGCATGATGCCCGGCGGCATAAAAATTTATGCCATATTCTCGGGCAATATGGATAGTTCGTTCGGAGACCTCCCCAGTAAAAAAAGCATCAACGCCTTGTAAAGCAGCCTCTTCTAGATAATCTTGTCCCCCTCCACTGCACCAAGCAACTCGTTTAATAATATTTGGTGCATTTTCATTACAAAATAGCACACTATGCCCAAGATTTTGTTCAATATTTTCTTTAAATTGAATTGCGCTAATCGGCTCAATTAAAGCGCCTTGGAATAACAAGTCGGTCAGATCATTTCGCTTATCGACCACAATACCTAAATTTTCGGCTAATAATGCATTGTTACCTAATACATCATGTCCATCTAATGGCAGATGGTAAGCAAAAAGATTTATATTATTAGCGAGTAGTGTACGAATACGCTTCGCTTTAATGCCTGTTATCGTCACAGGTTCGTTTTTCCAAAAATAACCATGATGAACCAAAATCGCATCTGCATTTAGTTTAACTGCCTCATCAAGTAGCAGCTGGCAAGCTGTGACCCCTGTTACAATTTTTTTGATCTCTTTTTTGCCTTCAACTTGTAACCCATTCGGGGAAAAATCTCTATATAAATGTGTTTGTAGAAAATTATTAATAATTTTTTCTAATTCAACGTTTTCCATATTAACTCCAATAGGCTTTTATTTACTAGCTTAATTACTTGTTAAGTATAGTCGATTTATATTGTTAACTCACATAGATTTATCGAATCGTTACTGATACCAAATAATACATAAAAATTATCTATTAATAATAAAAAAATAGTGTTAAATGATATAGCAAAATTTATGCTAAATTAGCTAAAATAATTGTTTTTTATAACTATCATTTATTAATTAAATTATCACATAATAGTTATATAATATTGGCACATAGCTTTTAGTTATCTTACATGGTAAATTTAATAGCAATATTTACACAACTAAAACAATAGTAACGATTATCTTGATTACTAACACATAAGGACTTATAACAATGCATATAGGTATCCCAAAAGAACGGTTACCGAACGAAGGCCGGTTAGCTGCGACACCACAAACAGTGGCACAGTTACTAAAGCTTGGTTTCAGTGTTTCGGTGGAAGATGGGGCGGGTCAAACTGCAAACTTTTCAAATGAGGCTTTTATTGATGCGGGTGCATCAATTCAAAATACCCATGATATTTGGCAAAATGATTTAATTTTAAAATTGCATGCTCCAACTGATGAGGAAGTTGAATTAATTAAATCCGGAGCTAATTTAATCAGTTATATTTACCCGGCGCAGCATCAAGAACTCCTTGGTAAACTAGCCGCTAAGAATGTAACAGTGATGGCGATGGATTGTGTACCTCGAATTTCAAGAGCACAGTCGCTTGATGCATTAAGTTCAATGTCCAATATTTCAGGCTATCGATCAGTGATTGAAGCGGCTAACCAGTTTGGTCGTTTCTTTACTGGCCAAGTAACGGCCGCGGGTAAAGTCCCGCCAGCCAAAATTATGGTTATTGGCGCTGGTGTAGCAGGACTTGCAGCAATCGGAGCGGCTGTCAGCTTAGGTGCAATTGTACGAGCTTTCGATACTCGCCCAGAAGTAGCAGAACAAATTCATAGTATGGGGGCCGAATTTTTAGAACTCGATTTTGAAGAAGAGGCGGGTTCTGGAGATGGCTATGCAAAACAAATGTCAGCCGCATTTATTGAAGCAGAGATGGCATTATTTGCCGCTCAAGCTAAAGATGTTGATATTATCATCACTACCGCGCTAATTCCAGGCAAGCCTGCACCAAAACTAATCTCTAAAGAGATGGTTGAATCGATGAAACCAGGTAGCGTAATTGTCGACTTAGCAGCGCTTACTGGTGGTAACTGCGAGTTAACTCGCCCAGGTGAAGTCTACGAGACCGACAATAAAGTCAAAATCATTGGTTATACTGATTTAGCTAATCGTATGCCAGCACAAGCATCACAACTTTATGGTACCAATATTGTTAATTTGCTTAAACTGCTTGCTAAAGAAAAAAATGGCCAAATTGACGTTAACTTTGAAGATGTCGTTATTCGTGGCGTTACGGTAGTAAAAGACCAAGAAATTACATGGCCAGCACCTGCAATTAAAGTATCGGCACAACAACAAAAACCGGTAGCAAAAATGGTTGCAAAACCAGAACCAAAACCAATGCCTGCAAGTAAAAAATACAGCATTTTAGCATTAGTTTTAATTGCATTTTTCTGGCTCGCGTCTGTTGTTCCAGATAGCTTCTTATCACATTTCACTGTATTTGCATTATCATGCGTAGTTGGCTATTACGTCGTTTGGAATGTAAGCCACTCACTGCATACTCCGCTAATGTCGGTAACTAATGCAATATCGGGAATTATTTTAGTTGGTGCAATACTGCAAGTTGGTACCGGCGAAAATTTAATTACGGCGATTGCTTTTATTGCAATATTAATCGCTAGTATCAATATTTTTGGTGGATTCTTTGTCACTCATCGCATGCTTAAAATGTTCCAGCGTGGCGGTAATGATAACAAAGGCAAGAAAGGAAAAGGAGAATAAACATGCTGAGTCAAGGAATTATTCAAGCCGCTTACGTTATCGCAGCGTTATTATTTATTTTCAGCTTACAAGGTTTATCTAAGCAAGAGTCAGCCAAATCAGGTAATATTTACGGTATTATTGGGATGGCAATTGCCCTTATTGCAACAGTATCTAGCATTACCAATGGGTTCCATTGGATCATTGCAGCCATGGTTCTTGGTGCATTAATTGGTCTATATCTAGCTAAAAAAGTAGAAATGACGCAGATGCCTGAGTTAGTCGCGCTACTACATAGCTTTGTTGGTATGGCGGCGGTATTAGTTGGCTTTAATAGCTTTTTAGATCCACATATTGAGTTATTTAGCGGTAGTGATCTAACTGTTCATTTAGTCGAAATTTTCATTGGTGTCTTTATCGGTGCCGTAACATTTGCTGGCTCAATTGTCGCATTTGGTAAACTAAACGGTCGTATCAGTTCAAAAGCATTAACATTACCGAGTAAACACTATTTAAACCTAGCCGCAATAATTGTATCCATCATTTTAATGATTGCCTTTGTACACCTTGAGTCAGGGTTTATTGCATTTATATGTTTAGCCATTATGACATTTATTGCCTTTGCTTTTGGTATACATTTAGTTGCTTCAATTGGTGGTGCTGATATGCCAGTTGTTATATCAATGCTAAACTCATACTCAGGTTGGGCTGCTGCGGCTGCTGGTTTTATGCTAAGTAACGATTTACTTATTGTAACGGGCGCATTAGTAGGGTCATCTGGTGCGATTCTTTCTTATATCATGTGTAAAGCTATGAACCGATCATTTATCAGTGTTATTGCTGGCGGATTTGGTAATGAGGGCGCGACCACGAGTAGCAGTGATGAAGAAATGGGCGAGTATCGAGAAATGCAACCACCTGAAGTTGCTCAAGTACTCAAAGAGGCTCGTTCTGTTATTATCGTACCCGGTTATGGTATGGCGGTCGCACAAGCGCAAGGCGCTGTTAGTAATATTACGGAAAAATTACGTGACATGGGGATCGAGGTTCGTTTTGGTATTCATCCTGTCGCAGGGCGTTTACCTGGCCATATGAACGTATTACTGGCTGAAGCTAAAGTCCCTTATGATATTGTACTTGAAATGGATGAAATCAATGAAGACTTCCCAGATACCGATGTTGTTTGGGTTATAGGCGCTAACGATACCGTAAATCCTGCTGCCGAAGAAGACCCTAATAGTCCAATTGCGGGAATGCCGGTCCTTGAAGTATGGAAAGCAAAAACCGTGATTATTTCTAAACGTTCGATGAATACAGGTTATGCTGGCGTACAAAACCCGCTTTTCTTCAAAGAAAATAGTTATATGCTATTTGGTGACGCTAAAGCTAGTGTTGAAAAAGTGTTACAAGATATTTAATAATATATCGATAATAAAAAACTCGCCAACTTGAAGTGACCCCCAATAGTTGGACAACCAATTACTGGGGGTCTTTTTATGTCAAAATACAGTCGAAATTTAAAAATTAGCATTGCTAATGAATTCTTATCAGGAGTATCATCGGAAATACTTTCGAAAAAATATTCTATATGTTCTAGCCAAATAAGGTATTGGGGGCAAGTGGTCGCGATTCATAGTAATGACTCTTTTCAACCAACATCGCATTTACGTGATGCGCAAGCAAGATTACAAGCGCTGGAGTTAATGTGGGCAAATGACTGGTCTCTCGGGTACACGAGTGCCATGCTTAATTTAGTCTCGCCAGGGATTTTGTCAGCTTGGCTTAATAGATACCGTGAAAAGGATTCGTCGGGCTTGCACATCAATCTAGAGGAAGACTATCCATGAAGCCATCACGTATTGCATCGACTCATTGTAATGATGAAAAAACAGTTGAAGAATTAAAAGAAGAGATAACTTATTTACAAGCGGAAAACGCTGTTCTAAAAAAGTTGGAGGAGCTAAGACAAACAAAACGTCAACAAACAAAGAAAAAACGTTAGTTGTTTTAGCACTTAAATCTCAACATCCTTTAAAGTATTTGCTGTCAGTAACACAGCTGGCAAAAAGTGTATTTTATTATCATGTTAACAGGTTGAAAGAGCCATCTCCTTATGAGAAGGAATTAAAGCGTATTGAAGCGATTTACCATGAACATAAAGGACGTTATGGTTATCGCCGTGTTCATTTAGCTTTAATGAATGAAGGGAGTCAGCTCAATCATAAAACAGTACAGCGATTAATGGGAGAGCTTAATCTTAAATCGACAGTAAGGGTCAAAAAGTATCGCTCTTATCGTGGTGAGATAGGTAAAGCAGCCCCCAATCATCTTAAAAGAAAATTTAACGTTTCAAAACCGAATAAAAAATGGGTAACCGATGTCACAGAATTTAAAGTAAGTGAACAGAAAATTTATCTATCGCCCATTATTGATTTATACAACCAAGAAGTGATTGCTTATAGTATAGCTAAAAATGCACGGTTGACTTTAGTCACCGATATGCTTAAAAAAGGACTGTCACGATTAAAAAACAAACAAAGGCTCTTACTACATAGTGACCAAGGCTGGCAATATAGAAATCCCATTTATCAGAAGCAACTCGCTGATAATGGTATAAAGCAAAGTATGTCGAGAAAAGGAAATTGCTTAGATAATGCTGTTGCTGAAAACTTTTTTGGACTATTAAAATCAGAAATGTATCATGGGCAACATTTTAAAGATGCCGATGAATTGATTGAAAAAATAGAAGAATATATAGAATACTACAACACGAAACGGATTAAAGTTAAATTAAACGGCCTGACTCCGGTAGAATACCGAAACCAGACCTTACGAGCTACTTAACCAAAGTGTCCAACTTTATGGGGTCACTTCATTTTTAGCGAGTTCTTTGATCTAATAGTGTGGTGTGTAACTATCAAAGGTATGTCCCGATGCTTAGAAAACCGACACCAGCAACCCCTGAAAAAATAGAACAAATATCGCTCGAAGCCCTTGTTCCTCAAAACCACCTTGTCCGTAAAATTGCTAAGATTATTGATTTCGAATTTATTCGTGATGCAGTGGCATCCCTTTATTGTAAGGATAATGGACGCCCGGCAGAAGATCCCGTCAGATTATTCAAAATTATGTTATTAGGTTATCTTTTCGGCATTCCCAGTGAGCGGCGATTGGTGCAAGAAATACAGGTTAACTTAGCTTATCGTTGGTTTTTGGGGATGGGATTAACCGAAAAAGTGATTGACGCGTCAACCCTAAGCCAAAATCGTCGACGTCGATTTAATGATAGTGACATTTATCAACAGATTTTTGATAATATTGTCGAGCAAGCTATCGCGAAAGGCTTAATTAGCGGCCGTATCTTATATTCGGATAGCACGCATCTTAAAGCCAGTGCCAATAAGGGAAAAGCATGTAATGAAAAGCGTATTATAGAGCCGAGCCAATATATTAATGAGTTAAATAACGCGATTGAGGAAGAGCGGGCTACACATGGAAAAAAGCCTTAGCGCCAAGGACGGAAACACGGTATAAAGCCGTTAAAATCAGCACCACCGACCGAGAAAGCGGTTTTATGCATCGGGAAGGCAAACCTAAAGGGTTCTTTTATCTTGACCACCGAACGGTTGATGGTAAACATAATCTAATTACCGATACGCATGTTACGGCGGGAAATGTTCATGATTCTCAACCTTATCTTGCTCGGCTCAAACGGCAGGTCACTCGGTTTAACTTTGCGCCTGTTGGTGTGGGTCTTGATGCGGGGTATTTTACCGCCCCTATTTGCCATTTATTGTTAGCTGAGCAGATATATCCCGTAATCGGTTATCGCAGGCCGAATCATGGTGCGAATGCCATACGAAAACGGCAGTTTATTTATGATAGTCAACGCGATACCTATATCTGCCCCAATGGGCAATCACTGATTTATAAAACGACAAGTCGAGAAGGTTACCGTCATTATCATTCTAAAGCATGTGTTTGCAAGCAGTGTCCGTTATTATCACAGTGTACACAAAGTAAAAATAGTCTGAAAATCATTACTCGCCATATCTGGGAAGCCGATAAAGAAAAAGCGAATAATATTCGTCTAAGTAAATGGGGTAAAAAAGTTTATGCGAGACGAAAAGAGACCGTCGAGCGAAGTTTTGCTGACGCCAAACAACATCATGGACATCGTTATGCGAGATTTAGAGGGCTTGCTAAGGTTCAAATGCAGTGTTTGTTAGCCGCAACAGCACAAAATATAAAGAAAATAGCGCTAAAGCTATTTTTATTGCTCTATTTTAGGTCACTTTTGAATGGATTTAATAAAATTTTAATTAAAAATCGTATTTATGGCTAAAATAAAAAAATAAACCCCAAATAATATCGAGGTTTGTCAACAACCTGAAGCTTAATTTTTACATTAAGCTTATTTTATTAGTGACTTGACCAGCGTGTCATAACATATGACACGCTGCATTACAGCTTAACTGTGTTTAAAAAATCGATACCTTAAATCAAGTCTAATCGCTTCAATAGACCAAATCCAAAATGCGGTGCCGACAAATTCTGATATTAACGCTTGAGGGCCTGCTAACCATAACCAACCCGATAAACCAAGTAACGGCACCACTAAACCATGAGCAAATACCGAAACACCTACCCCAAAAACAACACCGTGTAGCATTTTTGCTTTAGGAAAATATTCAGATGAGATGCAGTATATTATCGCCATAACTATTGAAAATAAAATATGTACACCGTTGCCACCCCAATTTATAGCAATGCCTAGCCACTCATAATTCATTGTCGACACATCAAAGCCGAGTTTTTCTAATAAAACCATTGGAGGCGGCATAGTTTCGACAGTCCTTGGTGGAATAAGTGTTTCAAAACCTGATTTAACTAATGCTGAAAATATACCGGCAATAATACCAATGTAAAACATCCCACATACGTGGCGATATTTTTTGTCTGACATTGCAAATAAATTAATCATTTAACCCACCTTAAACATTTATTATCGACAATTGATTGTACGCTTATAAATAAGCAATTTAAACGTTAAAAATAATAAAATTTAAAGTTTGCTTGTTTATAAAACTGAAAGCTCACTAAAAAATACTATTAAGCAAGGCTTATAAGAATTTTTAATACCGCAAAGTAAAAAACCGTCTGATAGTGAATTTTAGGTGTATTTCTGGAGGGAGGGTGATTAAGCGCTAAATTTAATGATAGCAATTTAAAAGCTGTGACACATATTTAACATATTGATATGGCTAATAGTAATTTTTACTTTATTACTGGCATACCTTCAAAAAATAGTTAATGTGGTGATTAAAAGAAAACTTATTCCAGCGACCATACTATTAAAATCCTATAGGCTATTTTATATAGTAGCCTAAATTTTATGAACTATTTTAATGAGTATTTTGTATTTCCATTAAATATTGGTATGATGTGAACAAGAATATAATTTATGTAAATAAGAAGTATATAGTATGAAAAAAGTCATTACTTATGGCACGTTTGACTACTTTCATTATGGTCATTTTATGTTATTAAAAAGAGCCGCTGATTTAGGAGACTCATTAATTGTTGGCTTATCTAGTGATGAGTTTAACACAAAAAAAAATAAACAATCATTGTTGAGTTTTGACAAAAGAAAAGAAGTATTAGAGTCATTCAACTTTATTGATTTAATTATCACTGAAAATTCTTGGGAACAAAAAATAGGAGATATAAAAAACCATAACATAGATATTTTATTTATGGGATCTGACTGGAGTATGAAATTTGATTATCTCAAAAAATATTGTGATATAGTTTATGTACCAAGAACACCTAAAATCTCTACATCTTTAATCAAAAAAATATTATGAATCCATTTAAATTAATTCGGAAAAAAATAAATACACTAAAACAAAATATGATAAAACAAGAACAAAATACTTGGTGTTTTGTTCCATATGGAGATGATTTTACAGGCAACATAAAAGCTGTTTTTGAACAAGCTAAAAAAGAAAACATAAAAATAGTAATATTAACAAGCTCAATATCATTTATAAAATACCAAGAGCATTCAATTATTATTAATTCAGCAATTAATAAATATTTTTTCGAATCAAGTGTCATTATTTGCGATCAAATGCTCTCAATATATCGATTTTTTAAATATATTGATCTGAAAAAAAAGCCAATTGTCAATGTTTGGCATGGTATTCCAATCAAAAATATGTTTCGAACATCTATTCAAAACTCTAATCCATTCTTACAACATGAGGACTTTAATTTTCATATAATTGCAAGTTCTGAGTCTGATGCAATCTCTATGGGAAAATCTTTTGGCATTCCTAAATCTAAAGTACATATCACTGGATTGCCAAGAATTGACTTTCTATTTTCAACTTTTGATTGTATGAAAGAGGAAGAAAAAAAAATTAATGAGTTGACCATAAATAAAAAATTAATCCTTTTTGCTCCAACATGGCGAGATGACAATAATAGCTATTATCAATTTAGTAATGATGAACTTATTAATCTCTCAAATTTTTTAATAAAATTTAATTGCATTATTGGAATAAGAGAACATTTTCATCACAAAAACAACTCGTATTATAATCAATTATCCTCTATAGGTGCAATAAATCTTGATAATAGAGAATTCACAAACATTGAAGTCTTATTAAAAAAAGCATCATTACTTATTACAGACTATTCTAGTTGTTATTTTGATTTCCTTTTTTTAAGAAAACCATGTATTAGTTTTTCATTTGACTATATTAAATATAATAACAAAGAGCGGGGATTTTTATATGATTTGCATGATGTCTTTGAAAGAAAGCTTTGCTTTAGATTTCAAGATGTAATTAATGAATTAGAAAACATAATGAAAAGTACACACCTTCAAGAGAATGATTGTCTTAAATTTAATAAATTTTTTAAATTTAATGATAACCTAAATACGAATAGAGTCATATCTCTTGTAAAGCAATTAACATTTTCAAAGCATACATGATTTAATCCCCACTAACCTTTTAATTTATTTAATAATGATTTAAGCCTAATAGCGCAGCATCGCTTAATAGCAAAAAATATTTTTTATCGTCTGCCCACTGTTATCAGAGTATTTTTTAGCATTTCTTTAACTGTATTGTTAAGCGATACAACGCCTTCCCTAGCGTCACTAATATTAATTTTTTTGTTAATTAACTCATTATTTTCTAAAGAGGATAAAACTCTAGTCACACTGGTGCCATTAATCCAATTTAATTTGCTAAAGAGATTCTATTCAATTTTATTCATAATAATCCTCTCAAAATAAATAAGCTTGAAATATACTTGATTAATCATTTATTATGCAAAATTATTTGAATAAAAATTCATCCTCACAGCTGCCAATATTTTTGATTGAAAGATCCCGCTCTATAAAGACTGTGCATATTTAGATAATTTATTTGTGGCATGTTTACAGATAAGCGAAGAAATAAACAAATAGTTTAAAATATACTCTTTTATTCATTATAGGTAATAAAAATAGCGCTCTGCTTAAAAATAATAATCAGTTATAATTGTATTGTTAATTTATACGACCTAGTAATAATAACTAAAAATCAATTAACTCATTGCAAAAATAAAAAATAAGTTGAAATGCTATTATGAATGAAAATCTAAATACCAACCACACCCCCATGATGCAGCAGTATTTAAAGTTGAAAGCTGAAAATCCCGATATTTTATTATTTTATCGAATGGGTGATTTTTATGAGCTATTTTATGATGATGCTAAAAAAGCATCGCAACTGTTAGATATTTCCCTCACTAAGCGTGGCGCTTCGGCGGGTGAACCAATCCCAATGGCGGGCGTTCCTTATCATGCGGTTGAAGGTTATTTGGCTAAATTAATTTCACTCGGTGAATCGGTGGCGATTTGTGAACAAATTGGCGATCCCGCAATCAGTAAAGGCCCGGTTGAGCGCAAAGTAGTGCGCATTGTTACGCCTGGTACGGTCAGTGATGAGTTATTACTTGAAGATCGCAAAGACAATTTATTAGCCGCTATTTGGCAAGAGCCGAGCGGTTATGGTTATGCAACACTGGATATTAGTTCTGGCCGTTTTCATGTGTTTGAGTGCGATAATAAAGAAACCATGCAAGCAGAGCTACAGCGCACAAGCCCGGTTGAAATACTCTATCCTGAAGATTTTAAATCGATGGTGCTAATTGAAAATCGCCACGGTTTACGCCGTCGACCACTTTGGGAGTTTGATTTAAATACCGCCAGGCAGCAACTTAATATGCAATTTGGCACCAAAGATTTAATCGGCTTTGGGGTTGAGCAATCAATTAAAGCGTTAAAAGCAGCAGGCTGCTTACTGCAATATGTTAAAGATACCCAAAAAACCTCGTTACCACATATTCGTTCCATCATCAAAGAGTCTCATGACAACTTCATTATTTTAGATGCCGCGACAAGGCGTAATTTAGAGATAACCGAAAACTTATCGGGTAGTACCGAAAATACGTTAGCAAAAATATTGGACAAAACCCAAACCGCGATGGGTAGCCGCATGCTAAAGCGTTGGCTACATGCGCCAATTCGCGACCTAATGGTACTAAACCAACGGCAAACATCAATTAGCGAGCTGCAAAATCATTATCAAGAGATTCAGCCGCTATTAAAACAAATTGGTGATATTGAGCGCATTTTAGCAAGGCTTGCCCTGCACTCAGCAAGACCGCGAGATTTTGCTAGATTGCGCGACGCTTATAATATCTTACCGGTGTTACAACAAAGTCTTAAGCATATTGATAACTCTTATTTAATTGCGCTTAGCCAATACATCAACACCTTTGATGATATTGCCGATTTACTTAATCACGCTATTATCGAGGCGCCGCCAGTGTTGATCCGTGATGGAGGGGTGATTGCCGAAGGTTATAATGCCGAGCTTGATGAACTTCGTGCTTTAGCGGCTGGCGCGACCAGTTACCTTGACCAGCTAGAAATTAGGGAGCGCCAAACATTAGGTATTGATACGCTAAAAATCGGTTTTAATGCTATTCATGGGTATTATATTCAAATTAGCCGCGGCCAAAGCCATTTGGCGCCAATTCATTATACGCGCAGACAAACCTTAAAAAATGCTGAGCGCTATATTATTCCCGAATTAAAAGAGTATGAAGATAAAGTACTGACCTCAAAGGGCAAAGCACTGGCACTTGAAAAATCCCTGTATGAGGAGCTATTTGCAATATTATTGCCACAATTAGGTCAAATGCAAAAAAGTGCAGAATCATTAGCCGAACTTGATGTACTTGCAACGTTAGCAGAGCGGGCTGAGACATTAAATTATAGTTGTCCTAAATTGACTACGGAAAAAGGGATCCATATTGAAAATGGCCGCCATCCGGTGGTTGAAAAGGTATTATCCGAGCCGTTTATCGCCAATTCGTTGGCTTTATCACATCAGCGGCGAATGTTAATTATTACCGGCCCCAATATGGGCGGTAAAAGTACCTATATGCGGCAAGCCGCGCTAATTACCTTACTCGCTTACATTGGTAGTTTTGTGCCAGCGTCACATGCCTCAATTGGTCCAATTGACCGTATATTCACCCGGATCGGCGCATCAGATGATTTAGCCTCTGGCCGCTCGACGTTTATGGTCGAAATGACCGAAACCGCCAATATTATGCATAACTCGACTGAACATAGCCTCGTACTGATGGATGAGATAGGCCGTGGCACTTCCACTTACGATGGTTTATCGCTAGCTTGGGCATGTATTGAAGCATTAGCGAATCAAACCAAAGCGATGACGCTTTTTGCAACTCATTACTTTGAATTAACGCAGCTGCCAGAAAGCATTAACGGCGTTTATAATGTCCATTTTGATGCGATTGAACATGACAATACCATTGCCTTTATGCACGCCGTTGCCGATGGTGCCGCCAGTAAAAGTTTCGGTATTGCCGTTGCAGGACTTGCGGGCGTGCCAAATAGTATTTTAAAGCGCGCTAAACAAAAACTTAAAGAGTTGGAGCTGCTATCTAAAAACTCATCACATAGCCATGTTGATAGTTCACAATTAAACTTTATCACTGAACCCGAAGTGTCAGAGGTCGAAGCGGCGTTACACGCTATTGAGCCTGATTCATTGACACCAAAACAAGCATTAGAAGTATTATATAAATTAAAAAATTTACTCTGATTGGCTAATTAATAAGAAAAAAGGCACGTTAGGTGCCTTTTTAAGCATGCTATTTAGGTATTTTGGTAACTAGCCCCAACTTTTTCATGACGCGCCTTACTTTATCCAGCCCTAACTTAAACCCTTTTTTAATTAACTCAACTAACATTCAGCGTTTACCATAGATACCGTCCATATCTTGATGAACTGCTTTCATCGCTATTTCAAGTCGAATATTAGCGAGTTTAGATGATCTAGGTTTCATTCGATAGTAAAATGTACTCGATGACAAGGATAAACATCGACAAATCTGATGAATTGCATTACCTACCTTTCAACATCAATACGACTTGTTGTTGTTTGTCATTTCCACTGCGAAAACGGCTGAAGCCTTTTTTAAGAACTGATTATCACTTTGTAGCTGTTTAACTTGCTTTTCCAACGCTTGAATTCTCAATTGCTCAGGTATAAGAGTAGTTTTTTTCAATGTGATGCCTTGTCTTTCTTGTTGGTATTGCGTTACCCTGCACTGAAGTGACGATAAGCTTACCCCCATTGTTTTAGCTGCGTCTTTATGTGGTATAACCATAATTGAGGATAAGCTCTACACATTCTCGTTTAAATTCGCTACTTAATTATCATGTCATTGGAATATCTTCTTAGTTGAGGTTTTATCATACTGCTAAGTTTATCTCCAAAAAAGGAATGAAAGGTTGATTAGCATAAACTAGCAGGTTTGGAGGTATAACTGATGGGTAATGGTGCAAAAATTGAGGCTCAAATCATGCTATGATTTCGTAAATATTGATGTCGTTCACTTTTATCAATAAAGGTCCAAGCAATCATACGACTTATTTTTTGACCTTGTGCCATATTAATAATTTTAAAGTCAGCAACACCAACTTTATTTAATAACTTGGTCAAAATGGTTAATGTCTCTTTCTTGGCAACGAGTGAACTAAACCATAAACATTGTGACTGATAATCTTTACTCTCAATGATCATCTTGCTAATAAATTCACTTTCACCGCCTTGGCACCAAAGCTCATTATCTTGACCTGAAAAGTTGCGAATAGTTGGTCTATATGATGCTGATGACGTTGACTTAGCTAAATTGGTTACTTTTTTATAATTACTTGCCTGCGCTTCTTGTGCAGAAGCATAAAATGGTGGATTACATAGCGTAAGGGCAAAATACTCTTTTGCTTTAATGATATTGTTAAAAATCGCATTATTATCAGGTTGTAATCGGCATTGTAGTGCGTCTTTTAATTTTGGATTACTCTGCGCAATTAATGTCGCGATTTTGATTGCTGCGGGATTAATATCACTGCCGACAAATGACCAACCATATTCGCCATGACCAACAATCGGATAAATGGCATTCGCTCCAACACCAATATCAAGTACTCGTATCGGCTTACTTTGTGGAATAAGTCCGTGATTCTCGTCAGCCAATAAATCAGCTAAATAATGAATATAGTCTGCGCGGCCAGGTACGGGTGGGCATAAATAGCTATCAGGAATATCCCAATAGATTAGTTTATAAAAATGTAATAATAGTGCCTTATTTAGCATTTTAACCGCAATAGGATTGGAAAAATCCACCGACAAATTGCCATATTGATTTTCATAAATAAACGGAGCAAGTTCAGGCAGTGTTTGTGCTAGCTGTAAAAAATCATAACCAAGGCGATGTCGATTACGGCTATGAAGTTGTGCTTTTACTGACCCAATGGCGGCTTTGTCCATGTCATCTCATTACTATAAAAATAAAACCAGCCAGTATTATAGATATTTTTGCCAGTAAAGCCAAAAGTACATCATTAAAAATAAAATTTAATAGAATAATGATGCTCTAAGCACCATTATTCAGATTTTAAGCGTTATTCATAAGCCATCGGCTGCGTTTCAACATGCGTTTCTCTATCACCTTGAATCGATTTAATTTGATTTTTATAATTATCAACTGATGCTTTACCAGCGAGTAAACGATAAGTTAATGTGAATTCGGCACTCTCGCCGGGTTGTAATTGACGAACGCGCTGTTGTTCCCTTTCTATCGTAACGGGATAAGCAAAGCTAGTGCCGGGCTCTAAGCCGGTGACATAACCTTGTTTTAAGGTATCGGTATTTTTCCATAATGATAAATAAGGTAGCTGTTTAAGATTAAATTCAATGCCAGCGCCTTTATCACCGGCTTTATTAGCAACCATGACTTTAGTTTGGTCATTATTATCACCGTAAGGATAGATATTAAATACCATTTCATCAAAGCCTTTAGTTGGGCCTAAATAGGTTTGCCATGTTGCCAGCCCCTCTTTGGCATAATCATTAAACGGTGAAATTTCTTTGACTGGTGCAACAAACTGGGCATCTTGTTCTAAGATTGGCGTACCAAAATTGCTATGATAGATGATTTGATAATCTCGTGTATAATCGCCTTGATTAGTGACCACATCATGAACAGTGAATGATTTGCTACCTGGTACATAGCTTAATGAAGCCCATGTTTCTAAATTGCTTTTCTTAAAGGCTTTTTCTTTAATCAGTCCTTTTACCGTAATGGTGTATGGCGCTGTATCGGCAACATCAACAACTAATTTGGATACTGGCGTATTACCCGCATTACCATGCAAAGTATACATCATTCCGTCGGCAGCAACCGCATGTCCCGTCCATTCAAAACCACAACGTACCATCATTTCATTAAAGCCTTCCAGCCAACCTATGCCACCGCGGCTTTCTAGGTTAATATTGACGGGATTGACGACTTCATTAACTGGCGAATCCCAGCCCATTCTGACCCCATCACCTTCAACTGACAAAATCCCCATACCACGGGTTGGACTAAGCTTTATTACCAATCCATCACTTGTAATCGTAATAACTTCACTACCCTCTTGTTTGCCACCTTTTAATACGGTATTTTTGACAGAAAATGGCGTTGCTTGGGCATTAATATCTTTATTTGAAATTGACCAATCACCCGTTGATATTCCATTCTCACTATCAATTAACACAAACTCTTTAGCAAACGCGCTACTTGAGGCAAAACTTAATATCATCGCTAGCGAAATAATTTTTATTTTCATACTATTATTCTCCACAAAGTGTGCTATTTTAATTAAACTGAATCGTTTCAGCTAATATGGCATAAAGAGCAATAATTCGGCAAATATAAAACATAAGAATGAGAGCTTATTCACATTTTTATAAAAAAATAGCCCAACTAAAAGTC
Organism: Orbaceae bacterium lpD02; assembly: GCA_036251875.1. Lineage (NCBI taxonomy): Bacteria > Pseudomonadati > Pseudomonadota > Gammaproteobacteria > Orbales > Orbaceae > Orbus > Orbus sturtevantii. Next base: position 153,758 of record CP133960.1, on the reverse strand, counting down.
AGGCTACCTTATGTGATTAAAGGAAATAAAAATTATTTGGCTTTACCTTGATTGGCAACAGCTGCTGCTTTAGCGGCAATAGCTGCTGCATCACCTAAATAATAGTGTTTAATGACTTTCATCTTATCGTCAAATTCATATACCAATGGTACGCCTGTCGGTATATTTAAATCAATAATTTGATCATCACTAATATTATCGAGATACTTAACTAAAGCGCGTAATGAGTTACCATGCGCAGCAATAATAACGCGTTCACCTTTTGCAATACGGGGGGCAATAGTGGTTTGCCAATATGGTAGAACGCGCTCAATCGTTAGGGCTAAACTTTCGGTCAATGGTAGTTCCTTATCATTTAAGCCTTTATAACGGCTATCATGGCCAGGATAACGATCATCTGACTTTTCAAGTGCTGGAGGGGTAATTGCAAAACCCCGACGCCATAATTTGACTTGTTCATCACCATATTTAGCGGCAGTTTCTGCTTTATTTAAACCTTGCAAAGCACCATAGTGGCGCTCATTTAAACGCCAGCTTTTTTCTTCAGGTACCCAAGGTTGTTCGACACCATCTAAAACATGCCATAGCGTATGAATTGCACGAGTTAATACCGAAGTATAAGCGTAATCAAACTGAAATCCTTCTGCTTTTAGTAATTTACCCGCTTCTTTCGCTTCTTGATGTCCTTTCTCTGAAAGATCAACATCAGTCCAACCGCAAAAACGATTTTCTTTATTCCACTCACTCTCGCCGTGTCTGATTAAAACTAATTTTTTAACTGCCATGGATAACTCCTCTATTAATTAATTTTTACAATATTACAAACACGCTCACGCTTCATTTAGCTTATTTTTTATTATTCTATTGACTATTTAGGCAAATATTTTAATGGATCAACAGATTTTGCTTGGTAACGGATTTCAAAATGCAAACGTACTGAATTTGTCCCTGTATTACCCATCGTTGCGATCTGCTGTCCAGCTTTCACATCTTGCTGCTCTTTAACTAAAATACTCTGGTTATGTGCATAAGCCGTTAAGTAATCATCATTATGTTTGATAATAATTAAATTTCCATAACCAGGTAAAGCATTGCCCGCATAAACAACACGCCCATCGGCTGCTGCGGTAATTTTTTCGCCTAGAGATCCTGCAATATCAATCCCTTTGGTTGCATTAGAGAAGGTTTCAACTAATTTACCTCTCACTGGCCATTGCCACTTGATATTCGCAACTGTAGTTGATGGTCTATTTACTATAGCCGCTGCTGCCCCTGTTGACGTAGTTGTCGTGACTCGAGTAGTCGGTTTCACCTTATTTGATGTTGTTGTCGTTGTGGTTGTCGTTTTAGTCGCGGTTGGTTTTTGTGTGCCAACCTTAGTTGTTGTCTGTTTGGTAACAACAACCGTTGTACCTCCGCTGACATCAAGGACTTGATTAACATTTAGATCATAAGGTGCCTTAATATTATTTTTGGCCGCTAATGAACGGAAGTCATTACCAGTGATCCAAGCGATATAAAAGAGCGTATCACCACGTTTAACCGTATAAGTATCGCCCTTATAACCACCTTTAGGTATATCGTCATAATTGCGATTATAGGTCATTCGTTCATGAGTTGTTGTAACGACATTACCATCAACGGTTGAAGAATAAGTATTATTTGCCGCATTAGTTATATTTGTAGCAGCGATACTAGTTGTTTTATTAGAAGTAGATATATTTGTTGGCGGCGCAATATAGGCAGAAGACGAATTATCTATAACCGTTCTAGATGAGGTAGAATGCGATGGCTCAGATAAATTTTCAATTTTAGCTGGATTTGTCTGCGTACATGCGGAAATCGCTATAGCAAGCGAACTTATCGAAAAAATTTTAATCAGTTTATTATTTATTTTTAAATTGTCTAACATTATCAAGGCTACACTCCCAAACACATTTTTTTCATTAATTAATTCATAAGAATCAGTAAGATAATAAGCTTAACTAATTAATAGTCAGTGGGCTTAAATTAGTATTATTATACATAAAATATACAAACTACAATGATAATACTTACTCTTAATTACGCCTAGTGAATATTTAATTAAATTTGTTGAAATATTGTATATAATAATTGCCCTAAATAACTTATTTTTTGTGCTATTTATAGTAAATCACACTATAACGGAATACGCCAAAATGGCTGCCTATTATGACATCATCGATTATCATTGAGCCCTCTACACTTTATATTGTTGCCACACCGATTGGTAATTTAGGTGATATTACATTACGAGCCATCGACACATTAAAACATGTTGATCTCATTGCAGCAGAAGACACACGGCATAGTGGATTACTATTGCAGCACTTAAGTATACATGCAAAATTATACCCTTTGCATGACCATAACGAACAGCAAAAAGCACAACAGCTAGTCGAAAAACTAAAATCAGGATTATCGATTGCACTAATTTCGGACGCTGGCACACCATTAATTAATGATCCTGGTTACCATTTAGTCAAGACATGTAGAGAACAAAACATCAAAGTAGTCCCCATTCCCGGAGCTTGTGCTGCAATCGCGGCATTATGTGTTAGCGGGTTGCCTACCGATAAGTTCTGTTATGAAGGTTTCTTGCCGGCTAAAAGCAAAGCAAGAATCGATTATTTGACGCAATTACAACAAGAAACTCGCACTTTGGTTTTTTATGAGTCTACTCATCGTATTATTGATAGCCTTCATGATATGGTTGCTGTCTTTGGTAAAGATAAATCAATCGTACTGGCAAAAGAGTTGACTAAATCATGGGAAACTATTGTCCAGTTATCAATAAGTGAGTTGATAATGTGGTTAATCGAAGATGAAAATCGCCAAAAAGGTGAGTTTGTTTTGATTCTTGAAGGTTATAAAAAGAGTAGCGATGAAGCGCTTGACCCTACTGCAATTAAATTACTTAACCGCCTACAACAAGAATTGCCACTAAAAAAAGCGGCAGCTATTGTTGCCGACGTTTATGGATTAAAAAAGAATCAGCTTTACCAACTTGGTTTAGATAATAAGAGTGAACAAAACTAAAAATAGGGCTATACGTAATTTGGCTTATTTTTTATTGCAGCTCCCAATTGTCATGAACAGCGCAGTAACATTAAATCAAATAGTAATAAGCTGGCGAAGAAAATAGTGTAAACTACGCCAATCTTGGCGCGAAAAACTATCATCCATTAACCATAACGTCTGCTGTTTGCCACTGCGTATTGATATTATATTAATAATAACTGCATAACGGAAAAATAGAGGTCTTTTAACAATAACCCAACGCTGCCGAGCAAAATATAGCTCATTACTATCATAAAATATCGCTAGCTCTCGGCGTATTGTTTTATGATAGCAGCATCCTCGCCACCATTCAAAAATAAGCAAAAGAAGGCCGGCCGGACTTAAAAAATCTAAATAAGTATCAGCCAATTGAATTATTAGAACAATACTAAAAATACTATAAAACACAGTAATCAGCCAAAATTGCTTTGTTGAATTAACTAGCTCAGTTCGCCACATGTTGTTGTCGATATAGTTGAAGTAAATTAATTAATGCTGGCAAGTGTGGTATCCAATTCTTTGTTTAAAGAAGCACTCAAATAAAGTTAGATCATCTAACATCAACAATAGAGAAAAATGGAATTGTTGCAGTACATTTAATAGATGATAAACCTTTTCAAAAAAAGCGAATAAATAAGCAGCAAGCGCCTTCTTATCGCGTCGACATGACCAGCTAATTTTTGCTCGATTGACAACCATAAGACTCTCCTTTACTTATTATTTAATGAAATTCTATGCTATGAAATAACCGATAAATAACAATTTATAATGATTTCGCGCGATCTATCACAAATAGATACAATTATTAATCTAATAATGATAGCTATCTTAATTCCAAACTACTTGTATGTTATATTGAATAAAAAATATTGAAGGACCTTTTTATGTTGCATACATCACAAGTATTACCGCTAAGTAAAATTTCATTAACAGACTGGCAGCTGATTAAAGTATCTGGCGTCGATAATAGCAAATTTTTACAAGGTCAATTGACCTCGGATATGAATAAGCTGACTGATAAAAATTTTTTGTTTGCCGCTCAATGCGAGCCTAAAGGTAAAGTGTTGAGTAATATGTTACTGTTTAAACAGGGTGATGATATTTATTATATTGAGCGAGAAAGTGTTGTTGACACTCAACTTAAAGAGCTTAAAAAATATGCTGTTTTTTCAAAAGTTACCTTCAACATCGATACTGATCTAACTATTATCGGTATTGCAGGCAATAGTAACCATCATCAATTGACGGAGATTGCAGGATTATTCAATGATGCGCAAAACTGCACTAGTTTAAATGATCTCACTTACTTAAGAATTAATTTTCCAACCCCTCGTTATATTATTATCGGCAAAGAACATGATATTAACCAATTAGCATTAGTAAAAGAGTGTCAGGTACAATCTGCTGAACAGTGGGCACTGTTAGATTTAGAAGCAAATTATCCCATTATTGATATGCCATTAACGAACGAGTATTTGCCCCAAGCTTTTAACCTACAAAACTTTGATGCGATTAATTTTGATAAAGGTTGCTATTGTGGGCAAGAAATGGTGGCTAGAGCACAATATCGCGGTATCAATAAACGAGCACTCTACTTATTAGCTGGTCAAAGCGAAAAATTGCCGGTCATTGGCGATACTTTAGAACAGAAAATGGATGAAAACTGGCGTGAAACGGGCCGCATAACAGCGACTTTAAGACTTAATGATCAATCTATTTGGGTGCAAGCTATTTTAAATAATGATTTAGATACAGATACCATATTTAGGGTTAAAAATAGCCCGACTAGCCAACTAGCGCTAAAACAAGTTAAATAATCAACTTGCACAAATTATAAAGGGCTTTAAATTGATGCCCTGTTCTATAGTTTAATAATTATTTATATTATGACTATAGCCAAATTTATTATTGCTGCTGTTATAGTCACATACTAGCGTTTACGTTAAATAAACCGCAGGCAATGTTAGCTTATTTAAGCCATATTTACTTAATTGAGTGGCAAAATTTTCAACGTCACGTTGCGTCGCGCTGTGCCAATTTTTAGCATTGCCCGTAACACCATGGGAATGAAATGCATTAATCCTAATACGAGGTTTGTGGGGTAATAAGTTTAAAAATTCAGCAATTTTCGCAACGTTAAATAATAAGTCTGTCTGCTCGGGAATTAATAATAAACGCACTTCGTATAGCTGATTTCTAGCCGCTAAATAATTAATTGAATCTTTAACGCGCTGATTATCTCGCCCAGTTAAATATTTATGAACGTGATTATCCCAAGCTTTAAGATCAATCATTGCGCCATCCATTAACGGAATTACTTTTTGCCAGCCCTGCCGAGGCAAATAACCATTACTATCAATAAAACAGGTTAAATGCTTTAAATCAGCGGTACTTTTTATCTGAGCAAATAGTTGTTGAATAAATGGAAGCTGCAACGTGGCTTCGCCACCACTAAATGTAATGCCATTTAAAAAAGGAAGGTATTTTCTAATTACAGTCAGCATCTCCTCAACACTATAACGATAAGTCATTGGTGACGATTGATTAGGACATATTTGGATACAGGTATCACATTGCTTACACTGCTCAGATTGCCATACCGTTTTACCCTTATCAAATGATAGTGCTAAGTTTGGGCAATTACCAACACATTGCCCACAATTCTGGCATAATTGAATAGTATAAGGGTTATGACAATTTAAGCAGTGAAAATTGCACCCCTGCAAAAAAATAACTAAACGGTTACCTGGTCCATCAACACATGAAAAAGGTAATATTTTATTAACTATGGCCCATGTTTTGTTCATGGCTAATCACCCTAGGCTGACGATGTAAAAAGCCGCTGCTATCCGAGGCGGCTTCACTCCCTAAAACAGTAGTATTCGTGCGGGAACCTTGCTGCTTAAATTTGGCAATATCTGATAATCTAACCATATAACCCGTGACACGCACTAAATCATTACCACTAATATTAGCGGTAAATTCTCGCATGCCTAATTCAAATGCGGCTAGACAAATTTTTAATAGTGCTGCTTGATTATTTTTTATGGTTTCATCAATTGTTAATATATCGCTAATACCTGAACTATAATATTTGTGATGTACAAATACCGACATAATATGACTAACGGGATCTGGCTCTTCACCGTAAGGAATTCTTACCCCTGGCGTTAACCCATGATCAATACTAATACCAGATTGAGCATGTAGCATCGCCTTATTACGCCAGCCATACGTTACGGTATGTTGGTTAACAAAATCGGCGAGTTGTTGGCTGATTTCTAATGCTAATAAGTCTGCTTGTTCATCTTGTCCGTAACGTCCGCTTAAATGGGCTTTCTCTTGTAAAATATTCACAGCTTCAGCCATCGCAAATATACCGAACATCGGGGCGAATCGCTCTGGCTTAATTAACCCCTCATTAACAAGAAAACTATTGGTAAAAAAATTGGATTTTTCATAAAGAAACTGTGATCTTTCTTTAATCAAATTTAACTGTAATCGGCAATAATAAGGTAGCATGTTGGTTAAAAAATCATGACGGTCTTCACTACGCAGTGCGACTTCTTTTAAATTAATACGAGACAACGTGCTTCCCCCACCAGCAACCGGCAGTGAATTATAACAACTAACCACACCAAAACCCATTTTATCAAAATCTTTAGCGATAAGATTATAGTTCGCAATATGTGGTTTTCCTGTTTCACAAATACAAGCTATAGCTACAGTAAGAAGCGATTCCGGCGTTATTTTTTCATCATAAAAAAAGGTCAGATTGGGCGCGACCTGTTTTAGCTCTCGATCAATACGCAAGAGTAATCGACAGATAATATTATCGCTAGGACCAATATTCGCGTGCATAAACGCATCAGGTAGATTACGATCTAACATAATCCAAAACCGTTTTAATCTAGCGTACAATTCATTTTCGGTAAGTGAACCAACATAAGGTAATAATAACTCATCAAGACGTCCGAGATAAACGGGCATTCCCGTTACTGAGGGGACATGGTGATAGATAATAGTTAACATGTTTAAAGCATCGTCAAAATCGTTAGCTGGCTCTAATTCTAGCCATACTGAGCCTTGTTTTAAATATAGTTGATAATCAGGCAACACATAACGAGGCTTATAAGGCGCGTGCCCTTCATACATATCACAAATAACTCGCTGCTCTAAAGCGTGCTTGGTTTCAAGATCAAGTTCAACATAAGGTAAATGGTTTTCAGCAAGTAGGGCTAAATTATTGCTCTTTTGCTTGGGCGATAAATTACTATCAGTAACGACCCGATAACACTGTTGCTGAAAAGCGGTCATGTTTGTCATACAATTTCCCCATTAAATATGATTTATCAGAACGTAAAGAAAAATTTTTTAATTTATTGATTAATAATAAATTGTTTGGGTTTGTAATCATCCGCATTAATTGGTGAATGACTTGCAAAATACTGTTTTATGACATCAGCATCGCGATAACCGGTATCTACAAACGAAGATAATTTATTGACAATCGGATAACCATCCCCACCTGCAGCTAAAAAATCGAGCGTGGCAATACGATATTTTTTATCTAACTCCAATGGTTTACCCTTTACTTTTACCGCAACAATTTTATCATCATGAAGAGTGAGCGTTAGATTACGAAAATGCGCATAAGCACCCGCTCCGGGTTTTTTATTAACCGCCGCGGTTAAATAAGCAAGCAGATCCGCGCCTTTTAATTCAAAATACACCACACTATTGCCAAATGGTTCAACTTTTAAGATATCTCGATATGAAATATTGCCCTCGAGCAATGAATCTCTAATCATACCACCAGACATAACGCCCACATCTGCATTGGTTTTTTCAATAAACGCACTTAACAATAGTTGACCTAGATTTGTTTGTTGAAACCTGACTTTATCTCGTGCACCTTCTAACCGACCTTGCAATTGACCAACAACAGTTAATAATTGCTGATGACCTTTTTCTTGATAAGGCGTTAAAAAATCTTGCATCTCTGGGTTTGGTAAAATTTCTTGGGTATAAAACTCGAGTCGTTTTGTGTCGTTACCATTATCGACCTCTTTCTTTAAATTGATTGGAATAAGCTGATAGTTATCCAGCGTTAATTTACCATTTAAAAAAGTAAAATCAGCGCGTCCAACATATTTCCCCCACTCATGGGCTTGTACAATCCATGTGCCATTTTGCTGATCGGGTGCACAAGGTGTCCCTGGTACATATTCAGCGATTCTCTTATTAGGGCTTGCCATGCAAACTGGATTTTGAGAATGCCCGCCAACAATCATATCCAAATCACCTGTCGGCAACCCTCTCGCTAAACTGACATCTCCGGGAGCCATTGAGCCATGCTCTCCATTTGGATAATGTCCCATATGGGTAACGGCAATAATGACATCTGGATTTTCAACTGATTTTATTTCATCAATGACTTTTTTAGCTTCGGGTAATGTTTCACGGAATTCAATGCCTTGGGTATTTTTTGGCGAAGCGAGGAAGATCGTATCATCAGTTGTCAAACCTAAGACGGCAATTTTAATCCCTTGCTGGTTAAAGACTTTATAAGGGGTAAAGACTCGTTGATTATTGTGTTTAAAGTAAATGTTAGCCGATAAAAAAGGAAAATCGACCCACTTTTGTTGCTCACGAATAATCGGTAGTTCATGATCAAACTCATGGTTACCTACCGCCATTGCATCATAACCAATTTTGTTCATCCCCTTAAAATCAGGTTCAGCATTTAATGTATCTGACTCTGGTACTCCGGTATTAATATCACCACCAGATAATAAAAGAAGCTGACCACCTTTTGATGCAACCTCTTGCCGAATCTGATCAACGACTGTTTTTTGCGCTGATAAGCCATACTCACCTATCGCATTTGGCCAAAATCGCCCATGGTGGTCATTGGTATGTAATATGGTTATATAGTAAGGCGTATCTTTTTCCCAATCGACGGGCGCTTCATTTGCTAGCGCCCCACCAATAGAGAAATAAATCAATGCAGAACTGATCAGCAAGCAATAACGTTTACTTATTAAACAACGCATAACAACCTCTCAACGTAATCCCAATAACCATATGATTCGTATAAATTAAAATGTTAACTTTTCAAGTAATATCACTTACTGTAAATAAAAACTAAAAATATAAGGTAGTTATCAATGCATCATGCCCTTATTATATTTCACTGACACATTAATCCTACCGAATATTATTGCAAATTCTCACGTAATTAGTGAATTATCACTTTATGAATTAATCTTGGTGCTTTTGCTTCTGCACTAATATGAATACTGTCATAGAGTTTTTGTTTTATGACGTCTAATTTATCAGTATTAGCATGAATGGTTAACAATGACTCCCCTTCAGTTATCTTATCGCCAATTTTTTTATGCAATACAATGCCAACCGCCGGATCAATAATATCATCTTTAGTGGCTCGTCCTGCACCAAGCTGCATCGCAATAATACCGACTTTATCGGCAATAATTTTAGCAACATAACCTGATTGTTTTGCCGGTAACTCGATTTGATAAGGCGCTTTAGCTAATTTTTCAGGATGATCAACAATCGAGCTATCACCACCTTGTGCGTTAATTAATACTTTAAGTTTTTCAAGTGCTTTGCCGTTTGCAATAACGTCTTGTAATTTGCTTCTCGCCTCATCTAACGTTGTCGCTTTTCCAGCTAAAACCACCATTTGGCTGCCTAGAGTTAAAACTAGCTCAGTTAAATCGGCGGGGCCTTTGCCTTTGAGAGTATCAATCGCTTCTTTAACTTCAAGTGCATTACCGATTGCAAAGCCTAACGGCTGTGACATGTCTGAAATAATCGCCATGGTACGTCGACCAATATTATTACCAATATTCACCATTTCTTGCGCTAATTTCTCCGCATCTTCATCGGTTTTCATAAATGCACCGTCACCGGTTTTAACATCAAGAACAATAGCATCCGCACCTGCCGCTAATTTTTTACTCATAATCGAGCTGGCAATTAATGGAATTGAATTAACCGTTCCTGTCACATCACGTAGCGCATATAATTTTTTATCTGCGGGTGTTAGATTCCCTGATTGGCCAATAACAGCCACCCCTTGAGTATTAACTTGGTTGATAAACTGTTCCTTGCTTAACTCGATTTTAAAGCCGGGTATCGCTTCAAATTTATCATTCGTTCCTCCCGTATGACCAAGTCCTCTGCCGGACATTTTGGCAACGGGCACATCTAACGCTGCCACTAATGGAGCCAGCACAATTGTTGTCGTATCGCCTACACCGCCAGTTGAATGCTTGTCGACTTTAATCCCTTTAATTGCAGACAGGTCAACAGTATCGCCAGAATAGATCATCGCCGTAGTTAAATCGGCACACTCTTTTGCTGTCATCCCTTGAAAATAGATCGCCATTAGCAATGCACTCACCTGATAGTCAGGAATCGATCCATTGGTATAATTCGTGATAAAAAACTCGATTTCATCGGTTGAGAGCTCACCGCCATCACGTTTTTTTTCAATAATATCAACAATTCTCATTTTTTTTCCTTACAAATATATTAATCTAAGTCGCTAGGTGAAAATGCCCACGGCAGTAGCTCGCCAACGGTCGTATCTAAAACATCCCCTTTTAGGTTAGTCAAAATAACTGGCATATCTTTAGCACAAAATTCACAAATGACTTGGCGGCATGCGCCACACGGTGCTATTGGTCCATCTGTATCGCCAATAACTACTAGCTTTTTAAAACGACGTTTGCCTTCAGAGACAGCTTTGAATATTGCCGTTCTTTCGGCACAATTAGACAAACCATAAGAAGCATTTTCAATATTGCAACCTAAAATAACTTCATCATCCTCGGTAATTAATACCGCGCCAACGCCAAATTTAGAATAAGGAATATAAGCCATTGAACGTGCTGTTTTAGCGAGCTCTATCAGTTTTTCTATCTTCATTAATTAAACTCCTAGATTATTTAGATTCTGATTGTAAATTAATTTTATATACACCAAATCCTTGCTCATCGTTAGAAATATACGACATTGGATAATGCCCATTGTGCTCAATAAACGCTTTTGCTTTATCTGATGGAGAACTTTCAACGCGTATATCTAATGCCGCATTGCTACTAATCGGTGCTATTGTCCAATTATTATCCGCAATAGCATTAACCACGCCATCTTGTTGCGTTTTTCTAGCAATATAAGCAGATAAAATTACCCTTAAATCGTCAGGTGATGAAAATAGTACATTTTGCTCTCCTGTTCCCGGGAAACTACCGGTATAAGCACGATAACTATTTGTTGCGATAATAAAAGCTTTATCAGGGTCAATTGCTTTACCTTGATAAGTCAGATTCTTGATTCTTTGCGAATCAGGATTAATCAATTGACATGAACCATTGTAACGAGGAGGTTGAGTAATATCGATTTGATATTCAACACCATCAATTGTATCAAAATTATAGGCTCTAAAACCATCCCAATTAATTAAATATTGTGGTAGTGAGCTATTTACATCAATCTGATTATAAAAACCCGCTGAGCACTCTAGCCACTCTTTAATGTCGGCACCCTTGACTTTTAATGCACTTAGTAAATTTGGATATAAATAAATATCCGCTACATTACGAAACGTTAAATCACCTTTGCTCACATCAACATAAGCTGTTGGGTCATTTTTGCGTCCACCAGCTTTAAACGGTGCGATAGCAGACAAAACGGGTAATCCATCAAGATCGGGATCACCTTGAATATAACGCTCTACATAATCAATTTGCGCATCACTAATAATTTGTGAGGCATTATTATCTTGCACTAGCGCGAGATAGCTATTGATATCGTTAGATACTTTACCGATTGGTTTACCAACAAATTGGCGAGTATTTTGGTGATCTTCAGCAACTATCGTGGCTAGCTGCTGATCGACATCAACGATTGCTTTTTTCGTTTTTTTATCATAAATAGGACGGGCTTGTGCTTTACTAGATATAACCTGCCAATTGTCGTTATCACCCTCAACGACAAGATCAACAACACCTAAATAGCTCCCCCATTGCCCTGGCATCACCGCTGGGATACCATTAATCGTTCCTTGTTCAAGATCGGCATTCGGTAATGATTTAAAATTCTCACCAGGAAATACATCATGAGAGTGTCCAAACATGATGGCATCAATCCCATCGACTTGACTTAAGTAGTAAACAGAATTCTCGGCTAACGCTTTATAAGGCTCAGATGAAACACCAGAATGAGGAATCGCAATAACAATATCGGCGCCCTCCTTTTTCATCTGTGGTACGAGTTGTTTTGCTGTTTCGGTAATATCTTTTACGACAACTTTACCGTCAAGATTGAGTTTATCCCATAGCATAATTTGTGGAGGAACAAAGCCAATATAACCTATTTTTATAATGTGCTCTAAGCCATCACGATCAACAACCGGTGTATCGAGAATAATATACTGTTGAAAATAAGGCTTATCTGTTTTAGCATCAAAAATATTAGCGTTAACATAAGGAAATTTTGCGCCAGAAAAGCTCTTTTTTAAATAGTCTAAGCCAAAGTTAAATTCATGATTACCAAAATTGCCCACCACATAGCCCAGTTCATTCATCACTTTATAGGCTGGGTGAATTTCATTGTCTTTTAAGCCTTTATTGACAACATAATCAGCCATTGGGCTGCCTTGAATAAGGTCGCCATTATCAACTAGTACGCTATTTTTAACTTCATTTCTAGCTTGATGAATCAAATTAGCGGTTTTTACTAATCCAAATGTATCAACATATTGATCTTGATAATAATCAAAGTTAACGATATTGCCATGTAAGTCGGTTGTTTCGATAACACGTAAATCAACTGTCGCTGCATCAAGCGCGCTAGAAATCAGCAACATGATTAAGGCTAGTTTTATTTTATTTTTCTTCATCTCTCTGCCCTGTATTAAATAATTCAATGTCACAGTAATGACTAATCGCCTATAAATTTAATTAGCCATTTGACTTAAGATTAAATTCATCTTGGTCATTTTTAAATACAAACATAAACACGGTCGCAAGGATCAAGGAATATAGTGCAAATACTAACCAAATATTTGGCCAATCTTTGATGCCATCATGAGTGAAATAGTCGACTACAAAGCCGCTTCCCATCGACCCTAAATATGCACCTAACCCATTAGTCATGGTCATAAACAGACCTTGAGCACTATTGCGAACTTTTGGTTCAACTGATTTTTCAACGTAAATAGAACCAGAAATATTAAAAAAGTCGAATGCGCATCCATACACTATCATTGATAAAAATAGCCAAATAAACCCAATTGGTGATGGATCGCCATAGATAAATAGACCAAACCGAATTGCCCAAGCAATCATACTAATTAACATGACATATTTGATGCCTAATCGTTTTAGGAAAAAAGGTACAAATAGAATAAACACCACTTCAGATATTTGTGAAATTGATAATAATATAGAAGGATACTGCACAACCAGGCTATCTTTAAATTGTGGGTTTAAAGCAAAATCATGCAAGAATGGACTACCAAATGTATTTGTTACTTGTAATACCGCACCTAATAAAACGGAAAAAAGGAAGAATATTGCCATTCTTGGCTGCTTAAACAATACAAATGCATCTAAACCAAGTAAGCTACCCAGCGACTGCTTGCCTGCTTGCTTTTTGCTAACAGGAACTTTTGGTAATAATAATGTACAAGCACAAAGCAAAAGTGACGCTACCGCACTGATATACAACTGAATATTACTCAACTCGAGTTTTAGTAAACTAACAAACCACATCGCAATGATAAAACCAATCGTGCCAAATACTCTTATGCCAGGAAAATCATTGATAATATCGTACTTATTAGACTCAAGACTAAAATAAGAGATGGAGTTTGACATTGCAATGGTTGGCATATACACAAAAGAATTGATAAGTATGACAAACATCATCATGAGTGGACTAGTAATTGAGGCGGCTAAAAATAATGTGATGGCACTAATAAAGTGGCATAAAATATACAAATAGTTTGCCGGTATCCATTTATCTGCAATGATCCCAAGTAAGCTTGGCATTATTAATGATGCAATTCCCATAGTGCCGTATACTGCTCCAACTTCAATACCAGTAAAGTGCAGCACATTGATCATATAAGAACCAAATGTAATTAACCAACTACCCCATATAAAAAATTGTAAAAATAGTACGATCTTTAGCTTAGACTTAATATTCATCTACTGTAATCCCTATTCAATTTTAAAATATTTATTTCAATATATTAAATTAATATTTTTATATTCCTATTTTTCGAAATAGACGCGATATGTTCTCTTAAATTTATTAATACTTTTAGATGGCAACGAAATAACTATCAAAATGGTTATTTGAATAATTAAACCAAGATCTAAATAGTTATTTCGCGATAATTATGCGTTACTGAGTAATACGGATTCTAATGCCACGGTTATCATATCTTTAAAACCGAGCTGTCGCTCTTCTGATGTCATTTCAACGCCAGTTCGAATATGGTCAGAAACCGTACAAATCGCTAATGCTTTAGCACCAAACTCGGCAGCAACCCCATAAATACCCGCGGCTTCCATCTCAACACCCAGAATGTTATATTTTTCCATAATATCAAACATGGCCGGATTGGGATTATAAAACAGGTCACCTGAGAAGATACTTCCCACCTTGACTGGTACGTTTAACTTATTCGCCGCATCGACTGCATTACGAGCTAAATTAAAATCGGCGATCGCAGCAAAATCATGACCATTAAAACGGTTGCGGTTCACTTTTGAGTCCGTGCACGCACCCATGGCGACAATAACATCGCCCACATTGACATCAGCACTTATTGCCCCGCATGAACCTACGCGAATAATCTGTTTAACGCCATAAAATTTAATCAACTCTGTGGTATAAATAGAGCAAGATGGGATCCCCATACCATGACCCATAACGGATATTTTTCTATTTTTATAAAAACCAGTAAACCCTAACATACCTCTAACATTGGTTACTTCTACTGCATTATCTAAAAAAGCATCTGCGATAAATTTAGCCCTTAAAGGATCTCCAGGCATTAAAACGGTTTCAGCAAAAGCATCGTCGGTAGCATTAATATGGGGGGTGGTCATAATCATCTCCTAAATGTAATTTTATTTTTAATGAATCAATTTGTTATAAATACAATTTTGTACAGATTATTTTAACAACTCTAAAATACTCTTTTTAAATGCAGGCGTTTAATGTACAGCACCTTGTTTTCGACAACTTATTGGAAAAATTAGACTAAATTTATAACTTACAATGCGTGAATGATAATTTTTTTTGTTTATGAATGTCAAAAAACGACCATAGAGTGAACTAACAAGGCTCCATAGTATTAATTTTAACTTTTTTGGATGTAGGTGCAGGTCTTTAATCATATAATGTACATGTCTACGCTAAAACTGCAGTGATGGCGATTACTGTAACATGGTTAATAAGTTTGTTAAGGTTTTGCTTTAATTTTTTTGCGCTTGATCAAGTTAATTATTCATGCTTTAGCGAATTTTTATTATAATGATACGTTAAACAAAATAATAACGAAAAAATCGCTTTAACCATTTAATCGCTCTTTAGCGTTATAAATCACGCCCTTTTCACCACGAAAAAAACCAACCAAGGTTAGGTTACATTGTTGTGCCATATCGACGGCCATTGAGGTTGCGGCCGATACTGCCAGTAAAATTTCAATGCCACAACTGGCGACTTTTTGGACCATTTCGTAACTAGCTCGACTTGAGACTAGAATGATACCTTGTTGATTGGTTTGTTTGGCACGATAACCTAATAGTTTATCAAGCGCCACATGACGACCGACGTCTTCAAAACCAGCAATAAATTCCCCGCTTAAACTCAGCCAAACTGCAGCATGGGTGCAGCCGGTTTGCTCGCCAACGATTTGTACTTGTTTAAGGTATTTTAGACTATCAGTAAAATCAACTAGAGAAATATGTGCTAGTAAGGGGAGCTGAGGTAATAGCTTGCACACTTCATCAATTTGTTCGGTACCACAAATGCCACAGCCTGTTCGTCCCGTTAGGTTACGACGCTTTTCTTTTAGTGCCATAAAACGACGTGAAGATAATTCAATATGGACCTCAATACCTTTTGGTGATGTTTGAATTTCAATACCATAGATTTCATTAGGGGATTGGATGATACCTTCGGTTAATGAAAAACCAATCGCAAAGTAGTCTAAATCCTTAGGCGTCGCCATCATCACCACGTGCGAAATACCGTTGTAAATCAGCGCAACAGGCATTTCAATTGCAATCATATCAGTCTGAAGCGATGCAATGGTTGCTGCATTAAATTTATTCACGGCAATTGTTTTGATAACGTCAACCATAAGATTAGCCTTTGTTTGATAAATTATTGAAACATTCTTTTATGTGTTCTAGCCTGCTTATTGTAAAATAGATGATTCAAATTATGCAATAAAATCTCTCAGTGAGTATAATGATGTCGATACAAGAAATTACCCAGATAATTATGGATTTTATTAAGGCTCATCAAGTCTGGGCGATCCCAATTATCTTTTTATTAGCGTTTGGTGAATCGTTAGCTATCGTGTCACTGCTTATTCCTGCAACGGCAATGTTGCTTGCTTGTGGCGCGCTAATCGGTGCCGATTTAATTCCATTTATGCCAACATTTTTAGCCGCCTCAGCAGGCGCGATTATGGGCGATTGGGTCTCTTTTTGGCTAGGTAAACACTACCATCAAAACATCATTTCTTCGTGGCCGCTAAATAAACACCCTAAAACCGTTTATCGCGCTGAGCAATTTTTTCATCGTTATGGTGTAACTGGTGTATTTGTTGGACGGTTTTTTGGACCATTACGAGCAGTCGTGCCATTAATTGCTGGCGCAATGCATATGCCAACGTTAAAGTTTAATATTGGCAATATCACATCAGCCCCCGTCTGGGCATTTGCGATGCTTGCACCGGGCGCTTTTGGAATACAGTGGCTAGAAACACTATTTGGCTAAATTAGCCACCATGTTCTTTATTACTAGTTATAACGCTAATCTTTAGTATAAAAAAGGCGGTAATTTGAAGTGACCCCCAATAGTTGGACAACCAATTACTGGGGGTCTTTTTATGTCAAAATACAGTCGAAATTTAAAAATTAGCATTGCTAATGAATTCTTATCAGGAGTATCATCGGAAATACTTTCGAAAAAATATTCTATATGTTCTAGCCAAATAAGGTATTGGGGGCAAGTGGTCGCGATTCATAGTAATGACTCTTTTCAACCAACATCGCATTTACGTGATGCGCAAGCAAGATTACAAGCGCTGGAGTTAATGTGGGCAAATGACTGGTCTCTCAGGTACACGAGTGCCATGCTTAATTTAGTCTCGCCAGGGATTTTGTCAGCTTGGCTTAATAGATACCGTGAAAAAGGATTCGTCGAGCTTGCACATCAATCTAGAGGAAGACTATCCATGAAGCCATCACGTATTGCATCGACTCATTGTAATGATGAAAAAACAGTTGAAGAATTAAAAGAAGAGATAACTTATTTACAAGCGGAAAACGCTGTTCTAAAAAAGTTGGAGGAGCTAAGACAAACAAAACGTCAACAAACAAAGAAAAAACGTTAGTTGTTTTAGCACTTAAATCTCAACATCCTTTAAAGTATTTGCTGTCAGTAACACAGCTGGCAAAAAGTGTATTTTATTATCATGTTAACAGGTTGAAAGAGCCATCTCCTTATGAGAAGGAATTAAAGCGTATTGAAGCGATTTACCATGAACATAAAGGACGTTATGGTTATCGCCGTGTTCATTTAGCTTTAATGAATGAAGGGAGTCAGCTCAATCATAAAACAGTACAGCGATTAATGGGAGAGCTTAATCTTAAATCGACAGTAAGGGTCAAAAAGTATCGCTCTTATCGTGGTGAGATAGGTAAAGCAGCCCCCAATCATCTTAAAAGAAAATTTAACGTTTCAAAACCGAATAAAAAATGGGTAACCGATGTCACAGAATTTAAAGTAAGTGAACAGAAAATTTATCTATCGCCCATTATTGATTTATACAACCAAGAAGTGATTGCTTATAGTATAGCTAAAAATGCACGGTTGACTTTAGTCACCGATATGCTTAAAAAAGGACTGTCACGATTAAAAAACAAACAAAGGCTCTTACTACATAGTGACCAAGGCTGGCAATATAGAAATCCCATTTATCAGAAGCAACTCGCTGATAATGGTATAAAGCAAAGTATGTCGAGAAAAGGAAATTGCTTAGATAATGCTGTTGCTGAAAACTTTTTTGGACTATTAAAATCAGAAATGTATCATGGGCAACATTTTAAAGATGCCGATGAATTGATTGAAAAAATAGAAGAATATATAGAATACTACAACACGAAACGGATTAAAGTTAAATTAAACGGCCTGACTCCGGTAGAATACCGAAACCAGGCCTTACGAGCTACTTAACCAAAGTGTCCAACTTTATGGGGTCACTTCAAATTACCGCCTTTTCGCATAAAAATATTAATTATTTTTTACCTTCAATACCCATCCAATCTGTATGGAATACACCTTCTTTGTCAGTACGCTTATAAGTATGTGCGCCAAAGTAATCACGCTGAGCCTGAATCAAATTAGCTGGCAAGACAGCACTGCGGTAGCTATCGTAATAGGCAATAGCTGCTGATAATGTTGGCACCGCAATACCATTTTGAACTGCCAGTGAAACAACATCACGCAATGATTGCTGATAAGCTTCAACGGTTGTCTTAAAGTATGGCGTTAATAGTAAGTTATCGATATGTTGGTTATCTGCATACGCATCAGTAATTTTTTGTAAGAATTGAGCACGAATAATACAACCCGCTCTGAAAATCTTAGCAATTTCACCGTAATTCAGATCCCAGCTATAATGCTCAGAAGCGGCTTTTAATTGAGCAAAACCTTGTGCATAAGAGATGATTTTACCCATGTAAAGTGCTTTACGGATTTTTTCAATTAGCGCCGTTTTGTCACCTTCCACTTTAGCTTTAGGCCCGCTGAGAACTTTTGAGGCAGCAACACGCTGATCTTTAATTGCCGATAAATAACGCGCAAAAACTGATTCAGTAATTAATGATAATGGTTCACCTAAATCTAATGCACTTTGGCTGGTCCACTTACCTGTGCCTTTATTACCCGCAGCATCTAAAATTACATCAACTAAATGCTGCCCTGATGGCTCTTTGTATTTAAAAATATCAGCAGTAATTTCAATAAGATAACTGTTAAGTTCACCCTCATTCCATTGAGTAAAGACATTGGCGAGTTCATCATTAGAGAGTCCTACAGCATGTTTTAATAATGAGTAGCTTTCAGCAATAAGTTGCATATCACCATATTCAATGCCGTTATGTGCCATTTTAACGTAATGCCCGGCACCATTAGGACCAATATAGGCAACACATGATTCGCCATTTACTTTAGCTGCAATTTTCTCTAAAATCGGGGCAACTAATTGATAGGCTTCTTTTTGGCCTCCTGGCATAATTGAAGGTCCTTTTAATGCCCCTTCTTCACCGCCAGACACACCTGTGCCAATAAAATTAAATCCAGCATCAGATAGCGCTTTATTACGACGAATAGTATCTTCAAAATACGCATTACCACCATCAATAATAATATCACCTTTGTCCAATAAAGGTCGAAGCTCATCAATAACCGCATCAGTACCTTTACCTGCTTGCACCATAATTAAAACCCGACGAGGTTTTTCAAGCGAATCAACAAAATCTTGTAAAGTATAATAAGGTACTAATTTTTTATCCGGATGTTCAGTCATCACTTCAGTGGTTTTATCTTTAGAACGATTATAAATCGAAACGGTATAACCTCTACTTTCGATATTTAATGCTAAATTACGCCCCATAACAGCCATGCCAATGACACCAATTTCTTGTTTAGACATTTTAAACCTCTTCCTTTTAGCCCAATATAGCCAATAGTTGATAAACTAACTTGGTTATTAAACCATATTTAAACAAATAAAAAAAGCTGCTTAATTTGAGCAGCTTTTCTTTATTCTTAACAATCAATTCATTAGAAGATTAATGCGTTTTTAATTAACCATGTTTATGAACGCTTCATCATATCAAAGAACTCTTCATTGGTTTTGGTCATTGATAATTTATCAATTAAGAACTCCATCGCATCAATCTCACCCATTGGATTAAGAATTTTACGTAAAATCCACATTTTTTGTAATTCGTCAGGGGATGTCATGAGCTCTTCTTTACGTGTACCAGAACGGTTAAAATCGATCGCAGGGAATACGCGGCGTTCGGCAATTTTACGTGAAAGTTGCAGTTCCATATTACCGGTACCTTTAAACTCTTCGTAAATGACTTCATCCATTTTTGAACCAGTATCAACTAATGCTGTTGCAATAATAGTTAGACTGCCGCCTTCTTCAACATTACGCGCTGCCCCAAAGAAGCGTTTTGGTCGGTGTAGTGCATTAGCATCAACCCCACCCGTTAAGATTTTACCCGAAGCAGGCACCACAGTGTTGTAAGCACGAGCTAAACGCGTGATTGAATCCAGCAAAATAATCACATCTTTTTTATGTTCAACTAAACGCTTAGCGCGTTCAATCACCATTTCAGCCACTTGTACATGACGAGCCGCAGGTTCATCAAATGTTGAAGCAATAACTTCACCTTTAACCAAACGCTGCATTTCAGTAACTTCTTCTGGACGTTCATCAATTAGTAATACCATCAACTCACATTCAGGATAGTTAGTTGCTAAGCTTTGCGCTATATTTTGTAGCAACATCGTCTTACCGGCTTTAGGCGGTGCAACGATTAAACCACGTTGACCTTTACCTATTGGTGAGGCTAAATCTAATACTCGAGTGGTTAAATCTTCAGTAGAGCCGTTACCTCGTTCCATTCGAAGTCTTGAATTAGCATGTAAAGGGGTTAAGTTTTCAAAGAGAATTTTATTGCGGGCATCTTCAGGTTTATCATGGTTAACTTCATTAACTTTTAGTAAAGCAAAATAACGTTCACCTTCTTTGGGTGGCCTTATCTTGCCTGATATCGTATCACCTGTTCTTAAATTAAATCGTCTAATTTGGCTTGGCGAGACATAAATATCATCAGGACCAGCTAAATAAGAGCTATCTGCCGAGCGCAAAAAGCCAAAGCCATCTTGCAAAATCTCTAATACACCATCGCCAAAAATGTCTTCACCACTTTTCGCATGTTGTTTTAAAATTGCAAAAATAATATCTTGTTTACGTAGACGAGCTAAATTTTCCAGACCCATCGTTTTTTCACCGAGCGCGATAAGCTCAGATACAGATTTTGTTTTCAGTTCAGTTAGATTCATAATTTAATAAGTTCTTGAGGATGATGTTGGTATGTATAGTTTATTTTTGTTTATGTACGTGCTAATCAATAATATACGAATAAGCACACTGAATAATTTTGCATGTCATCTCTTTAATGTAAGAAAAAGCACAATAAACGCTGAGATTATTTACTAATAACATTATATTTTCCACTGATGCTGAGCACTAAAATATTCAACTATGTGGATAAATAGAGAGGAGTCTTCTATGAGATGCAGGTAATTTACACTAAAATAAATGTCATGTCTATGACTTAATCAAAAAAGATATAAAACCATATCAATTTGTCGCCATACAATAATAACGCAACAAATAAAACGACTTCGCTTAAACCTTAACATTGTTGATGTATCTTACTATTAATTCGATCTATAATAGCGGTTTAATTTAGTCTTTTGTGGGCATCATGATTTTTGTAAATCAACTCTATATTCATCCTGTTAAGTCCATGCAAAGCATTGCATTAAAAGAGAGTGATGTGCTTTTAGCAGGGCTTAAGTATGACCGTATTTTTATGGTAAGTGAGCCCGATGGTTCATTTGTTACTGCGCGTGAAGCTCCACAACTCTTACAATTAAATGTCACCATAAATAATGATGGGATTTTAATTAGCGACAATCAGAAAAAAAAGGTGCAAGTCAATTATGCTGATTTTTCAGCAACGAGTGAACCAACTGAAGTCTGGGGATGTCACTTTACTGCCTATATTGCATCAATTAATGTTAACCGTTTTCTAAGCGAATTTTTACAAAAAGATGTGCAACTACGTTGGATTGGTAAACAAAGCGACCGAACGGTGAAGCGTTACCCTAATACTCCACTCGCGTTTGCTGACGGCTACCCATTTTTACTTATCAATCAAGCTTCATTTAATTACTTACAACAGCAATGCCCACAAAAACTAGCTATTGAACAATTTCGTGGGAATATTATTATCGATGGAGCACTGCCGTTTGCTGAAGATGGATGGAAAACAATAAAAATTGGCGACATTATTTTTGATTTGGTCAAACCTTGTGCTCGATGTGTGATGACTCGCGTTGATCTAAGTAATCATCAATTTTTTGCTGATAATGAGCCACTTAAAACTTTGCGTTATTTTAGATTAGACGAACAAGGTGAAATTGATTTTGGCATCAATATGATCGCCCGCAATAGCGGTAAGGTATCAATCAATGATCCTGTTGAGGTACTGCAGCGACAAACCGCTAAAAATTATATCAAATCATTTCCATTAGACGATATTAGCCAAGCAAAACCCTGCATAATTATAGTAGAATCAACATCCTTTGTCGGAAATAATCAACAACCTCTTCTTGAACAGCTAGAACAAAATGGTATTAATCTCCCCTACTCTTGCCGTACTGGCGTTTGTGGTCGTTGCCAAATGATCCTCACCGAAGGTGACGTGACGCCGATGACGCAATCAGCTATTAGGCGAAACAATCGTATCTTGGCATGCAGCTGCATTCCTAAAACTAAGCAGATCAAATTAAAATTCGTACGTAAAGCGTGATAGACTCATTCACTTTCGGACTAAGTTTAAAGTCAAACTAGCACAAATCGCAACTCCCCCGCCAATTAAGGTTTCATAGACTCGCGAGTATGGTAATAAATAAGTTGGGTCATGCCAAAACTCTGCTTCTTCCAGCAGGAGTAGAATAAAAATAGTTATAGCAAAAGTTTTAACTGCATAATTTAATTTCAAAAAAGTGGGTAATAAAAAAATAATAAAAAGCAAGAGTGCGATATCAAAATACGTGCTTTTAAACAGTACAAAATGAAACATTAAAAAGATAAATAATGCGCCCAAAAAACTACCTAGAAAACGAGATAAGGTCTTTTTTATAATTTCAACTTCTTTCGGACGAAGTAATACAATAAATGTTAGAGGGGCCCAATATGCTCGGTACAAATCTAAATAATCCGGTATTGCTAAACTAAGAAATAAAAATAAGCTATAGATAAAGGCTCGTAATCCAAGTCGATTAGAACTGGAATATAAACCTTTAGCAAATAGGCCATTTTTAAACGCATCGCTATCATATTTTTTATGCTTAAGTATAGTTAAGATTGATAAACTAACGATAACACCAGTCAAATAAGCGAGAGGCAACTCTATACTTACGGCAGGCAATGTTGTACCCATACAAGAAAAAATCACAAAAAAGGGAATGATACGATCAATGTACGCATCTTTGTTAAAACTAACATAATAAAAACATGAAAATAAAAATAGAAATAAGTAAAAAGGGACCGATAATTTTAAAATAAAGCCAATTGCGCCACCAATAATAATCAGTGTTAATAAAAAAGCCATATAAAAAATATTACCGCTATCATCTTTAGCTTGATAAACAATATTTGCAAACAAGACAGTAAGAATTCCGAATGTTAGACCGACTAAACCAAATAAGCTATAGCAAATAGCTGAATTGATGATCGCTGTAATCAAGAAAATACCATTATCATTAAAACTAATATAGTTTTTCATTTAATTTCAATTTCCCATTTTTAATTTAAAAAATAGATTACATTGCAGGAATTATATAGATAGTTGGGGTGAGTATAACATAAACGGTATAACCCGTTGAATAATCGATACTGATTATAATGGAATCATTTTTATTGAAAATAAGATTAGGAACACGCTTTATGAAATAGATTAACTACTGATTCGCTTTCATCGTCATTATCATGTTCACCTTCGACTAAGGTGCTATTTTTTGATACTAAGCGGTCATTCATTACTTTGACAATATCAGTCATATTAAATGTTTTTCCAACCATTTTAATGTCATCTTGTGCAATTAAGCAGACTGATGCACAGCTTCCCGTTTCAACGACTAAAAGGTTAATTCGTTGCCCACTGTCTTGGGTCTGAGCTTCAACCACTTCAGCGAAAGTCGGGGTGAATAGTATGGGTTGTTGAATAAAATACCAACTTTTTGGCATTTGTGGCTTTAAAAAATTAGTCGCAACAATAGCATTTAAGACTAATTCAACTTTTTGCGGCTCACTCAAATTAAGCTCTGAACAGTTTTCATAAAATTGATAATACGCGCTGGCATCATCAACCGAAAATTGGCAGGAATTAAATGCATCAGGCGTTAACATTTTTGCGGGATAACGGGAACGAAAAACCATATCACTCGCGATTTCTAACATCAAGCAATCATATTGACTATCAAAATACCAGCGCCAATTATCACTTGGTCTAATCGTTATTTTATTTTTCATACTACTGTCCTTTAACACTGTTGTGTCTAATAATTAATATAACATTTAAAAAAAAAAAATAAATAAATTTAGTAAATTATTTTTTTATAATCATCTAATTTTTAAAAGAATTAATATTAGATCTAAAAAATATAATAAAATTAAAAATAGATCTAAATTTAATTTTTAGGATCATTTTTAAATAATGAAAGATCTTCAATAATCGATTAAATAAAATCTCTTTTTTATAAATGAAAATATTAATTGACGTCTTGCTACAACACGCAACCCGAAATACTCAGTCTATAATTGAGTATAAAAAAGTAGCATTTTTATTGGTAAGTAAAATCTTTGCTAAATAAATATAAAAAGGGATCTATATATGAATAGAAAATTTGGTGAATAGCTGTGCAGTGATCGATTAGATCGAAATCTTATGTCAATAAAATTGATTGGCTATCGATGATAATTAAATGGGCTTTACCCATCGCTTCATGGCTGTTTAGCAATAATAAAAAAGAGCGTATTAGGCTCTTTTAATTATTTTATTGGCATTAACGACAATGGCTCTATTTTTAGCCTGCAACGTTAATTTTTTTCATATCTTTCATATAACTACGAAGTTTATGACCAATTTTTTCAATTGGGTGATTACGAATAGCTTCATTAACATCACGTAATTGTGAATTGTCTACGCTACCTTCTGGGATCGCTTTACCTAAATCACCTGTTTGTAATAGTGGCATAAACTTTTCACTTAATAGTGGTACGGCAACATTGGAAAATAGATAATTACCATACTCTGCCGTATCTGAAATAACCACATTCATTTCATACAAGCGTTTACGTGCAATGGTGTTGGCAATTAATGGTAACTCATGTAATGATTCATAATAGGCTGACTCTTCAAGAATGCCCGCTTCAACCATTGCTTCAAAGGCGAGCTCCACACCTGCTTTCACCATTGCAACCATAACAACACCTTGATCAAAATAAGTTTGTTCATCGATCTTACCGTGGTACTCTGCTGCTTTTTCAAAACCAGTATCACCTGTCTCTTTGCGCCATTTTAATAAATTAGCATCATCATTATTCCAATCAGCCATCATCGTTGCAGAAAAGTGACCTGAAATAATATCATCCATATGTTTACGATAGAGATCAGACATTAATACTTTTAACTCTTCAGCTAAAACGTTAGCACGTAATTTAGCTGGATTGGATAAACGATCCATCATTAAGGTGATACCACCTTGCTTTAACGCTTCGGTGATCGTTTCCCAACCAAATTGCAATAATTTGCAAGCATAAGCAGGATCAACTCCCTCTGCAACTAATTTATCAAAACATAATAGTGAACCCGTCTGTAACATACCGCATAGGATTGTCTGCTCACCCATTAAGTCAGATTTAACTTCAGCAACAAATGAAGATTCTAATACACCAGCGCGGTGACCACCCGTTGCCGCAGCCCAGGCTTTTGCAATAGCAAGACCTTCACCTTTAGGGTCATTAGCTGGGTGAACAGCAATAAGTGTTGGCACACCAAAGCCACGTTTATATTCCTCACGAACTTCTGTTCCTGGACATTTTGGTGCCACCATGATAACTGTGATATCAGGTCTAATCTGCTCACCGACTTCAACAATATTAAAACCATGCGAATATCCAAATGCCGCACCTTGTTTCATCAATGGTTGAACGGCTTTTACAACTGCAGAATGTTGTTTATCTGGTGTCAAATTTATAACGAGATCTGCGGTTGGAATTAACTCTTCATATGAACCGACTTTGAAGCCATTCTCTGTCGCTTTTTTCCATGATGCACGTTTTTCAGCAATCGCTTCTTTACGTAGCGCATAAGAAATATCAAGCCCTGAGTCACGCATATTAAGACCTTGATTTAATCCTTGCGCACCACAACCAACTATCACAATTTTTTTACCTTTTAAAAAATCAGCTTCTTGTGCAAACTCGTTACGTTCCATAAAACGGCATTTACCTAATTGTGCCAACTTTTCGCGCCAGCTTAATGTATTAAAATAATTTGACATTTTTTTTCCTTAAAATAAAAATTGAATATTGCTGAGTTAATCAACTGATTAATGTAGTTCTACTATACTTTATTTTTTTTATTGCTAAAATTGATATATTCAGAATAATACATTGCAAATATTGCAACATAACTAAGCTAATAACATGGAAATTCGTGATTTAAAAATATTTTTAAACCTATGTGAAAGTAACCATTTTGGTTTAACGGCTAAAATGATGCATATTACCCCTTCAACTCTATCAAGGATAATTCAACGCTTAGAGGAGAGTATAGGCCAACAACTATTTATTCGTGATAACAGGTCGGTACAAATTACCGATGCAGGTCAACAGCTAAAGTTATTTGCCAAACAAATGTTACTCAGTTACCAGCAATTACAACAAAATTTGAATCATTCAAATCAACAATTAACGGGAGAGCTTAGTATTTTTTGTTCCGTCACCGCGGCATATAGCCATTTGCCTGATATTTTAGATAAATTTAGAGTGCTGTATCCATTAGTGGAAATCAAGCTTACTACTGGCGACGCGGCTGATGCTGTGAGTAAAATACAATCAAATGAAGCGGATTTAGCGATTGCTGGTCACCCGAAACAACTACCGTTAAGTGTTGATTTTGCCAAATTGGGGGAAATAGAAATGGTGCTATTAATTCCTCGCTTGCGAAGCGCATTTAGTGATAAATTACATAAAAAACAGCCTGATTGGCGTAATATTCCATTTATTTTACCAGAGCACGGACCAAGCCGTCATCGCACCGATCAATGGTTTAAACAAAATAAGATACAATCGCCTAAAATTTATGCAACGGTAGCAGGACATGAAGCGATTGTATCAATGGTGGCATTAGGTTGTGGTGTCGCTTTATTACCTAAAGTTGTAATGGAAAATAGTCCAGAAAGAATACGTGAACGAGTGATTGAATGGTCTTCAAGTTTAATTGAACCTTTTGATATTGGGATCTGCGCTCAAAAACGGCGCCTTAATGAAAAGTTGATTGCTTCATTCTGGCAATTGGCAAATTAGGCAATTTTGGTCAGTTAATTACCGTAATAGACATTAAATTGTAAAGATGAATCACACAATTTACTAAAAGGTAATCAACTATGGCTATGCCATAATAATTAACTATTTATTTTATTGGAGAATATTATGTTTTTTGCTGTAAATTCGGTTGTCACTAATAATTTTACTGATGAAAATATGATTAATAAAATTAAAGCCCTGTGGCAAGATGCCCAAGCTAAACTCACCGATAATAGCGGTTGCGTCTATGGTATTTATCATCACTACCAAAATGATTATCGCGGAGACTATACCTTATCGATTGCAGTAGATCATCCAATAAAGCATTTTTCTGCAATAATTAATCCAAATCCTATTGATAGTTATGCAGTTTTTGAAGTAAATAGCAATCATGAAGATAAAATTTACCAAACATGGCAGCATATCTGGGCCTTAGAGCAAGACCATAAAATTATACGAGCTTATGATGTTGATTTTGAAAAATATTATCCAGATGGTCGCGTTGAAATTTATATTAGTTTACTGAAGTAGTAGAAGTATCAATTAATATGACATTCTGGGTAATCCAAATAAAAAATTTTGTTGTTTTTAGTTTATGTTATTTATTTTATCAGTAAAAAATATTTATATAAATCATGTAAAATAATTGCAAAATAGGCAGTTTTAATGTAAAAATCAATTTTGCATAATGAAAATTTACTCTGGAGTGGTAAATGTTTAAGAAATTACTTGCAGTACTCGTTGTTAGCTTTGTTTTAGTTGGTTGTGGTGATTCAGGTAAGACTATTGATTTTTCATCTAAATCGGCTATGCAACAGTCAATAAAAGAGATGTCTGAAAAGTTAGATAGCCAAGAAAGAAATGTATTTCAACAATCAATAGTAAAAGTTGCTTTTGTTGCTAGCTTAGATTCAAATAATGACGAGGAGAAACTTCTTCAGTTATTAAAATCGAAGTTAGGTGGCAAAACAGCAGAAGAAATTATTAAAGAGTACGGTAGCAAATAAAGTATTTAAAAAAACTCGTTTAATGCGAGTTTTTTTATTTTTGCTATAGCTTTACTTAATAGACTAGCCATTTGGTAAATCATTTTTTGCTATTTTCTTTAGTTCAGGCATATAAACATAAATTGCGGTAATTAAAATGAACATCGAAAATGTGTACGCTTTCATTTGCCCATTCATTTTATTTGCCCACATTGAAAAATATTCCCCGCCTATTACAGCAAAACCAAAATACCATAATAAAACGGCAAATGTTGCACCGACTAAATAAATAACTTGCCCTGTAACAAATCGAGGTTTATTAATTGAAGCAAACATATAGAGTGAAGCACTCATACAAATTAAACCAGTAAAAAGCTCACCAATAATAATCACCCAATAAGCAAATAAATGAAATGTAGGATTGACAATCGCTCTGGCTTCTAGAGTGGGATTATCTGAAAAAAAAGGCTCCATTTTGTCCATAGATAAAACACTATTGACAAATTGATAGTTAGTATTGAAATCAATAATATTGTCATAACCGACTAATAAACAGAAAAACCCTACAAAAAAAGCGATGGTTGCCTTAGATAAATGCTGTACAGAAACCAAACATAAATTACACTTCATAACGTTTCCCCTAATAAAAAAATTAATCATATCATAGCATTATTATTTATTATTGGAATATCTCCAACCGTATTAAGGCAATAAATGGTATGTTACCGCTAGTTAATCTTGACAGCACTTAACAACTTGGTCGATTAACTAATGTTAAATAAATTATAAAACTGCTTACGCCATATCTATAAAATCACTTGCGCTTTATTGCGTCAAATAATTTAAACGTAAAAAAACCACTCGAAAGTGGTTTGACAATTTTTGTAGGCTCGATGTACATTAGCTAGAAGCCCTTTTACATACTTCTTCGTAATGTGACTCTATCATATTTTTTTGTGATAACGCATCACGGAAAGTTAATCCTGATATAGACTTATGCTCATTATCTGCCATAAAAACGTATTCATGTCGAGGTTTAACTTCCATTTTACGGTGATCACTTCCGGCCGTTCCATCAAACGCCTTAAATTCACCTTCCTGCTTAACTTTGAAGTTAAAAATGATTGAGTTACTGCCGTTATCATCAAGATTAATAAGCGTTATCATATCACCATCTTTTGCATAAGATATAGCATGTTTTCTTTCTTGCGTATTATTCTCAAATTCGCCTAGCTTATCGCCATCGTAGTAAGCAACATCGTTCAAAGTTTCAGTACAAACCCAGTTACCAACCAAATAATCAGCGGTAACTTCATTCCCCTTCTCACACCCATTCAAAATAAAAACAAATATTAATATAAAAAATAATTTCTTAAACACTACAATTTCCTATTCAATGTATCCGCGAAAATTATATATTAATTATTAAGTTAAGCAAATATTATTAATATATTTCAATAATTTTAGATAATATTGTCTTAGATCAATTAAATCTGCACCAAAGAACACTATGCTGGTCACTTTCGCTGGATAGTTAATAATTTTGTGTTGGATATGCAATTTCTTGCACTTGATTTATGTATTGAATTTTAGAGACAAAAATCGTAATTGAGTAGCTTATAATTTATAACTTATATGATAGAGATTTATTTATTTTGATTAGAATCAACTTATTTATCAAATAGATATAATATTTAATTTTAATATTTTATACAAAATCATTTTATAAATAAGTAAAATCCTAAAACCAAACTAGTAATTTATTGTATAGAAAAATTATAACTAAATGAATTTAATAATAAAAAATTAAATTATACAAAATAGATTATCTATAGCAATAATCCGCATTGATAAAGTTTAACGACTAATAACAATTTATTGATAACCTATAACCCATTGAAATAATTTGCTTTATATATAATATCAATTATGACTTAATGACTTTAAATCGTTAAGTTACGTAAAGAAAATTAAGCAATTATTATTGAAGGGAGTAAAAATGAAATTAAGTAATTTCATTCGTAAATTTGTAAAAAATGAAACTGGCGTTACTGCTATTGAGTATGCAATTCTGGCAGCAGCCTCCTCCGCCGTCATATTGGTTATTTTTGCACCTGACGGGGTTGTTTCTCACATGTTTGTAAATGTATTTAATAGTCTATCAGATAGATTAGTGAACGTTATTAACGGTTAAAACCAATGCTATTTAACGGTGTAATACCAATTGTTGTGAAGCATTTTTTACAACTATCCGTCACATTAATTAGCTAAAGCCTACTTAGTAGGCTTCAGATTGTTGACAAAGAACTCGCTTTTTTGAAGTGACCCCCAATAGTTGGACACTTTGGTTAAGTAGCTCGTAAGGCCTGGTTTCGGTATTCTACCGGAGTCAGGCCGTTTAATTTAACTTTAATCCGTTTCGTGTTGTAGTATTCTATATATTCTTCTATTTTTTCAATCAATTCATCGGCATCTTTAAAATGTTGCCCATGATACATTTCTGATTTTAATAGTCCAAAAAAGTTTTCAGCAACAGCATTATCTAAGCAATTTCCTTTTCTCGACATACTTTGCTTTATACCATTATCAGCGAGTTGCTTCTGATAAATGGGATTTCTATATTGCCAGCCTTGGTCACTATGTAGTAAGAGCCTTTGTTTGTTTTTTAATCGTGACAGTCCTTTTTTAAGCATATCGGTGACTAAAGTCAACCGTGCATTTTTAGCTATACTATAAGCAATCACTTCTTGGTTGTATAAATCAATAATGGGCGATAGATAAATTTTCTGTTCACTTACTTTAAATTCTGTGACATCGGTTACCCATTTTTTATTCGGTTTTGAAACGTTAAATTTTCTTTTAAGATGATTGGGGGCTGCTTTACCTATCTCACCACGATAAGAGCGATACTTTTTGACCCTTACTGTCGATTTAAGATTAAGCTCTCCCATTAATCGCTGTACTGTTTTATGATTGAGCTGACTCCCTTCATTCATTAAAGCTAAATGAACACGGCGATAACCATAACGTCCTTTATGTTCATGGTAAATCGCTTCAATACGCTTTAATTCCTTCTCATAAGGAGATGGCTCTTTCAACCTGTTAACATGATAATAAAATACACTTTTTGCCAGCTGTGTTACTGACAGCAAATACTTTAAAGGATGTTGAGATTTAAGTGCTAAAACAACTAACGTTTTTTCTTTGTTTGTTGACGTTTTGTTTGTCTTAGCTCCTCCAACTTTTTTAGAACAGCGTTTTCCGCTTGTAAATAAGTTATCTCTTCTTTTAATTCTTCAACTGTTTTTTCATCATTACAATGAGTCGATGCAATACGTGATGGCTTCATGGATAGTCTTCCTCTAGATTGATGTGCAAGCTCGACGAATCCTTTTTCACGGTATCTATTAAGCCAAGCTGACAAAATCCCTGGCGAGACTAAATTAAGCATGGCACTCGTGTACCTGAGAGACCAGTCATTTGCCCACATTAACTCCAGCGCTTGTAATCTTGCTTGCGCATCACGTAAATGCGATGTTGGTTGAAAAGAGTCATTACTATGAATCGCGACCACTTGCCCCCAATACCTTATTTGGCTAGAACATATAGAATATTTTTTCGAAAGTATTTCCGATGATACTCCTGATAAGAATTCATTAGCAATGCTAATTTTTAAATTTCGACTGTATTTTGACATAAAAAGACCCCCAGTAATTGGTTGTCCAACTATTGGGGGTCACTTCATTTTAGCGAGTTTTTTGATCTAATAGTGTGGTGTGTAACTATCAAAGGTATGTCCCGATGCTTAGAAAACCGACACCAGCAACCCCTGAAAAAATAGAAAAAATATCGCTCGAAGCCCTTGTTCCTCAAAACCACCTTGTCCGTAAAATTGCTAAGATTATTGATTTCGAATTTATTCGTGATGCAGTGGCGTCCCTTTATTGTAAGGATAATGGACGCCCGGCAGAAGATCCCGTCAGATTATTCAAAATTATGTTATTAGGTTATCTTTTCGGCATTCCCAGTGAGCGGCGATTGGTGCAAGAAATACAGGTTAACTTAGCTTATCGTTGGTTTTTGGGGATGGGATTAACCGAAAAAGTGATTGACGCGTCAACCCTAAGCCAAAATCGTCGACGTCGATTTAATGATAGTGACATTTATCAACAGATTTTTGATAATATTGTCGAGCAAGCTATCGCGAAAGGCTTAATTAGCGGCCGTATCTTATATTCGGATAGCACGCATCTTAAAGCCAGTGCCAATAAGGGAAAAGCATGTAATGAAAAGCGTATTATAGAGCCGAGCCAATATATTAATGAGTTAAATAACGCGATTGAGGAAGAGCGGGCTACACATGGAAAAAAGCCTTAGCGCCAAGGACGGAAACACGGTATAAAGCCGTTAAAATCAGCACCACCGACCGAGAAAGCGGTTTTATGCATCGGGAAGGCAAACCTAAAGGGTTCTTTTATCTTGACCACCGAACGGTTGATGGTAAACATAATCTAATTACCGATACGCATGTTACGGCGGGAAATGTTCATGATTCTCAACCTTATCTTGCTCGGCTCAAACGGCAGGTCACTCGGTTTAACTTTGCGCCTGTTGGTGTGGGTCTTGATGCGGGGTATTTTACCGCCCCTATTTGCCATTTATTGTTAGCTGAGCAGATATATCCCGTAATCGGTTATCGCAGGCCGAATCATGGCGCGAATGCCATACGAAAACGGCAGTTTATTTATGATAGTCAACGCGATACCTATACCTGCCCCAATGGGCAATCACTGATTTATAAAACAACAAGTCGAGAAGGTTACCGTCATTATCATTCTAAAGCATGTGTTTGCAAGCAGTGTCCGTTATTATCACAGTGTACACAAAGTAAAAATAGTTTGAAAATAATCACTCGCCATATCTGGGAAGCCGATAAAGAAAAAGCGAATGATATTCGTCTAAGTAAATGGGGTAAAAAAGTTTATGCGAGACGAAAAGAGACCGTCGAACGAAGTTTTGCTGACGCCAAACAACATCATGGACATCGTTATGCGAGATTTAGAGGGCTTGCTAAGGTGCAAATGCAGTGTTTGTTAGCCGCAACAGCACAAAATATAAAGAAAATAGCGCTAAAGCTATTTTTATTGCTCTATTTTAGGTCACTTTTGAATGGATTTAATAAAATTTCAATTAAAAATCGTATTTATGGCTAAAATAAAAAAATAAACCCCGAATAATATCGAGGTTTGTCAACAATCTGACTTTTTATTAAAAGTTTTAATCTAGTTAGTTTATTACATCATAACGAAATTGAAACGCAATAGTTCCTTTTTGTGTTATTCTAACGCTTAATCCATCGCCATCTATTATTTCTGGTGATCCTGAGTATGGTTTATTTGATATCGTTCTTAATTTAGTATCGCTAAGAACCATAATTATAATCTGTACACAATCTAAAAGTTAATTATGTACTCAATGTGTACAAAATAGCAAAAAAACTTAAAGCAAAAATAGTGAAACAAACCTTATAAATAAAGGTTTATACAAATAAACAAGCCCAATTAAATACATTTATGAGCGATATTACACAACCTAGCTTTTACTTTCATGATTATGAAACGTTCGGGACAGATCCTGCTTTTGATCGCCCTGCTCAGTTTGCGGGAATACGAACTGATCACGAGCTAAATATCATTGAAGAGCCATTAATCATTTATTGTAAGCAGGCAACAGATTACTTACCTAATCCAGAAGCGGTACTTATTACAGGAATTACGCCACAAGAAACGATTAAAAGAGGCATATGCGAATCTGAATTTGCACAAAAAATTCATGCAGCATTTAGTCAGCCAAATACTTGTATTATTGGCTACAATAATATTCGCTTTGATGATGAGGTTTCACGGAATATTTTTTATCGTAATTTTTATGATCCTTATGCGTATAGCTGGAAAAATGGTAATTCAAGATGGGATCTATTAGATATTGTTAGAGCCTGCTATGCTTTACGCCCTGAAGGTATTAATTGGCCCACCAATAAAGATGGTTATGCTAGTTTTCGTTTGGAACACTTAACTACCGCCAATAATATCAGTCATCAACAAGCTCATGATGCGATGTCTGATGTTTATGCAACAATTGAGATGGCTAAACTCATTAAGCAACAACAGCCTAAATTATTTGACTATTTTTTCCAACTGCGCAATAAAAATAATATTATAAATTTAATTGATATTGTAAACATGACACCATTAGTTCATGTATCTGGTATGCTAGGCGCTCACCGAGGTAACACCACATTGGTTGTACCTATTTTATGGCATCCTAGTCAAAATAATGCCGTTATTGTATGTGATTTGGCTGGCGATATTGATCTGCTTCTATCATTAGATGTAGAGCAAATAAAAGATCAACTATATACAAAAAATGAAGATTTAACCGATGGTGAATCTCGTATTCCACTAAAATTAATTCATATCAATAAATGCCCAGTTATCGCACCAGTAAATACATTATCGTCAGAAAATGCTAACCGTCTATCAATAAATTTAGCTAATTGCCAGCAAGCATTAAGCAAAATTATTGCAGCTAGAGAGCTTCTTCAACAAAAAATTCAACTCGTTTTCTCTGAGCAACCGACTTATAAAACAGATCTTGATGTTGACGGACTGATCTATCAAGGTTTTTTTGATCAACATGATAAATCGCTAGCGGAGCAAATCCGCGAAACGGATCTTGATCAGTTAAATTCGTTAACGATTAATCCTCATGATAATCGATTAAAAGCGCTTTTTTTTAGATATAAAGGGCGCAATTACCCTGAACAATTAAGTGATAATGAAAAAATTCAGTGGCAGGATCATTGTCGAGATAAACTAAATAGCGAAGTCATTCACCATTATTTAGTGACCCTTGAAAACTTAGCACTACAGTACCAGCACCAACCAAAAAAATTGGCGCTGTTGAAAGATCTTTATAATTACTGTCAATACTTAGCTTGCTAACTATTTGATATAATAAGTATTAATTCTTATTTAGCCTTTACAATTATAAAAATAAATTATTTTTTATAATTGCGGTTGAATATATTTCGGATCTATTGCTATAATTCATCCCGCTATAGCGACTATTATTAGCGTACGCCGCGCCAAAGTGCCTATATGCTACCTCAATTAGATTAAATGATTTGTAAACCTCTTTACAGTTATCAACACTTATTTCTAATCCAATCATCTGGAGTTTTTCCGTGAAGACAATTTATTCGACGTCGATCAAGAATCGATCGTTTTTAGATCGCTATTTTCAATTTCAGGAAAAAAAAACCTCTTTAAAAACTGAACTTGTTGCTAGCTTTACCACTTTTATTACCATGGTTTATATCATCTTTGTTAATCCTAAGATTCTTGGTGACACAGGCATGGACTCACAAGCCGTATTTGTAACCACCGCATTAATTACCGGTGTTGCCTGTATGGCAATGGGAATTATTGCAAAATTACCGATTGCACTAGCACCAGGCATGGGGATCAATGCTTATTTTGCTTATGTTCTTGTCGGCTCTATGGGGTTAACTTGGCAAACAGGTATGACCCTTATTTTCCTTGGAGCGGCAGGACTATTTTTACTCTCCGTCTTTCGCCTCCGTTATTGGATGATTGCCAATATTCCTTTTTCTATTCGTATCGGTGTAAGCAGTGGTTGTGGCTTACTTATTACGTTAATTGGATTACATAATGCTGGCATTATTGTCGCTGAACCTAATACTATGGTTAAATTAGGTAACCCGACGTCAATTCCATTTATGCTTGGCTGCCTAAGTTTTTTACTGGTAGTTATACTGGCTCAACGCGGTTGGAACTCATCGATTTTAATCTCATTTATTGTTGTGACGCTAATTGGTTGGGCAATCGATCCTAACGTTATATACCATGGTGTAATCAGTATTCCCCCTGATATTTCAGGGGTTGTCGGGCAACTAAACTTTCAGAATATTTTTGAAATATCATTGGTCGGCATTATCATTTCAGTGATGCTAATTAATTTATTTGAATCATCAGGTACATTTATTGCAGTTACCGATAAAGCAGGGCTCGCGGATGAAAATGGCCGTTATCCTAATCAACAACGTTCACTTTATGTCGATAGTACCAGCTCAGCACTCGGTGCTGCCATGGGAACCTCCGCGGTCACCGCTTATGTTGAAAGCGCTTCAGGTGTGGCTGTTGGTGGTCGAACAGGTATGATGGCCGTTGGTGTGGGGATCTTATTTTTATGCTCAATTTTTTTATCTCCGCTGGAAAAAATGGTACCACTTTATGCAACAACAGGTGCATTAACTTATATTGGCGTCTTGATGGCGTCTGATTTAGCTAGAGTTAAATGGGATGATTTAACCGAATCAGTACCAGCATTTGTCTGTACTATCATGATGCCATTTACTTTTACTATCACAGAAGGGATTGCAACGGGCTTTATTACTTTCGTATCAATGAAAGTTTTTACAGGCAAATTCAAAGAGTTAACCGCATGTACGATCGTGATGGCTATCTTATTTCTAGCCCGCTATATTTTACTTTAAAAATTTAGTTTATAAACAATAGGACACACTATTATGACTTCGATGTATAAAGAAGATATCTGTGAAATGATTGACGCTGGCGCGGCTAAAATTCCCGCTGATTTAGTGATTACTAATGGTCAGCTAGTGAATGTAAATTCAGCCGAAATATACCAAGCTGACGTCGCGATTTATAAATCACGCATCGTTGCAACGGGCGATGTATCGGGTTATGTTGGCGCGAAAACTAAAACCATCGATGCAAAAGGTAAATACATTGTACCCGGCTTAATTGATGGTCACTTACATATTGAGTGCAGTAAATTATCCATGACCAGCTTCGCTAAAGCGGTATTGCCTCATGGCACAACTAGTATTATTTCTGGTTTAGATCAGTATATTGTTACCGCTGGTCTTGACGGTATTCAAGAGATTTTACAAGAGATTGATAACACGCCACTTAAAGTATTTTGGGGATTACCATTTTTAACACCTTATACGCTACCCCAAAGCAACGTCGGCTTTAATGTTACCGCTAAAACCCATGCTGAAGTGCAGAAATGGCCTGAAGTATTTGGCGTTTGGGAAACGGTAAGTGAATTTATTGAGAACCAGCATAGTGATGTGATGAAAGCAATTGAGTATGCACGCATTAACCGTTTACCTATTTTTGGCTGTGCACCGATGACGCGAGGCCATAAGTTAAACTCAATTCTATGCGCGGGAGTTCGCCTTGACCACGAAAGTTATGATCATACCGAAATGATGGAAAAAATTCGCAAAGGTATGAATGTGATCATTCGTGAATCATCCATTTCTCATTTTCTTGAAGAGAATGTTAAAGTTATCACTCATTTAAACCCACGTTTATCACGTCGTGTTAGCTTTTGCACTGATGATGTCATTGCGTCGGATATTGTGAATAATGGACATATGGATAAATTAATTCGTATGGCAATTGCCAATGGCGTTGACCCTTTGACAGCAATTCAAATGGGATCGATTAACGCAGCCGAAGCCTATCGCATTGATCACTTAGTCGGTTCAGTATCACCTGGGCGTTTTGCTGATATTTTACTGGTGGAAGATCTGGTTAAATTTGAAATTGATACTGTGATCGCTAAAGGTCAATTAGTTGTTGACAATAACCAAACTGTTTACAATTTTGTGCCCCCAAAACGTAGCAATGTTTTATTACAAAGTATGAAACTAAAACCAGTTACCGCTGATGACATGACAGTAAAAACTAATACAAAGGAGAATAAAGTACAAGCGTTGTCATTAGATGTTGATTTTGATATTCCCTTTGTTCGTCGTGGCCGTCAAGTGGAACTTAATGTTAAAGATGGCATAGTGCTACCTGACGTCAATAATGACGTAATTTATGCAACCGTTATCGAACGTTTTGGTAAAACAGATTGTCTGCCTAAAGTTGGCTTTTGTTCTGGTTGGAAATTAAAATCAGGCGCAATGGCCAGTTCATGTGCACCCGACGATAATAATGTGGTTTGTATCGGCACTAATTCTGACGATATGGCAATCGCAATCAACTATCTTGCGGAAAATGGCGGTGGTCAAGTTATCGTTGACGGTGGAAAGGTGGTTGGCTTCTTATCATTACCGATTTGTGGCATTGTGTCTGATCTTGATCCCCATACCATGGCCGCGGAAGAAGAAAAGCTACTACAGCTTGCTCGTAAACTTGGTTGTGATCTGCCAGATCCGCTATTTTATATGTGTTGTTTACAAATTACCGCGATCCCGGATTTTGCCATCACCGATCTAGGGGTCATTGATTTTCACGATCAGGCGGTTATGGACCCAGTATTTAAATGTGGCTGTACCCACGGTAAATTACATCCAAAATGCCACCATTAATTATCGGGTTGCTATAAGAAAAGTATAAGAAAAGTGTAATAAAAGTAATAGGTAATGAATAATACCTATCTTATTTATGATATAGAAATAGTGAGATATGAAAGAGGTTACAGTGAAAAAACGACAACAGTTAAATGACCTTATTGATATGGCGGCAGGTAGAAAAGACGCCGACCTTTTAATCACCAATTGTAAAGTGATTGATGTTTATAACCAGCTTATCGTTGATGGCCCCTTAGCTATCGGTCATGGTAAAATTGTCGGTTATGGTGCCGATTATACAGCGAAAGAAATAATCGACGCAAATGGCGGCTACGTTCTGCCTGGTTTAATTGATGGTCATGTCCACATAGAGTCATCATCGCTAACCCCACCTCAATTTGCCCGTTGCATTTTACCTTTTGGTACCACAACAGTTATTGCCGATCCTCATGAAATCGGTAATGTTTGTGGCTTAGATGGCATTCGTTATATGTTAGAAGCATCGCGTAAGACGCCATTAAATGTACAGATAATGCTGCCCTCTTGTGTTCCGGCAACGCCTTATGAACAAGCTGGCTGTACGCTTGAAGCCGAAGATTTAGTCAAATTAATTAATGAACCGGGCGTTAAAGGCTTAGGCGAAGTAATGGACTACCCTAGTGTAATTAATCATGATGAAAAAATGATGAATAAACTCTGGATGGCAAAAGATCATGATCGCGTGATTGATGGTCATAGCCCTGGTGTAACGGGTAAAAACCTTACCGCTTATGTTATGGGAGGTATTATGACTGACCACGAATGCAGCACTCAACAAGAGATGTTAGAGCGTATTCGGCTAGGCCAATATGTCTTATTGCGAGAAGGCTCTACCTGTAAAGATTTACTTAATTTATTATCCGCAATTACACCAGCGAATGCCCGTCGCTGCGTGCTTTGTACGGATGATCGCGAGCCAGCAGATATTTTAGCAACGGGTCATATTAATAAAAGTTTAAGACTTGCTGTGGAAAATGGTTTAGATCCACTCATGGCAATAAGCCTTGCCACCCTTAATGCCGCCGAATGCTTCCGTCTCAAAGATAAAGGTGCTATCGCACCAAACTATGATGCTGACCTCCTAATCGTTGATAACCTAAAAGATTTTACCGCCAAACATGTTTTTGTTGCTGGTAAAGAGATCGCTCGCGATGGTAAATTGTTAGTCGAATGGCCTGATTATATATCGGATACCGTACTTAATACTGTCCGCTTGCCTAAACTCATAGCTCAAAGCTTTACGCTGCCATTATCAACAGAGAAAGTCAATGTTATCGGTGTAAAGCCAGGAAGTGTGGTAACGACTCACTTACAAATTGAGGTCAATAAAGACAGTGAAGGTAATTTTGATGCAAGGTTAAATCCAGGATTAAATAAACTAGCGGTAATTGAGCGCCACCATGCAACTGGCAACATTGGTCTTGGTATTTTAGCCAATTATGGCTTAAAAGATGGTGCGATTGCAGTATCTGTCGCTCATGATTCCCATAACTTAGTGGTTGTCGGTGATAATGACGCCGATATGCTAGCAGCCGTTAAAGATGTTGAGGCGATGGGCGGTGGATTTTCATTATGCCAAAATGGTCGAGTATTAGCCAATCTAGCCTTACCTGTCGCGGGATTAATGTCGGATAAACCGGCACAAGACGTTGCGGATGCGCTGCATAATATGATTAAAGTAGCCAAAGAGTCTTTTGGTATTAATCCAGATGCTCACCCGTTAATGACGCTTGTATTTATGACCTTACCGGTTATTCCTGAGTTAAAATTAACCTCTACGGGTTTATTCGATGTTAAAGCCTATCAACCGATTGAGCTATGCATTAAGTAAATAAGAAAAATGGCGCTTATTGCGCCATTTCAGATTGCTGACAAACCTCGATATTATTCGGGGTTTATTTTTTTATTTTAGCCATAAATACGATTTTTAATTGAAATTTTATTAAATCCATTCAAAAGTGACCTAAAATAGAGCAATAAAAATAGCTTTAACGCTATTTTCTTTATATTTTGTGCTGTTGCGGCTAACAAACACTGCATTTGAACCTTAGCAAGCCCTCTAAATCTCGCATAACGATGTCCATGATGTTGTTTGGCGTCAGCAAAACTTCGCTCGACGGTCTCTTTTCGTCTCGCATAAACTTTTTTACCCCATTTACTTAGACGAATATCATTCGCTTTTTCTTTATCGGCTTCCCAGATATGGCGAGTGATTATTTTCAAACTATTTTTACTTTGTGTACACTGTGATAATAACGGACACTGCTTGCAAACACATGCTTTAGAGTGATAATGACGGTAACCTTCTCGACTTGTCGTTTTATAAATCAGTGATTGCCCATTGGGGCAGGTATAGGTATCGCGTTGACTATCATAAATAAACTGCCGTTTTCGTATGGCATTCGCGCCATGATTCGGCCTGCGATAACCGATTACGGGATATATCTGCTCAGCTAACAATAAATGGCAAATAGGGGCGGTAAAATACCCCGCATCAAGACCCACACCAACAGGCGCAAAGTTAAACCGAGTGACCTGCCGTTTGAGCCGAGCAAGATAAGGTTGAGAATCATGAACATTTCCCGCCGTAACATGCGTATCGGTAATTAGATTATGTTTACCATCAACCGTTCGGTGGTCAAGATAAAAGAACCCTTTAGGTTTGCCTTCCCGATGCATAAAACCGCTTTCTCGGTCGGTGGTGCTGATTTTAACGGCTTTATACCGTGTTTCCGTCCTTGGCGCTAAGGCTTTTTTCCATGTGTAGCCCGCTCTTCCTCAATCGCGTTATTTAACTCATTAATATATTGGCTCGGCTCTATAATACGCTTTTCATTACATGCTTTTCCCTTATTGGCACTGGCTTTAAGATGCGTGCTATCCGAATATAAGATACGGCCGCTAATTAAGCCTTTCGCGATAGCTTGCTCGACAATATTATCAAAAATCTGTTGATAAATGTCACTATCATTAAATCGACGTCGACGATTTTGGCTTAGGGTTGATGCGTCAATCACTTTTTCGGTTAATCCCATCCCCAAAAACCAACGATAAGCTAAGTTAACCTGTATTTCTTGCACCAATCGCCGCTCACTGGGAATGCCGAAAAGATAACCTAATAACATAATTTTGAATAATCTGACGGGATCTTCTGCCGGGCGTCCATTATCCTTACAATAAAGGGACGCCACCGCATCGCGAATAAATTCGAAATCAATAATCTTAGCAATTTTACGGACAAGATGGTTTTGAGGAACAAGGGCTTCGAGCGATATTTGTTCTATTTTTTCAGGGGTTGCTGGTGTCGGTTTTCTAAGCATCGGGACATACCTTTGATAGTTACACACCACACTATTAGATCAAAAAACTCGCTAAAAAGCGAGTTCTTTGTCAACAATCTGAAATGGCGCTTATTGCGCCATTTTTTGTTCTAATATCCTATTGAATCACTTAAACATTGAGCTTAAAAATTCTTGTGTGCGTTGGTTTTGTGGGTTGTCAAACAACAATTTGGCAGGGCCAGATTCAACAATAACACCTTTATCCATAAAAAGTACTGTATTAGCAACTTCTCGAGCAAAGCCCATCTCGTGAGTTACAATTACCATGGTCATTTTATCTTCCGCTAATTGCTGCATAGTCTTTAACACTTCCCCGGTTAATTCGGGGTCTA
The DNA here is from genome assembly GCA_036251875.1 of Orbaceae bacterium lpD02. NCBI lineage: Bacteria > Pseudomonadati > Pseudomonadota > Gammaproteobacteria > Orbales > Orbaceae > Orbus > Orbus sturtevantii. Next base: position 110,814 of record CP133960.1, on the reverse strand, counting down.
ATGCTGATGTCGGTTCATCGAATAGCATAATATCTGGTTGCATTGCTAAAGCTCGAGCAATAGCTACACGTTGTTTTTGACCTCCAGATAATTGTGAAGGATAAACATCTTCCTTATTCAACAAGCCAACTTTGGATAATAGTTCTCTTGCTAGCGGTACAATTTCCTCACGTTTCATCTTTTTGACAACCATTGGTGCTTCAATAATATTTTGCAATACTGTCATATGCGGGAAGAGATTAAAGTGCTGAAAAACCATACCCATTTTGCTACAAATTCGTTTAATTTCGCGTTCTGGTTGATAAATAGCTTGATTAGCAATGCTATTTTTCACCATCCATTCGCTTTCAATTGCAATATTGCCTGAATCAATCTGCTCTAGATGGTTTAAACAACGTAATAGCGTTGATTTTCCTGATCCAGATGAACCAATAATTGCTACAACTTCTGAGTTAGCAACGGACAAATCTACCCCTTTTAGCACCGCTAAACTACCAAATGATTTATAAATTTGCTCAGCACAAATCATGTTATTAGTCATCGTAGCGGGCATAGTATCTCTCCAGTTTTTGATATAGCCAAGTCAAAATAAGCGTCATTAACAGATAAAATACCGCTGCAATAAAAAAGGGGGATAAATCAAAATCACGCTGAACGAGTTGATAAGCGACACGCATCAAGTCTTGTAATGCGATAACATATACCAACGAAGTGTCTTTAACTAAAGTGATAGTTTCATTACTAAGTGGTGGAAGAATTTTTTTTACCATTTGTGGCAATACAATTCGCCACATCGTCTGGCTATAATTCATGCCTAGAGTTTTCGCTGCTTCATATTGCCCTTTATTTACACCTTGAATACCTGAGCGGAAAATTTCAGCAAAATAGGCCGCATAATTTAACGCAAAGGCAAGTGCTGCAGTTGAAAAACTATCAAAACGAATTTTTAGCATCGGTAAGGCAAAATAGATAAAAAATATTTGTAGCATTAACGGCGTACCACGCATTAGCCAAATATAAGCATTTACCAAATATTCTAATAGTTTTATTTTAGACAAACGCATTAATGCTAATAACAATCCAAACGGAATGGATAGCAATAGTGTAATAAAAAACAGACCCAGTGTCAGTTTTGCACCAACCCATAATTGTGGGCCGATTTGCAATAAGTAATCCATCTATATTCCTATAAAAACAACAACGCAGTCCAATAACGGGCTGCGTTAAAAAATAGTCTTGCTAAGCGTTATTTTGTAACATCTTTACCAAACCATTTTTTTGAAATTCTAGCCATAGTACCATCAGCTTGCATACTGTCTAATGAATTCTGAATTTTTTGTTGTAATTCAGTATTACCTTTCTTGAAACCTATCCCGTATTGCTCTTGGCCAAAATTATCATCCAATACACGGTATTGATTCGGTTTTTTAGCTACATAGTAGCGACCAACTACTTCATCAACAACAACGGCATCAAGACGCTGATTGCTTAAATCTAACAGCGCGGTCACATTATCTGCGTACTGGTTCAAAGCAGCAAATGATGCGTGAATAGGATCGGTATTAACTGCATTAAGTGCACTGCTACCATTTTGTAACCCAATAATTTTGCCAGCTAAATCAGCTTTATTATGTATATTACTATCTGGTGCAACGACAATAATTTGGTGATTAATCATATAAGGCTTGGAAAATAAAACATTATTTTCTCTCGCATCGGTAATGGTTAAACCATTCCATAATGCATCAACCCGTTCGCTATTAAGTTCAGCTTCTTTAGCTGACCAATCAATCGGTTTAAATTCAACATCTAAATCGGCTCTTTTCGCTGCCTGACGGGCTAAATCGATGTCAAAACCCACCAAATTGTTTGATTCATCACGAAATCCCATTGGGGGGAAATTATCATCAAGACCAATAACAATAGTTGTAGCGTTTATATTTGAAGTTTGGCTTTCACTACCTTGTTTTTGCTTATTATCACATGCGCTTAAAACAAAAACGGTACAAAAGACAATGATCCATAGATGAAAATATTTACGCATAAGACCCCTCAAAATAATAGTAGCAAACCTAGATTAAAAACCTGCGCGCTAATGCTATCTTATGTCTCTCAATTTATCCAGTAACTATTAGTTATTTTGTCATAAAATAAACTAATAATTACACAGAAATAGAACAAACATGAATAACACATCTAATTTTGCTGATAATTTAATCAGTTGTTAATATTTTAGTTATATCATCGGCAAAGTGTAAAATAGCTTGAATACTATTTTTTTTCTTGGAGTAATAAACCAAGATCGGATAATCCTGCCTCAAAATTAACACCATAGCGCACATCACTCGCAGCCGCTTTGGTTCGTTTTATACTACTAACCGTAAATGCTATCGCTATTGTGATTGCCTCTACTAATGGTTTATGGTTAAGTAATGCTGCCAATAGTGTACTCGCAAAAATATCACCCGTACCGTGATAAACGCCAGCAATTCGGTCGGCAAAGCGATAGATAATATTATCTGAACGCTGTTCGTAAGCGGCTACGCCGATTTGTTGTTCATTGCCAATTAAATAAACCCCTGTCAGTACGACCAATTTAGGCCCTAATTTAGCAAGACGTTTAACTAGCGACTCAATATAAGCTTTGGTATAAGGACCTTCTTGATATGGCTCATCAAGCATTAAAAAAGCTTCAGTCATATTAGGTTTTATAATATCAGCTGATTGACAAAAGCAAGCCATTTTATGGGGAAAATCAGCCGCAAAATTAGTATATAACTTTCCGTGATCGCCCATAACTGGATCGACAAAAATTAAGGTATCTCTTTGTTTCAGTCGATTAAATAGTGTCGTAATAATATCCAGTTGTTTTATAGAGCCTAAATAACCAGTATAAATGCTATCAAATTTGAGCGATAACGTTTGCCAATGATCAACAATAGGTAATATATCATTAGTTAAATCTCTAAAAGTAAACCCCTCAAATCCACCAGTATGAGTTGATAATATCGAAGTGGGGATAATTGCGGTTTCAATACCTGCGACGGATAAAATAGGTAATGCGACAGTTAGTGAACATCGACCAACACATGAAATATCATGTACTGCCAGTACTCGTCTTTGCTGTTTGTCACTTTGCATGAATGATGCCTAATTGAATAAATTATTTTACCTGAAAGCATAATGATAATAATAATTAAGCGAAAAGCCAATAACTTGTTATGCCAATCTATACTCAAACTAGAAATAGTTTTATCAATACATTTGGTAAGGTTACTTTTAATGAAAGTTTTAATTGATTAATTGCTCAAAGTTTTTTGAGTTTCTGCTACAATACATCGTTATAACACGAGCAATAATGTCATTATTCGATAAATAGAAGGTTCTTTTAATGATTACAACAGATGCAAATAGCGCGGTATCTTCCGTTGCTTATCGCGCTAACGAAGTCATTGCGATATATCCTATTACACCAAGTTCAACAATGGCAGAGCAAGCGAGTACTTGGTCGGAGTTTAGTAAACAAAATGTATTTGGCGACATCCCTAAAGTCATTGAAATGCAATCGGAGGCTGGGGCGATTGCAACGGTACATGGCGCCTTAATGACAGGAGCGCTTGCGACGACATTTACCTCATCGCAAGGCTTATTATTAATGATCCCCTCGCTATATAAAATTGCAGGTGAATTAACCCCATTTGTCCTTCATGTCGCAGCCAGAACTATTGCAACTCACGCATTATCTATTTTTGGTGATCATTCTGATGTTATGGCCGTACGTCAAACAGGCTGTGCCATGCTTTGTGCAAGTTCAGTACAAGAGGCGCAAGATTTTGCCCTCATCGCACAAATCGCTTCGTTTACTAGCCGAATTCCATTTATTCATTTTTTTGATGGTTTTAGAACCTCTCATGAAATTAATAAAATTACACCAATTAGTGATGAGGTGATTAAAAATTTACTTCCTAGCAGCTCGATTGCAGCTCATAGAGCTCGTGCATTAACCCCTGATGCACCGGTTGTCAGGGGAACATCGGCCAATCCAGATACCTATTTCCAATGCCGCGAAGCGATTAATAGCTATTATGATAATACTTATCAATATGTTGTCGATGCAATGGCGGCATTTGAGAAAGAAACAGGCAGAAAGTATCAACCATTTGAGTACTATGGTGCGAAAGATGCCGATAGACTGATTATCTTAATGGGATCGGCTATTGGCACCGCAAAAGAAGTTATCGACAATTTGCTTGGTCAAGGCGAAAAAGTAGGGGTTGTCGTAGTAAGACTATACCGCCCTTTTTCTGCTAAACATCTGCTAGAGGTAATCCCTTCATCAATAAAGAAAATTGCGGTACTTGACCGGACGAAAGAACCTGGGGCACTTGCTGAACCACTTTATCTTGACGTTATGACCGCCTTTGCTGAAGCTTTCTCACGAGGAGAGCGCAAATATCTCCCTATAATTATTGGTGGTAGATATGGTCTCTCCTCAAAAGAGTTTGATCCACGCTGCGTATTAGCAATATTTAACGAACTTAATTTAGATAACCCTCGCCCACGCTTTACCGTCGGTATATTTGATGATATAACAGGACTATCATTACCGTTACCGAATAAATCAATTAAACAGAAATCAGCCTTGGAAGCCCTCTTCTATGGGTTAGGGAGTGATGGGACGGTTTCGGCAACCAAAAATAATATTAAAATTATTGGTGATAGTTCTCCTTTCCATGTTCAAGGTTATTTTGTCTATGACTCGAAAAAAGCAGGCGGCTTAACTGTTTCGCATTTACGTGTTAGCCTTGAGCCAATTGAATCATCTTACCTTATTGATAGTGCTCATTTTATTGGCTGCCATCAAGACCAGTTTATTGATAAATACCAAATTGTTCAGCATTTAAAAGACGATGGAATTTTCTTACTCAATACACCATATAGCAAAGATGAAGTCTGGCATCGTTTGCCAAAAGAAGTACAGGCTGAGTTAATTAAAAAACGTGCTCACTTTTATATTATCAATGCGGCAAAAATAGCCCGTGAGTGTGGACTTGGTGCACGAATTAATACCGTTATGCAAGCTGCCTTCTTCTATTTGGCTGAAATATTCAAAAAGGATTTCACTACTGAAAAACTGAAAGATATTGTTGCTAAAGCCTATAATAGTAAAGGGCAAGAACTTGTCGAGCGTAACTGGAAAGCCATTGATATGGCAGTAAGCTCACTTGAAAACATTCCATTAATGTGTGTGGATAAAAATAGCAAATCAATGCCGCCAATTGTCCCCAACAATGCACCAGACTTTGTTAAGACTGTCACTGCTGCTATGTTAGCAGGTATTGGTGATAGCCTGCCCGTATCCGCTTTTCCACCCGATGGTACTTGGCCAGTTGGCACAACTAAATGGGAAAAACGTAACATTGCCGATTCTATTCCTATTTGGCGACCCGATCTATGTACACAATGTAATCACTGCGTTGTGGCTTGTCCTCACGCAGCCATACGCGCTAAAGTTGTCGCACCACAAGAGATGGAAAATGCACCTGCAACGTTAAGCTCATTGGAAGTCAAAGCGCGAGATATGAAAGGCCAACGCTATGTATTGCAAGTTGCACCAGAAGATTGTACTGGTTGTAATTTATGTGTCGAAGTTTGCCCTTCTCGTGATCGTAATGATTTTGATATCAAATCGATTAATATGGCATCACGCATTGATAATCTTGCCGCGCAAAAAGAAAACTATGACTATTTTATTAGTCTTCCTGATCGTGACCGAAATACGATTGAACGTATTGATATTCGAACATCACAATTACTAACACCATTATTTGAGTACTCAGGAGCCTGTGCTGGTTGCGGTGAAACGCCTTATATTAAACTCCTTACTCAACTTTATGGCGCCCATCTAGCAATTGCCAATGCGACCGGGTGTTCATCTATTTATGGCGGTAATTTGCCATCAACACCGTACACTACTGACAAAAATGGCAGAGGACCTGCTTGGGCGAATTCACTATTTGAAGATAATGCTGAATTCGCTTTAGGTTACCGTCTAACGTATGATCAACATAAAAATCGGGCATTACGGTTACTTAACGAAGTCGCAGCAGAAGTGCCACCAGATTTAGTGGTTGGTATAAAATCATCCGAAACATCATTAAATGAAAAGCGTCAATTAATCGAAGCATTACGGCGACAGTTAACAAGCTTAATGTCACCAGCGGCCAAAGAATTGCAAGTCAATGCAGACTACTTAATTGATAAATCTGTTTGGGCAATTGGCGGAGATGGCTGGGCATACGATATCGGCTTTGGTGGGCTTGACCATGTGATGAGCTTGACTGAAAATGTGAATATTTTAGTATTAGATACACAATGTTATTCAAATACTGGCGGCCAGCAATCCAAAGCAACACCAATGGGCGCAGTATCTAAATTTGCCGATTTAGGCAAACAAAAAGCACGTAAAGATTTAGGGGTGAGCATGATGATGTATGGTCATGTTTATGTAGCACAAATTGCTCTTGGAGCACAGCTTAATCAAACAATTAAAGCATTGCAAGAAGCGGAAGCCTATAATGGCCCATCAATTGTGATTGCTTATAGTCCTTGTGAAGAGCATGGTTATGATTTAGCTAAATCTCACGAACAGATGAAAGATTTAGTAAAATCAGGTTTCTGGTCGTTATATCGATATGATCCACGCAAAGCGTTAGACGGGCAATCAGCACTTAGCCTTGATTCAAGGCCGCCGAGCAGCGATATGCTGAGTGAAACGTTGCTTAAAGAGCAGCGTTTTAAACGGCTGGAGACATTGGAACCAATAACGGCCGAGAAACTTCATTTGCAGGCAAATAAAGCGGTAAATGCGAAGTATAAGTTCTTACAACTATTATCAACTTATAACGAAGCCGAAACCCCACCTGAAGCATAATAACAAGCCCTGGATAGCAGGGCTTCAGATTGTTGACAAAGAACTCGCTTTTTAGCGAGTTTTTTGATCTAATAGTGTGGTGTGTAACTATCAAAGGTATGTCCCGATGCTTAGAAAACCGACACCAGCAACCCCTGAAAAAATAGAACAAATATCGCTCGAAGCCCTTGTTCCTCAAAACCATCTTGTCCGTAAAATTGCTAAGATTATTGATTTCGAATTTATTCGCGATGCGGTGGCGTCCCTTTATTGTAAGGATAATGGACGCCCGGCAGAAGATCCCGTCAGATTATTCAAAATTATGTTATTAGGTTATCTTTTCGGCATTCCCAGTGAGCGGCGATTGGTGCAAGAAATACAGGTTAACTTAGCTTATCGTTGGTTTTTGGGGATGGGATTAACCGAAAAAGTGATTGACGCGTCAACCCTAAGCCAAAATCGTCGACGTCGATTTAATGATAGTGACATTTATCAACAGATTTTTGATAATATTGTCGAGCAAGCTATCGCGAAAGGCTTAATTAGCGGCCGTATCTTATATTCGGATAGCACGCATCTTAAAGCCAGTGCCAATAAGGGAAAAGCATGTAATGAAAAGCGTATTATAGAGCCGAGCCAATATATTAATGAGTTAAATAACGCGATTGAGGAAGAGCGGGCTACACATGGAAAAAAGCCTTAGCGCCAAGGACGGAAACACGGTATAAAGCCGTTAAAATCAGCACCACCGACCGAGAAAGCGGTTTTATGCATCGGGAAGGCAAACCTAAAGGGTTCTTTTATCTTGACCACCGAACGGTTGATGGTAAACATAATCTAATTACCGATACGCATGTTACGGCGGGAAATGTTCATGATTCTCAACCTTATCTTGCTCGGCTCAAACGGCAGGTCACTCGGTTTAACTTTGCGCCTGTTGGTGTGGGTCTTGATGCGGGGTATTTTACCGCCCCTATTTGCCATTTATTGTTAGCTGAGCAGATATATCCCGTAATCGGTTATCGCAGGCCGAATCATGGCGCGAATGCCATACGAAAACGGCAGTTTATTTATGATAGTCAACGCGATACCTATACCTGCCCCAATGGGCAATCACTGATTTATAAAACAACAAGTCGTGAAGGTTACCGTCATTATCATTCTAAAGCATGTGTTTGCAAGCAGTGTCCTTTATTATCACAGTGTACACAAAGTAAAAATAGTTTGAAAATAATCACTCGCCATATCTGGGAAGCCGATAAAGAAAAAGCGAATGATATTCGTCTAAGTAAATGGGGTAAAAAAGTTTATGCGAGACGAAAAGAGACCGTCGAACGAAGTTTTGCTGACGCCAAACAACATCATGGACATCGTTATGCGAGATTTAGAGGGCTTGCTAAGGTGCAAATGCAGTGTTTGTTAGCCGCAACAGCACAAAATATAAAGAAAATAGCGCTAAAGCTATTTTTATTGCTCTATTTTAGGTCACTTTTGAATGGATTTAATAAAATTTCAATTAAAAATCGTATTTATGGCTAAAATAAAAAAATAAACCCCGAATAATATCGAGGTTTGTCAGCAATCTGAAGCCCTGGATAGCAGGGCTTGTATTTTTAATCGTATTAAATAGTTTAATTTTACATTTCTTCAACTTCCGCTATCACATCATCTAGATTATTTAAATCTGTGATCTGCACAGCGGTAATAAATGCCCCTTCCACTAATGGCGCATCAACCAAAGAGACTTTACTTTGTACTTCGCTCGTTAGCATATCGATTGCCATTTCAGCGCTTAATACCGCGCTGCCTAAATCGGTAAAAATAAGTATTTTTTCACTTTCCGATTCAGCAATAATCGCATCATAAATGGTAATAGGATTAGTGCCAAATGCACCATTTTCCATACCACCAGCTGAAATGGCTGTAACATTATTATTATTGGCCATACCGTCGATCATATGCTTTAGACCATCGGTTATCATTTTACTATGAGCGACTAAAATTAAACTTATCATACTAACTCACCTGCTAAATTATGTATCATCGTTGTAAATAGGTACCCACTAGAAACGGTCCCTGGGTCTAGATGCCCAATTGAACGATCACCTAAATAAGATGCCCGTCCTTTCGTGGCTTTTAAATCTTTAGTTGCAATAATAGCATTGTCTATTGTTGCCTGAGTTAGTTGTTTAGCTTTTAGCGCATTTGCCACAGCAAACCAAATATCGACCATCGTTTTTTCATTAAACGTCGCTTTTCCTCTAGATTGAATGCCTTCTGCGCCAGCCAAAATTAATTCTGAGAGCTGCTCGCTTTCATTAGCTTTTTTCGACATAGCAATAAAAGCGCTACCATACAAAGGACCAGAAGCACCACCGACATTGCTCATTAATGCCATCGCTGCAACTTTAAATGTATCCGCAACAGTTGCAGGTTGTTTTTCTTTTAACTGTTGCTGCATAGCTGTCACACCACGAAACATGTTATTGCCATGATCACCATCACCAATTGGCGTATCAAGCTCGCTTAGATAAGCTTTATTATCCATAATAGACCTAGAGAAATCATTTAACCAATTTAGCACTTCTTGTACATTCATAAAATTGCGCCCTCATATTACCAAGCTACTGTGTTTACACGATAGTTTAAATATTCTGTCCATTTAGCATCATCTAGTTTCATTAATGTTAATGAGGCACCTGCCATGTCGATCGCCGTCATATAATTACCAACTTGACTAAAACAAATCTTAATACCAGCATCTGTTAGTAATTTAAAAATATCATTTGCAAAAACATATTGCTCCATTAATGTTGTTGAACCTAAGCCATTAATTAATAAAGCATAGTTATCGCCTGATTTAAAATTGAATTCATCATTTAATTTGTTAACTAACTCTTTTGCTAAATCAGCAGATGATTGTAGTTTTTCACGTCGATAACCAGGTTCACCGTGAATCCCCACGCCGTATTCGATTTCATCATCAGGCAAAACAAATCCAGGTTTGCCAACTTCAGGAACCGTTGCTCCTGAAAAAGCAACGCCGATAGTTTTTATATTCGGTAAAATAGTATCAGAGAGCGATTTCACTTCTGCCAATGTTGCCCCCTGATCAATTGCAGCACCTAAAATTTTATGCACGAGCACCGTACCAGCGACACCTCGTCGTCCTTGTGTATAAGTACTATTTTCAACAGCAATATCATCAGCGACAATACAGTAATCAATCTCAATACCGTCCATTTCAGCTAAATCTTTAGCCATCTCAAAATTCATAATATCGCCAGAATAGTTTTTAACAACCATAAAAACGCCGTGGCCTTTATCAGCAGCGTGGATTGCCGTCAGAATTTGATCTGGCGAAGGAGAAGTAAATACTTGTCCACAAACGGCAGCAGTTAGCATGCCTTGACCAACAAAACCCGCATGTGCGGGTTCATGGCCACTTCCACCACCACTAATTAAGCCTACTTTAGCGGGCAGATTTTTACGGATAACTATTGTGGTATTTTCTATGCGTTCGACTAAATGAGCATTACTTTTAGTTAATCCATCAATCATTTCATCAATAATATGGGCAGGATTATTCATTAACTTTTTCATATCAATTACCTTTATTCTTTAATAAACGTACCGTATTGCTTATAATCTCGCCCTATTTTATCTGCGACAATAATAGCTGCTTTGACAGCATCAACAGTGATAGGAAATGGCATCGCATGGATTGATTCATCTTTAATCGTTGCTTTTTCTGCTATCGCAGTTAGTTGCGCATCATTTATAGATTTAACGCCTAAATCGGCTAAACAAACTGGCAATCCTACCGCTAAACAAAAATCAAGCACTTCTTGCAGTTCTTCATTAGGTGAATTTTCTAATACTAATTGTGCTAATGTACCAAAAGCGACCTTTTCACCGTGATAATAGTGATGTGCCTCTTCCAATATCGTTAATCCATCATGGATCGCATGTGCGCCTGCTAAACCGCCACTTTCGAAACCCAATCCAGATAGTAATATATTAGCTTCAATAATATTTTCGAGTGCGGTGGTAACGACCTTATTATCACATGATTGCTTAGCTTTTACGCCATCACTAAGCAATGTTTGGTAGCACAGTGTGGCTAATGCAAATGCAGCCATGGTTTGCCTCGCGGGTTCAATAGCGCCATCTTTACTTCCACAAGGTAGCCCTGCATTAACGGCAGCATAAGAGTGATAATTAGCCCTAGCCTCAAAATAGGTCGATAATGCATCCCCCATGCCAGAAACTAAAAAACGAACGGGTGCATTAGCAATAATTTTAGTATCAACTAATACAACACTTGGGTTTTGTTTAAAATAAGCATAATCATCAAACGCACCATCTTCGGTATATAATACAGCGGAATGACTAGTCGGTGCATCTGTTGCCGCAATAGTTGGCACGATAATTAATGCATCACCTTGCGCCACACATTTAGCCGCATCAATTGCTTTTCCCCCTCCTAGCGCAACAATACAATCACAGCTTTTTTCCGCTGCCAATTTTTGTAAGCGACTGACTTCTACTCTTGAACACTCGCCTTTAAAATCAGCCATTACAAATTCACATTTATATTTTTTTGCAGTTTTATTTAACTGTTCACTCACGCGATCAATATCTTGAGCATTACCAATAAGCAATGCCTTATTGCCGAACGTATTGACAAAATAACCTAAATTTAATAACTCATCCTCACCTTGAACGTATTTTGCCGGTGAAATAAATGCCTTTCTCATTAACAATCCCCCTATGATTTAATATACCTAGATGGTGTAAATTAGATAAAACGTAGAACGCCGAATATTAAAAAGCTGTAACGACACCTTAATACTAAAATTAATTACCTATTTTTGAAATTGAAAAATATGAAATATGTGACATGACGATAATAATTATGTTATGGGCAATAACCAGAGCGGAAATAGGAATTTAATTAAGCAAAATAGCCACCAAAATCGAGCATAAAAAACAACAGTTTATTTCACCTATTAATAAATAAAATGTTTATTTGTTAATATCTCTTCGCCTTCCCACCGATAAGCAACGAGTTTGCCTGATTCGATCGCCGCTGAATAATCAACACAAGTCACTTTATTTGTTTGAATACTGGGTTTACCTGTTAACCAATAATGACCAAAAAATACTATTTTCTGTTCTTGATAACCATCGAGCGGTAGCTTTACTTTTTGCTCAAGAGCGGGGAGCTTTTCATCATCGGGAATTAAACAAAGCTCATTGAGTGTGTCCGCTTGCTTAAGCCACCATTTAATTCTTGATTTATGCCGCTGCGTACCCTCTTTATCATGATAGGAAATACCATCAGGTAAAGTGACCTCTTTACCTTTTAATAAGGTTTCACAATAATTAAATAGTGCAGAAGAGGGATTAAAAGCTTGCTGAATATATTGCTCTTTTAAGCCGTTATTATGCTCAAGGTAAGGCAAAATTAGCCTAATAATATTACTATCCCAACAAGCATGAATAACTCGAATTTTATCAAAATCTAAAAATAACGGCAGTGATTTAAACCAATTAATCCAATATAGATGCTGCTGGGAATTTTCGCCGATTTGCATCAAAAATGCTTTGTGTTGTTTATGATTAGCATAATTATGCTTGCGTAAAAAGGTATCAGCTTCACGTTCATTGTTAGTTTTCCAGCCAATGGCATTAAATTCATGATTTCCCATCACAACATAAGCATTGCCGTTATCAACCATCTCTTTAACAATAGTCAGCGTCTCAAGCTGATACGGACCTCTATCAATTAAATCACCAACAAAAATTGCTTTATATTTTAAATGTTGAAAACCCGATCTAGTTTTTTTATAGCCCAATTTGTACAGTAAACTTTTTAGCTTGGTCGCTTGCCCATGTATATCACCAATAATGTCAAACATATTACCTCTTTATCTAACTTTATGATTCTTTGAACTAAATAGCATATATTTGCTAAATTTCTGCTGTTATATACGATTATAAATATTCTCTTATGACTAAGCTTTGATAGCAACTAATTTTTAGTATTTCATTTAACTCATAAACAATAACCAAATATTTCTGTTTAGATATTTTTTTAAATTTTTGAATTATGTTATCAATATCACGGATTTTATTTCGATTATCTTATATTTTTAATTGGTAACGTTAACATTATCTTTTCTATCTCTAAAATGGATTATAATATGAAAATATCGCTACCTTTTAATAATAAAAACTACCTATTCTCATCTTCATATCTATTTTTCTTTTTTGCTGCTTGGTCATTATGGTGGTCATTTTATGCTATCTGGTTAAAAAATAATATTGGAATCAGTGGCTCAAATCTTGGAACTATCTATTCAATTAACCAATTCACTAGCATTACGTTTATGATTCTATACGGTATAATTCAAGATAAACTCGGCATTCGTAAAAATTTAATGTGGGTTATTAGCATCATATTAATAATGACCGGCCCATTTTTGATTTATGTTTATGAACCCTTATTAGCGAGCAATTTTATTCTTGGTGTTATTTTGGGATCGGTTCTATTTTCTCTTGGTTACTTATCTGCTTGTGGTTTAATCGATAGTTATGTTGAAAAAATTAGCCGAAAATTTGGCTTTGAATATGGTCAAGCCCGATTATGGGGATGTTTGGGTTATGCGCTTGCTGCCGCCATTGGTGGGTTATTTTTTAGTATCAATCCCCACTTTAATTTCTGGGCAGTATCGATAGTCGGGATTCTATTTTTTATTACGAATGTTTGTTACAGACCAACAAAATCAATCAAACGTAAAGAGATACAGCAAAAAAATGATCGCTATAATTCAATTACCTTAAATGATTTCGCTATTATTTTTAAGGACGCCAAATTTTGGGGGTTAGTTATTTTTATCCTCGGCACTTGGTCATTTTATAATATTTATGATCAACAACTATTTCCTGTTTTTTATGCTAATTTATTTAGCGATCCCAATATCGGTGCCAGCGTCTATGGTCAGCTAAACTCGGTACAAGTCATCCTTGAAGGTATTGGAATGGCTTGTATACCCTTGTTAATTAATCGTATCGGACCAAAGTATTCATTACTACTTGGCGGCATTATCATGACTGGTCGTATTCTTGGTTCGGCCATCTTTGATGATATTTATATTATTTCATTTATTAAGATGCTCCATGCAATTGAAGTACCTCTATTTGTTATTTCGATATTTAAATATAATGCAGCAAATTTCGATAAACGTTTATCTTCAACACTATTTTTAGTTGGCTTTCAAATTGCGACATCTGTTGGCATTATTGTATTATCTATTCCAATAGGAATGCTATTTGACGATGTTGGCTATCATAAAATCTTCTTTGTCGTTTCATGTATTGTTATTGTCTCGCTTATTATTGGAACATTTACACTAAGTAACAAAAGAGTCGAAAATTGATAATATACCAATTATTTGTGCGCATAAATTAAAAACTGATTTGAATATGAGTAATCATATTCAAATCATTAGTAACAATAAGGAAAATGTAGTGGCAACTGAAAAAGAAAAAATGTTAAGTGCTCTGCTCTATCATCCAGCTGCAGACGAACTCAATTATGAGCGTTTATCAGCGCAAGATTACTGTTTTAAATTCAATCAACTTGAACCCTCTGCAACCCAACCACGTTTAGATATTTTACATCAACTACTTAATAACTTTGGCTTTGGATCAATTATCATGCCTGGATTTTGGTGTGACTATGGCTACAATATTCGTATTGGTGATCATTTCTTTGCTAATTTTAACTGTATCATGTTGGACGCAGCACCTATTACATTTGGCGACCATGTACTCATCGGGCCAAATTGTAGCTTTTATACCTCAGGTCATCCATTAGACGTCAAGCAACGCAATAGTGGGGTTGAATATGCATATCCTATTACAGTTGGTAACAATGTCTGGTTTGGCGGTAACGTCGTTGTTTTACCCGGTATCACAATTGGTGATAATTGTGTGATTGGAGCAGGCAGCATTATTACAAAATCTATTGCCGACAATAGTATTGCTATCGGCAATCCATGTAGAGTTAAACGTTCTAAATAAGATTAAAAATAATCTGAAAAATAGGGTTGCTTAGATGGGATCATCTCATCTAGCATTTTGACTATTTGCTTATCTGTCTTTAATCGCTCGTATTCATAAAAAAAGTGCGGTCGCCGAAAACTCATCAGCATTGATGATAAAGTCTGAATCGATAACTCTACGCTTTTCCCCCTTGGTTGGTTATCAATACCTAGTTGCCCGTTACTATCAACATAGAGACTAAAAACACCATTATTCCATTCTGCCACAGGATCCGTAACGATAAAATGAAATGGCTCTTGAGGCAAAACAGCAAACGGATAAGCTTTGAGAAATTCTGCCACATCAACGATTCTAGCCATATAATAAGGTTCAATTATTTCATTAATATGGCTATCTGCGAGCTGAAAAGCGATCGGATCATGGCGATAAATGCGCCCTTTTACTTTATCTATCATCGAATAATGGGCGTAAACAAAATTCCATAACCCCTTGCGTGCTTCTTGATTTAAATAAATCATGTCCTTAATATAAAATATATCTTTATCTATCCAATAAAACATCGCACCTATCGGCTGACCATTTTGATCATGGTAAATAGCGGCAGTTCGATCTTGTTCATTTTCCCAGCGCCAGTACTCGTTCCAGGATAGCTTATTACGAATTAGCGCACCATGGTTAGATGCCGAAAAACGATTATAGATATCAACGACATCTTGCTCATCAACATTTAATCGTTCGACAAAACCAGGTTGTTTTTCATAATGAGGAAGCTGAGAGTCTTTAATATTAAAGGTAATGCGCTCACTAAATATTTCCCATCCCTTTTTACGATAAAATGGCACCGAATAAGGATAAAGATAAGAGATCCACTGCCGATTATCACGCATTTTAGTTAATGCCGTTTTAATCAAGTCATTCATCAAACCTAAATTAGCATATTCAGGGTAGGTTCCTACTCCAGTCAATCCTGCCATTTCAAAAATAGTATTATGAATATTTATTTTACAAGGATAAATACATAGCTGCGAAACCAGTTTATCTTTATTAAACCAACCAATCACATCGGTATTTTGTAAAACAGGCCTTTTTTCGCGCAACAGCTCATCATCTTTTTCATAACCTGATTTTTCAATGTCTTGACTAGTGACTTGGAAAACATAACGTAATAATTCATCAAATTGATCTAAATGTTCAAGGGTAACAGGTTTGATAACCAATTTATCGCGAATACTCATATTTGACATAAGTCCTTCTTAATATTTCTACACATATACTTCCCATACAAATAGCAGAGCCCGCAACTAAAGTCAAATAAGTTAAAAACTTATAGCCTTGGAGAAGTAATAACTAAGCGCAATACTTGCTGCATCTAAAGAAAAAATGGCAACAATTTTTATAAATCGTTGCCATTGTCAGTTAATGAGTTAGCATTAATATCAATAGTGTCATTATTTCAGCGCTTTACCCGCTGTTTCTTTAAACATAAATACACCAATTAAACTAATGGCGACAGTTGCAATCACATAATAAGCGGGCGCTCTTAAATCATTCATCCAATGAGCCAGCCCTGTAACAATCATTTGAGCAAAACCACCGAAAATGGCCACAGATAAACTATAAACCACTGATAATCCGGTTGCCCTAATTTTACTTGGAAATATTTCAGCACAGACGATCAGGCTTGGTACAGAGTTAACCGCAATTAGAATAGCTAGCACAAAAACACATGAATAAAGCGTTGTCAGCGATGGAAATAAGGTTAATAGCATAAATATTGGGTAGATAACTAAAATCGTTAACACTCGCGACCAGAAGATAAGTGGTTTACGACCAACTTTATCTGATAGCATGCCAATAAATGGGACGAGTATAATTTGAACCGATGCGGCAATGCATGAAGCAACAATGCTAGATCGCATTTCAAATTGTAATTCCGAAATAGCAAAGTTTGCTAGATAAAAAAGCGTAATATAGACGGGAACCGTGGAGCCTAAAGTCAGCAAAATACCCGTAATTAGTTGCTTTGGGTATTTGCTAAAAACTAATTTGAGCAATGCGCTTGTTGATTCGTTTACGTTCTTATTTTTAGTTTCAGGTAACGTTTTACGGATATAAAGTGCCATAGGAACAATTAACAAGCCGATCGCAAAGGCTAATCGCCATCCCCAGCTATGTAAAGCGGTGATATCATCTTTTAACCAAAAACCGATAGTGATCCCAACAATTGAAGCGAGTAAAGTATTTAAACCCTGACCAAAAAGCTGCCAACTACTATAAAAACCACGGTTAGAATTATCTGCATACTCCATCAACATCGTTGTTGATGTACCAAATTCACCACCTAAGGCAAATCCTTGCATTAATCTAGCAAACATAATAATCACTGTTGCCCAAATACCGATCTGCTGGTAAGTCGGCGTTATGACAAATAATAACGTACCAATTGACATTAACCATAATGTAAAAAGTAGCGCAGGACGGCGACCAAACTTATCGGCATATAAACCGATTAAGATTGCCCCTAAAGGCCGAGTAATAAAACCAACACCTAATGTTGCAAATGACAACATTAATTTTTCAAAATTATTTGTCCCGGGGAAAAAAAGTTGACCTAAAAGAACTGCGTACGTTCCATAAATAGCAAAATCGTAAAATTCAATTGCATTACCCATGGTAATGCCTGCTATATTTCTTGCTTTTCTTAGTTTTCCATCATTTTTAGAAATATTAAACGCCATACTTGTCCTTATTTTTATTTTAAATAACTTTCAATCAATTTGACCCAATACGACGCGACGACCGGTAAGATTGCATCATTAAAATCATATTTAGGATTATGCAATGAGCAGCCATTATGCCCTTCAGTGCCATTACCGACAAAAATGTATGCGCCTTTACACTGTTGTAGCATAAATGAAAAATCCTCACTACCTGTCATTTTAGGGAAGTCAGGAATAATTTGTGCTTCACCGAAAAAAGACAGTGCAACATTTCTGGCTAATTCTGTAGCTTGTAAATCATTAATAACCATTGGGTAAAGACGCTTATAATCAATTTCAACCTCAGCACCATAACTAGCGGCTTGCGCAGTAACGAGCTCCTTTACGCGTTTTTCGATAAGATCTTGCATGCTAGGATCAAGTGCTCGAATAGTTAACTTTAATATTGCTTCATCAGGGATCACATTATTTGCATCGCCAGCTTGAAAAGATCCAACCGTTATAATTGCAGTTTCGAGTGGGTTTGCATTACGAGAAACTATCGTTTGTAAAGCCATAACAATAGATGATGCAACCACAACGGGATCGATTGAAAGATGTGGCATAGCACCATGACCACCGCGACCTTTTACTTTAATGGTTACGCTGTCGGAAGATGCCATGGCCGGACCATCAATAAATGCCATTTTGCCAGCTTCGACTTTTGGCATATTATGAAAAGCAAAAATATAATCACACGGGAATTTTTTAAACAATCCATCTTCAACCATTGCAAGACCACCACTAAGTCCTTCTTCTGCAGGTTGGAAAATAAGGTTAATTGTGCCATTGAAATGGCGGTGCTGCGCAAAATAACGAGCGGTTGTTAACAATGTTGCTGTATGCCCATCATGGCCGCAAGCATGCATTTTACCTTTTATTTGACTAGCATGAGAGAGTTTAGTTGCTTCATCGATCGGTAAAGCGTCCATATCAGCACGAATACCAATCGCTGGTCCATTACCATTCTTAAGTTGAGCAACTACGCCTGTACCACCTAAGCCTCGCGTTACTTGATAGCCCCACTGAGTTAAAAGATTTGCGACTAACTCGCTTGTTTTAAACTCTTCAAAACCAATTTCAGGATGTTGGTGAAGCTGATGCCTAATAGCAATCATCTCATGTTGAATATCGCTAATTTCAGGGATAATTTTGGTTGTCATAATTATTTTCCTCATACTCATTTTTATAGAAAATTACAGAAGATACTCGCAAAAAACAGGACAATTTGGCATGAATTGTATACTATTATTACTTGAGAGTTTTAACCGATATTGATAACTAGGTTAAAGTGAATTTATGTGGAATAACACTAAAATGTAATCTCTAACGAGTTAATATAGCAGAAAATGAGAAAAAATAAAAACCTTGTCTTATTACTATCTTTAGCGAGTTTGAGTATCATCAATGTCAATATAGCATTAGTCTCTAATCGGCCAGTCTTTTAGTTGGTTGATTTATTAAATTCTTAGTTTAAATTTAAGTTATATGCATTAAATTTTATAAAATCTATTTGCATATCACCGACTAAATAGCGTGAGCTAAGCATACTCGACAACATATTCCATAGCACCATCCAGTCTAAAAACACCATCTTCTACCAACATAAAAAACCGCTGGCAATGTCATGACTTTTTTATTACATTGTAGCCAATTGATAAAATGGAAAAGGAATAAACAATGAAAAAATATCTTAGCATAGCAAGTTTAGTCTGTTTACTTGCCGCGTGTTCATCAACACCGACTGACCCTAACTGGCGACCAGATATGGTAGGTGCTAATTTTGGTAAATACCCAACCAACTATCCCGAACTCATTAAACAATGGGGCAGTAATCACTTTGATGATGCTAAAGCGATTAACTACGTCTCAATGAGCTCACCGCGCGAAGAATATTTAGTAGAAGATTCGGAAAAACAACAAGCCATTTTTGGTTATTCCGTATGTGTTAATATTGGTGGCGTTAAATCAGAAGGTTATTATAAGCCATTTAAAAAATATTGGTTTTTCATTCGCAATGGTAAAGTTATCGAACAGCGTGATTTAGAATATGGTTACAATAAAGTAATTTATCGTGATCATAAAATTAATTGCGATGATGTTAATTAATAATCACTCGATTTGATATTTTTTAATCTGATAGATCATTAAGATAATAAATCTTAAATAATCAAATATTTATAATTAATATAGTAGTATTATTCGTGCAGTAATCGAGTGGTCTACACCACTCCGATTATTATCTTATAAATGGATGAGTCTGCTGATCGCTGATTGTAATAAAATTCAAAGTTTATTACCTTACATGGTTTAACAGAAGAAACGAAAAATATTTTTCAATTACACGTTTATATTGATCTTTTATTACTAAATTGTATAATCCGTGCCGATAAACATATCAGAAACCTCTTCTTTTATTCGTCCGTAAGCGTTTACGTAAACCAACGCGCTACCCTTGTTCATTCAAGAGCATTGCGTGCGTTGACTTAATAAACGCTGCAATCTGCCTTGAATGACCTTAATTTAAGGAGATTATTTTGCAAAAACAAAATTATTATTTATCATTATTTGCTACCAGTTTATTTATTTCTTATCTTGCTGTTGCAACACCGCTACCAGTCGTTTCTATCTATACTTTTCAAACATTAGAATTAACCAGTACACTGGCGGGATTTGCTGTTGGAATCTGCTTTTTTGCAACAATTATAACACGTAGTTTAGCGGGTAAGATGTCAGATACACAAGGCACAATGCGCGCCGTCCATCGAGGGCTTTGTTGTTATGCGTTAGCGGGTTTTTTATGTTTCCTTGCCACTCTTGTCGAATATTATCCATTGTGGGCTTATACAATTTTAATTGTTGGTCGATTACTCCTTGGGTTCGGCGAAAGTTTAACATTAGTTGGAATGCTAGCTTGGGGGATCGGATTTGTTGGAACAGCAAATTCAGGAAAGCTACTCTCTATCGCGGGCATGTCTATATATGGTGCTTTTGCCGTTGGTGGGCCACTAGGTTTATGGTTGTATAATAAATTAAACTTTAGTGGCTTAATGCTTATATGCGCAATACTACCAATTATTGGACTACTCCTATTTCGCCTATTACCAATCATAGTACCGTTACCACCAAACAAAAAGTGCGAATCATTTTTGCGTGTTATAAAACAAATCTGGCCTTATGGTTTTGTGCTATGTCTTCAAGGTGTTGGTTTTGCTGCTATTGGTGCATTTATTTCTTTAATCTATATGGAAAATCACTGGCATTATCCTGGATTTGCATTAACAGCATTTGGTTTAGGCTTTGTTTTAGTACGCATTATATGTGGACATTTGCCTGATCGTTTAGGTGGAATTGCAATAACGATTACTTCACTTATTGTTGAAAGTATAGGTCAGCTTCTTCTTTGGCAAGCGACTGAGCAATCAATTGCAATTATTGGTGCATTATTAACGGGAATAGGTTGCTCAATGATATTTCCTGCAATGGGGGCTGAAGTGATAAAAAAAATCACCCCAAATCAACGTGGAATAGCAATGGCAGGATTTGCTGCTTTTCAAGATCTTTCTTATGCCTTGACAGCTCCGGTGATCGGCCTATTTGTTGACTTATATGGTTTTTCGATTGTATTTTTTATCGGTCTGCTTGCTGCATTATTTGCGCTTGTTATGGTTTTATTCATTTGGCGATGTAGATTAAATAAAGAATCAATATAAAAACTCAACAGCAATTTAATTAATAGCTAAATGTTTAAGCAATTAATCGAGAATTAAAACTGATTAATTGCTTAAATTATAGAGGATGACCTTAACTAAAATACTTCAAGGTGGCTTTGCGGGTTAATAGGTATGTTGCAATCAAGTTGATCACAATAAAAATAATACTAATTAACGTTGTCAATACCGATGCAACTCCGCTGGTCATGATCAGGGTAATAATAATACTTAAGATAAAATAGATAATCCCAGTAGCCATAGCAATTAAAATTAAATATAGATAAGACCAACCTACTGCTTTAAATATTAATCGAAGAGGGATCGTATTAACTTGTCGTACAAAACAATTTTTTACAGAGAAGAAAATAAAAGCAAAACTAATCGCAAAAGATAGTAAAGATAATAATCCAGGTAATGTTATGATCAAAAATAACTCTACGCTATCTAAATTAGCTGCTTCATAAAAAAAATCGAAATAGCCCATGAAAAAGCTAAAAACTTCACCATTAAACCATGTGAATAATATGATTATAAAAGGGAATGAAAATATTAATGAAAATAAGATAGCAAAAAGCGTTCGATGGTTAGCTAGCGGCATGTTATATGCTTGTCTATCACGTTTATCAATGAACCCGATGAGTTTAATTAGCCCTACTAAAATGAGTGCTTTTAAGGCCATCAATAACACACTAAATATGGTTAATAACTGGCTGATTACGTCATAAGATAAATCAAATTTGAATTTCAAGAGCGGTATTAGCTGCATCCATCCAATCATAATAAAATGCGTTATTACCTGATAAATAATACAAACAGCTAAAATAATAATAATATTTCTTGCTGTTATTTGATGCATTTTTTGATCAATAAACATAATAATGCCAATAAAGAAATAAAATATGACATGGTTTAATGCATAATTGCTCAAGTTATTAAATAATAAAAACAAATAGACATGATTATTGCTATCTGAATTTAAAGAATAATAAATAATATTTAAAACCACCAACATCGCTATCATTATTAAAGCAAAAATAGCAGGTAATTTAAAAATTGATCCCGAATGACTGACGGAATAAAATTGTTTCCCACGTGATAATGTCGAATTTTTCATAAAACTATTTTTTTAAATAAAATATTTTTGAATTATATCAATTCTTTTTTAATAAACAATGACAATTGTCTAAAATTTAACAATTATATTAACTTCTTTTACACAAAATTGTATAACTTAATGTGGTAGTTTTATTCATTCGGTAAAGCCGTTTAACATTCACTTTGTTAATAATCATTTTCTATAAAATTAGCTGATGAAATACCCCTACCCGAGATTCTGCACGTAGGTTGCTTTTCATACAATTTATTAAACGACCTAACTAAGAATATCCTCCTTATGTTTAATAATTTGATAATGTTCACAATCTGTTTCAACCACTGAAAGTTGGGATGATAAAGCAGATCCGCCAGTAAGAATATATTTTAGAAGTCGTCTATTAGGGGGTATGGACTATTTTTCTAAACATAAAAATAACCCTATCAATAGGGTTATTTGCCGTAATATAGTAAGGATTCAAGCGAATAGGATTAGTTGACTAAATTATTCATTACTTTTTTGAAATCGCTCCAAGCACAAAATCCATTAGCATCAATCTGACAATCTTTTAAGGATAAAGTAACTCTTTGTGGTGGGCTAGCAAGTGTTAACTTTTCAAGGTTACGAAGCTGTTTGGTAGACTGATAAACATATTCGACTTTCAGTAAATCCTGATCGCTCTTTTTATTATGCCAACGCTGGAATACAATTTTACCGCCGATTGGCGTTTTTTCGTACTGTTCAGGTAAAGTATAATCATTAAACCCCATAGCTCGAATTATTGGTCCCACTGTTGTGTCATGACCAACTAATAACGTAATTTTAGCTTGTTCGGTAGATTGTTGGTCAGGCATTATTTGATTTAGGTGAGCGAGCATCGGTTTAATCGTACGGTTAACTAGCGTTGGTTGCAAATAAGCCGCATCAATATACGCATTTCTTAATTTTGCTAATGTTACCCAATCTTGATCCGATTTAATTCTACCCCAAGCAACTTGTCCAGCAGGAAATCCTTCATAATCTTGCAACATAAATGCGTCCACCATCCAAAAAGCAAGGTGTAATGGCCCATCTATTGATGACTCTTTACCATGCTCAAGGACAACGGTATTAGGTTGCTTAGCGAGCTCACATTTCTTGTCGACTTTACAATCGTAAGAATTTTTATAATCAATCACTTCTTGTAATTTAGCGTAAGATGAAGCCAAGTTTTGTTGGTCGATGAAATCCTCAATTTCTGCCACTACTTTTGTCACATATTCCTTACTAGTATCGTTAATTGATTGGAAAAATATAGGATCTTTACCATCCAGATCAGCTAAATGATGATATTTTATTTTATCGCAACCAGGGAATGCACCCGTAGTAAAAAATTGCCCGGTTGCAATCGTTCTAGGAACAATATTGCTATAAGCATAATACTGTTCATCTGTTGGGCATGTGTTTTTTTGTAACATTCCATTTTGGACCAACCAATCATTAAAATAGTGCCCCATATAGACTTCTAAAGCACCACCTTTAGCGGTTAAAAAACCACCTGTACTATCCCATTTTTGCCATTTATAGGGAGTAGCATTAATGAGAGAATCAGCTCCTTCTGTTAAGGGAGCTCTTAGACCATGACGACTGACTATTACCACTTGCTTAAGCTCATAATCTGTATTAGGCTCTGCGGCATAGGATAAATCACTTATAGCCAACATAGCGGTTGCTAATAAACTTATTTTTTTTACTAACTTCATTATTTTCTCCGTATATAATTAACTAAGCATAGCTAGTATTAATCGATCGTATTTTTTTGCACATAGATCCGTGCTAATTCGTGATCTCGATCAAATTATGAAAATAATGTTTTTTTATTATGTGAGAGGCATCACAAATGAACAATCGATGAACTATTGATTGTGCAATTAAAGTAATGAGTAGGTAAAAATGAGCGCTATAAACTAAATTATAGCGATTGAGAAGCACTATTTTTAATAAAATTAAGGAATGATTAGTTACCCTCTTCGATTAATTATCCATTCTTTTAGCACTAATAAATTTCGCTGCTGAATAATTTTAAGCCATTGTTTTTTATAATTAATTATAGTTCCTAAACTAATCCCTAATACACTTTCAATCTGCCGATTTGTTTTACCTTTGACCAATAAATCAATCATTGTCCACCAGTTTTCACTACGGCTTAAGTGCTCAAGCCCCGTCCCTTTAAGGTTACTAAAATAACGCCAACAATTTTTACAACGAAATTGTGCTCTATGTTCACCAATTTTTTGAGTTTTAGCCGAATCACAGTGTGGGCAAATAGCCTGTGATGTTTGTAAAATATTATCAAACCAATCCTTGAGCTGTTTTGCTTGTTCTTGAACAATCAAGGGCTCATCAATTATTGCTTCATTGATAAAATTTTTGTACCAGTTATAAAGATCAGAAAAATTTAGTTGCATATATTTTTCAATAATCTCTGATCTATTTTTCACGACCCATTTACTACAATTAAGTTCACGGCGAATGGTAATATAGCTTTGACCACATAAGCGCCGTTCAGCAATTATGGGCAACCATTCTAGTGGGGCTAAACGATAAAAAGGTGTATTTAAGCTACGATTAAAACCACGCTGACAAGATTTGCAACGGTAATAACCTGATGATGTATTAACGGCATAAAGTTCGTTATGTTGGCAATATGGACAAACGACTGGTTTTTGACTAAGCGCGGTTAAATTTGCAACCAACTTTTCGGCATTATTATGTAATTTTATCGGCACAAAATTATGATACATTTGCTTGCCTCTTGTTATTTAATGGGTTGTTATTTTATATTAGAATATAACGCATTACTAATATTTAAACGAAATATAATTAATATTTAATTTAGCAGGTGTATAAAATTTTTAGTTACGATGAAACGGTTAGTTACAGCTTCCAATAACGTTTTAACGGCATTACAGCTAATTTAGAAAGCTCAACCAAAATAATTCCAATAATTACACCACATAATCGAGAAATACCGGGTTCTACAGATGAATAAGCGAGTGAATCAGGAACCATAACCACTAAATAAACCAATACAAATTGAGTGCCAATATAGGAAAAAGACTGACAGCTATTCTCGACGTGGCGGCCGATAAAAATCCCTAAGCATAATATAATTGCCGCGATCGCTAAATTGATTTGATAAAAAGGAAGGCATATTAAAGCCAGCAAACCGCCAAGCGTACAGCCTAAAAAACGGTGAAAATTTCGTTTAGAGACTATTTTCGGATTATTAATCGTCGATAATGGTACAGTTAGCACTACAAAAACAGTAATTGCGGTTTGGCCTAAATAACGGAGATCAAAAAAGTGTTCTAAAAATGGTAAAGTTGCAAGCGCAAGCATCGCTCGCAATGAATGAATTGCCGTATATTTAGCGTAACAAGGAAATCTAACTATCTCAGCCAAACCCTCTTTACACGGCTTGATGGTTAACCGTGGTTTAATTACATTAGAGGTAATACTGATAACCATTGATGCTAAAATACCAGCAAATACTTCAATAACACGGCTGATTGCAAACGCTTGCACTTGATTAAATGGATTTCCTAATGCATCAACACCAATCATAATATAAGTAATACCAAGAAAAAGCCAAGCATAGCTGTACTTACTGGTGACCGCAAAATAAAGCGTAATACCGCCAACAAGTGCAATTCCTAAGGCTATAAATAACAAATTATGACCCAATAAGTAAGTAACATAATAGGCTAATAAAGCCCCTGTTATCGTACCTAAAAACCGTAAAGCACCACGAATTAAAGTATCTAGCACATGTGAACGCATGATCATGTAACCAGTAAATGCCGCCCAACCAATATTTTGTGCATTAAATAAATGGGCAAAAATAATCGCTAAAAATACTGAGCAGATCACTTCAAGCTCATCAATAAAACGGATTAAGGTAATATTTCTTAAGCGAAACTGAGAAATAATATCAGTAATAAAAACTGCTGCGTTATGTAAACGGTCCATTGCGGAAACTGAGTATCCAAAAAAGTGATAAAATAAAGTGTATCTGTCTAACTATCGTTATTAAAAACGATATCACAAGCAAAATTTTTACCTGCATCAAAAATACGATTAATTGTAGCGAATTATTCTACTGCTAATAATCTATCAACTTCAAGCCGTTTAAAGCATCATAACGGGTTAATTACAATTTAGTGTAACTATCATCAATAGAGAGTATAAATCGTTACGGTTTATCGATATAATTTACGTCAATACAATATTAATAAAGGATATAATTATGTATAGTTTTACTAACGATTACAATGAAACCGCTCACCCTAAATTATTAGAATCGTTACTAAGCCAAACTAAACAAAAAAATAGTGGTTACGGCTTAGATGACTACTGTCAGCTTGCTACACAGCAAATTAGAACATTAACCGACTCGCCTAAATCCGCAGTACATTTTCTTCCAGGCGGAACTATCACCAACTTAACCTTTATTAGTCATGTGCTTCGTCCTTACCAAGCTGTAATTGCTGCGAGCACTGGTCATATTGCGGTACATGAAACTGGCGCTATTGAGGCTACCGGTCATAAAGTTATTACCGTTGAAGGTGTTGATGCAAAGTTAACGCCTGAATTAATTAAACCGATTCTCGATGAGCACTGTGATGAACATATGGTTCAACCTAAAATGGTTTATATTTCCAATACCACCGAGCTAGGTACGATTTATAGTAAACAAGAGTTACAACGATTATATCAATTTTGCCAGCAACACAATTTATACCTCTACCTTGATGGAGCAAGGCTTGCGATGGCATTAACCGCTGAAGCTAATGATTTAACTTTCAAAGATTTAGCACAGTTAACTGACGCATTTTATATTGGTGGAACTAAAGTCGGGGCTTTTGCTGGTGAAGCGCTAGTGATTAATAACCTAAATTTAAATCAAGACTTTCGTTTTACGATGAAACAAAAAGGCGCAATGATGGCCAAAAGTTGGATTTTAGGGTTACAATTTTTAACGCTACTACAAGATGATCTTTATCTACAATTAGGGGCTCACAGTAACAAAATGGCAAAAACGCTACAAACTATTTTTACTGAGCACGGTTTTACATTTAATATTCCCCCAAAAACGAACCAACTATTTGTCAATATTCCCAATGGGTTAATTGATGATATCATGCAAAATTATTGTGTTTATTCTTTTGGTCAACCCGATAGTGAACATACTTGCTTACGTTTTTGTACCGCTTGGTCGACAACGCAAGATGATATCAATAAATTTCAGACCTATTTCAAAAAACTTATCCAAAAATAACTTGCGAAGCCAAATAAAGTGTTATATGTTAATGACACTTTACTTTGGAATTACAAGATTATTATGAATTTACTTTGCGCCTTTGTTTTAAACAATAACAACCATCATCACCATTTCCCGCAATAGTCTTCGGGCGTTTGGTGCTGGAAGACAATTGTTCTTCCAGATGCGCGCAAAGAAAGTTACAAGAGAGCCCTCGGAAGAACAACTTCCGAGGGTTTTTTTTATGCTTTATTGTCAGGCTTTTCAAGATTACTTACTATTATACAATTGGAGAGAAAGATGTTAGATAATTCACGTTTACGTATCGCCATGCAAAAATCAGGTCGCCTTAGCGACGAGTCAAAAAAATTATTAGCACAATGCGGCATTAAAATTAATCTACAAGAACAACGCTTAATTGCTTTTGCTGAAAATATGCCAATTGATATTTTACGAGTACGCGATGATGATATTCCCGGCTTAGTGATTGATGGCGTGGTTGATATTGGAATTATCGGTGAAAATGTTTTAGAAGAAGAAGTACTAGATCGCCAAGCTGAAGGACAAAACCCACAATATAAGCAGCTAAGACGGTTAGACTTTGGCGGTTGCCGTTTATCGATTGCCGCACCAAGGGATTTTAATTATCAAGGCCCTAAATGTTTACAAGATTTACGCATTGCAACCACCTATCCTCACCTACTAAAACGTTATTTAGCTCAATATAATGTCACATTTAATACTTGTTTGCTCAATGGCTCAGTTGAAGTCGCTCCTAGAGCTGGGCTTGCTGATGTGATTTGTGATTTAGTTTCTAGTGGCGCAACGCTTGAAGCAAATGGTTTAAAAGAAATTGAAATCATTTACCAATCTAAAGCTTGTCTAATTCAACGCAGTGGTCAGCTTGAAAAAGATAAACAAGCACTAGTTGATAAACTACTTACGCGTATTCAAGGTGTTATTCAAGCACGTGAATCAAAATACATTATGTTACACGCGCCAACTGATGCACTTGAGCAAATTGTTGCCCTACTTCCTGGCGCTGAAGACCCGACTATTTTGCCATTAGCAAATGAAAAAAAACGAGTCGCATTACATATGGTTAGTAGCGAATCGCTATTCTGGGAAACAATGGAAAAATTAAAAGCACTCGGGGCTAGCTCTATTTTGGTTTTACCAATTGAAAAAATGATGGAGTAACAAAATGAGATTAACCTATTGGCAAGACTGTTCCCCCGCGGAACAACAAGCATTATTGACCAGGCCAACCTTAAGTCAATCATGCACCATTAGTCAATCTGTTAGCGAAATATTAATGCAAGTTAAAAATGGCGGCGATGCCGCATTAAAAACATTAAGCCAACGATTTGATAAAGTCGCACTGAGCAATCTAAAACTCAGTAGCAACGAAATTGACCTTGCCACCAAGCGCGTAAAAACGGAGCTAAAAAATGCGATGCAATTGGCGGCTAAAAATATTGAAATTTTTCATAGCGCGCAGAATAGGGAAACGATTACGGTTGAAACAATGCCTGGAATAAAATGCCAACAGATGACGCGACCAATTCGATCTGTAGGGCTATATATTCCTGGCGGCTCTGCGCCGTTATTATCAACCGTTTTAATGCTTGCCATTCCGGCTAAAATTGCCGGTTGCAATAAAGTAATGTTATGTTCACCACCACCGATTGCCGATGAAATTTTATATGCAGCTAAACTTTGTGGCGTGACTGAAATTTATCAAATAGGCGGAGCACAAGCCATTGCAGCGATGGCATTTGGCACTGAAACCATACAAAGCGTTGATAAAATTTTTGGTCCTGGTAATGCATATGTTACTGAGGCAAAACGTCAGGTAAGCCAACAAATTGATGGCGCCGCGATAGATATGCCCGCTGGTCCATCTGAAGTGTTAGTTATTGCTGATAGTGGTGCAAATCCAGCATTTATTGCTGCAGACCTATTATCACAAGCCGAACATGGTCCGGATTCACAGGTGATCTTACTTACTCCAGATGAAGAACTGGCTAAATCAGTCTCAATGGAAATAAGTAAACAGTTAGCATTATTATCACGCAAAAATATTGCCTGCCAAGCCCTGCAAGAAAGTCGGCTAATTATCACTAAAGATGTTAACGAGTGTATTAAAATTAGTAATCGCTATGGACCTGAACATTTGATTATTCAGACGCGTGATGCCGCTAAGTTAGTGGATGAAATTACCAATGCCGGCTCGGTGTTTTTGGGTGATTGGTCGCCTGAATCAGCAGGTGATTACGCGTCTGGTACTAATCACGTATTACCGACTTATGGTTATACGGCAACTTACTCAAGCCTTGGACTTGCTGACTTTCAAAAACGTATGACAGTACAAGAATTATCGCCTACTGGATTACTTGCTATTGGCAAGGCTGTTGAATTAATGGCGGAAGCGGAGCTATTAACTGCACACAAGAATGCAGTTACATTAAGGCTTACAGAATTAAAAAAGAGGTAAAAATGACTAATTCAATCGATATAAACCAATTAGTACGCAAAAATATACGTGAGCTTACGCCTTACCAATCAGCTCGCCGTATTGGCGGTAGTGGTGATGTTTGGTTAAATGCTAACGAATACCCAACAGCCCCTCATTACCAACTCACTCAGCAAACGCTTAATCGCTATCCCGAACAACAACCCGAACAAGTTATTAATCGTTATGCTGATTATGTTGGTGTCAAAACCGAGCAACTGATTGTTAGCCGCGGTGCGGATGAAGCTATTGAACTATTGATGCGCGCCTTTTGTGAACCTGACAAAGATAGTATCATCTATTGCCCGCCGACTTATGGCATGTATTTAGTTAGCGCTCAAACATTAGGAATTAACTGTAAAGCGATTTCGCAAACTGCCGATTGGCAATTAGATTTAACGGTAATTGAACAGAATCTTGCTTCAGTTAAATTAATTTATGTCTGCTCACCTAATAATCCAACCGGTAATTTATTAAATCCCGACGATATTAAAACGTTACTCGCAATGACTAAGGGTAAAGCTTTAGTGATTGTTGATGAAGCCTATATTGAATTTTCAGCAGCAAACTCGGTTGTAAGCTGGTTGGCAAATTACCCACATTTAGTGATTTTAAGAACACTATCCAAAGCCTTTGCCTTAGCAGGTTTACGTTGTGGTTTTACCATCGCAAATAAGCCAGTGATTGATGCGCTACAAAAAGTTATTGCGCCCTACCCACTTGCCGTTCCGGTGGCAGATATTGCAACCCAAGCATTGAGCCATGAAAACTTAACAACAATGAAGTTACAAGTGCGCAACTTAAATAAGCTTAAAGAACGTTTTATCGATAAGCTAGATTCACTTAATATTGTTGAACGTATATATCCAAGTTCAGCAAATTATATTTTAGTGAAATTTAACGATCCGCAAGTATTTAACTACTGCTGGCAACACGGTATTATTTTACGAGACCAAAATAAACAAATAGGCCTAGAAAATACTATTCGCATTACAATTGGTACCCAAGCTGAGTGTGATGCCGTTATACAAGCTTTAACTCATTTTGAACGTCAAGAGGGTAAATAGATGTCACAGAAATATCTTTTTATTGATCGGGATGGCACCTTAATCTCTGAACCACCAACCGATTATCAAGTTGATAGATTTGAAAAATTGGCTTTTGAAGCCAATGTGATCCCAGCGCTACTAAAGTTACAAGCTGCTGGCTTTAAACTGGTGATGGTGACAAATCAAGATGGCCTGGGCAGCGATAGCTATCCACACGCTGATTTTGCTGGTCCGCATACTTTAATGATGCAAGTATTTGAGTCACAAGGTATTAAATTTGAGCAAGTTTTAATTTGCCCCCATTTTCAAGCTGATAATTGTGATTGCCGTAAACCTCATATAAAACTCGTCTTACCTTATCTACTCGATGGTAAGCTTGATAAACAAAATAGTTATGTAATTGGCGATCGCGAAACCGATATTAAATTAGCTGAAAAAATGGGGATAATCGGCTTACGCTACAACCCAGTCACTTTAGACTGGAACGAAATAACACAAAGATTAACAACAGTTGACCGTTACGCCAAAGTAGAACGCAATACCAAAGAGACAAAAATCTTAGTTGAAGTTTGGCTTGACCGTCAAGGTAATAGCAGCATTGATACAGGCATTGGATTTTTTGACCATATGCTCGACCAGATTGCTGTTCATGGCGGAATCAAACTTAACATTCAAGTTAACGGAGACTTACACGTAGATGACCACCATACTATCGAAGACACAGGACTAGCCCTTGGTGAAGCGTTAAAACTGGCATTAGGTGATAAACGCGGCATTACTCGCTATGCATCAGTTATTCCGATGGATGAGTGCTTAGCCAAATGCGCGATTGATATCTCCGGCCGCCCTTACCTGCAATTTTCAGCGCAATTTAGCCACCAAAAAGTGGGCGATATGAGCACACAAATGGTTGAGCATTTTTTCTATTCAATTAGTTATGCTATGGCGGTAACACTGCATATTGAAACAACAGGCGATAATGACCATCACAAAGTTGAAAGCCTATTTAAAGCCTTTGCTCGAACATTAAAACAAGCGATTAAAGTTGACGGTAACAGCTTACCAAGTTCAAAAGGAGTACTGTGATGAATGTGGTCATTCTTGATACTGGCTGCGCTAACTTATCATCGGTTAAATATGCGATTGAACGTTTAGGTTATCAGCCAACCATCACCGCGCAGCCCGAGCTAGTTTTGCAATCAGACAAACTATTTTTACCGGGAGTTGGTACGGCTAAAGCCGCGATGGAACAGCTTAAAGAACGTCATCTGATTGAACTGATTAAAGTCTGCACTCAACCCATATTGGGTATTTGTTTAGGCATGCAGTTAATGGCAAAACACAGTGAAGAAGGTGATGTTGATACATTAGGCTTTATTGATGAAACTATCATCAAAATTCCTGACCACGGTTTACCTTTGCCTCATATGGGCTGGAATAAAGTTTACGCGAAAGCAGGCGATCACTTGTTTCGCGATATTCCAGAAGGGACTTACTTTTACTTCGTACATGGATACGCATTACCACTATGTTCAGCAACTATAGCAGAAACCAGCTACGGCGAAAGCTTTACGGCAGCCGTACAAAAAGACAACTACTTCGGTGTGCAATTTCATCCCGAGCGTTCTGGCACAGCCGGTGCAAAATTACTGAAAAACTTTTTGGAGATGTAGCCGTTATGTCAAATCCAATTATTATTGCCGCATTAGATCTAATTGATGGCAACGTGGTACGTTTACATCAAGGCGACTACGGCCAAAAACGTGA
Organism: Orbaceae bacterium lpD02; assembly: GCA_036251875.1. NCBI lineage: Bacteria > Pseudomonadati > Pseudomonadota > Gammaproteobacteria > Orbales > Orbaceae > Orbus > Orbus sturtevantii. The sequence goes on along the minus strand of CP133960.1, from coordinate 77,630 downwards.
CTATGGCCGTGATCCATTAGCCAAATTACAACAATATGAAGCACAAGGCTCGACCATTTTGCACCTCGTTGATTTAACCGGCGCTAAAGATCCTAACGCAAGGCAAATTCTGCTGATAAAAAAATTGATCGCTGGCGTATCGATTCCAATGCAAATTGGCGGCGGTATTCGCAGTGAAGAAGATGTAGAGGCTTTATTATCAGCTGGTGCAGCACGTGTAGTGATTGGCTCCACCGCGATCAAATCACCCGAGCGGGTTAAACAATGGTTTAACGCCTATGGCGCAGAACGGTTGGTGTTAGCGCTTGATGTGCGCATTAATGACAATGGCCAAAAACACATTGCCATTCATGGTTGGCAAGAATCATCTAGCCAAACCTTGGAAGCCGTGATTGAAGATTTTTTACCTTACGGTTTAAAGCATGTGCTTTGCACCGACATATCAAAAGATGGCACCCTTGCGGGCTCAAACGTTAAGCTGTATCAAGAAATCAGTCAAAAATACCCAACGATTGCACTGCAAGCATCAGGAGGGATCGGCAGTTTAGCGGATGTGAAAGCACTAGAAGATAGCGGCGTAAATGGCATTATTGTTGGAAGAGCACTACTTGAAGGTAAATTTACGTTACAGGAGGCAATCACATGCTGGCAAAACGGATAATCCCCTGCCTTGATGTTAAAAATGGCCAAGTGGTCAAAGGCGTTCAATTTCGTAACCATGAAATTATTGGCGATATTGTGCCGCTGGCAAAACGCTATGCGCAAGAAGGCGCTGATGAACTGGTGTTTTATGATATTACCGCGTCATCTGCTGGCCGTGTGGTTGATAAAAGTTGGGTTGCTAAAGTTGCAGAAGTGATTGATATCCCCTTTTGTGTTGCCGGTGGCATTAAAACTATTGAAGATGCGAGCCGTATTTTATCATTTGGCGCCGATAAAATTTCAATCAACTCCCCTGCGCTTGCCGATCCAAGTTTGATAACTCGCTTAGCTGATCGCTTTGGTGTGCAGTGCATTGTCGTGGGCATTGATACTTGGCACGATGAAAAAACCAATGATTATCATGTGTATCAATTTACTGGTGATGAAAAACGAACGTTTGCAACAACGTGGAATACCCTTGATTGGGTTAAAGAAGTGCAGCAGCGCGGCGCAGGTGAAATCGTCCTTAATATGATGAACCAAGATGGCGTTAAAAACGGTTATGATTTAAGCCAGCTAAAAGCCGTGCGCGAAGTCTGTCATGTGCCATTAATTGCGTCTGGCGGCGCTGGCGCAATGGTACACTTTTTAGCTGCTTTTCAAAATACCGATATCGACGGTGCTTTAGCCGCTTCAGTTTTTCATAAACAGATAATTAATATCGGTGAACTTAAACACTATTTATTTGATAATGGAGTCGAAATACGCTTATGTTAACAACACAGCAAATCAGCCAACTAGACTGGCAAAAAGTCGATAATTTAATGCCAGCAATTATTCAACATGCGATTTCTGGCGAGGTATTAATGCTCGGTTATATGAATAAAGAGGCATTAACAAAAACCATCGAATCCAGTAAAGTGACCTTTTATTCACGCACTAAAAGCCGCCTTTGGACGAAAGGCGAAACTTCAGGCAATTTTTTAAATATGGTGAATATCACCGCTGATTGCGACAATGATACCTTGCTGGTACTCGTTAGTCCCGTTGGCGCGACTTGCCATACGGGTAGCAATAGTTGCTTTAGCCCTGCTCAGTCGGACTGGGGATTTTTGTTTGAGCTAGAACAACTGATTGCCTCACGCAAAAATGCCGATCCTAAATCATCATATACCGCCAAATTATATCATGATGGCACTAAGCGCATCGCACAAAAAGTCGGCGAAGAAGGCGTTGAAACTGCTTTAGCGGCAACCGTTAATGACCGTGAAGAATTAAAAAATGAATCCGCCGACCTGATCTATCATTTACTGGTATTACTGCAAGATCAAAACCTAAGTTTAAGCGATGTGATTGGTATTTTAAAATCTCGTCATAAGTAATATAACCAAATAACGAATTAGTGATTAAATAATGACAGCTCCGATTATTTTGAGAACAATCACATAAATAATTATCTAATTAGCATATAATTACGCTAATAATATTAAAGGATTATTATGATGACGGAAGAAACACTAGAGCAAAAAATTGCTAGATTAAGTAGTATACAGCCTAGTGATAGTGATTATGCGGAATCTCAATTTAAGTTAGGTGCTATTTATCAAAATAAAAAAAAACCTGATATAGCAATAAAATATTTTGAAAATATATTATATGATGACAATCCGCAAACATATACCAAAGCTCAATTTCGTTTAGGTCTTATCTGGCAATATGAAGAGGTCGGTGGGAAGAAGATAGATCTAAATATTGCCAGCGAACATTATCGAAATGTACACAACAAAGACAACTCTATATTGTATGTCGCAGCTCAATTTAATTTAGGAATTATTTGCTATGCTCAACAAGATTTTAACGATGCTAAGAGTCACTTTAGCAATGTATCTCATATAAAGTATGACTTTAGTCTTTATGTTGTAGCTCAATTTCATTTAGGAATTATTTGCTATGCGCAACAAGATTTTAACGATGCTAAGAGTCACTTTAACAACGTATCCTATATAAAAGATGGCTTTAGTTTTTATGCAGAAGCACAAATTAAACTTTATTTTTTAGCTAATGAGATAACAGAAGGGAAAGAAATAGCATCCTCAAAAGACATTCAACCACTGATTAATAGCATTACAAAAATTTATAACGCTTGCAAAGAAATACGTGACGAACTATTCATCGATGTTTATAAAAATAATCACTACGAACAAACCATTGCCCATTACACTAATCCCAACGTGTTATTTTCACTACTTAAACAAGCAAGCTTATTTCGGCTTAACTTAGTCGATTTTATGAATGACCCAAGCGAAAATAAAGTACTGCTCAATTGGCTCAATATTAATCCTTCACAAACAAATCCTGATATTAAAAACTTTGTCGCAAGTTTTTCATTTAACCATAATTCGCTGAACCAGTTTAGGTTATATGGTTTAGAAGATAATCAACCAGGATCAGGGGTTAGCCTTACCTTTAACAAAGAGTTTTTTTGTGATGAGTTAGATAAAAGTATCGATCTTCAGGCAATTACTAAATCGCCACAAAAATTAATTAAGTCCGATATTGTAAGTGAACAACAATCAAAGTGTGATCAAACTATTTTCCCCCTACCGCTATACCGCTGCATCTATTTCGATCCTGACACCAATTATCTTGCTTTAGCCAAACGCAGTAAACAATCGTTTTACCTAGAATATAAATCGGAGAAACCCGATGAAATAGATAAAAAATGGCAAGATTATTTAAAGTCATTAAAAGAAAAGCAAAAAATTAAAAATATTAGAGGGCAATTAGGTAAAATTCAAACTGAAATCGAAAAATTAACAAAGTTAATTGATAAAAATGGATGGCAAGTAACCTTAAAAGATATTAACCAGCTTATTGCCCTTGCCACGATGCCAATAGCCAGTTTAGTTAAACATGCAGCTTTTGAAGATGAAAATGAGTGCCGTATTTTTTATGTAACTGATATTGGTGACGATAAAGTTAAAATGGGTGAACAATTTGACTTGTGTAGATATATTTACTTAGAGTACGATAATATTGCCACTCATGTTGATAAAATTTATCTTGGTCCAAAATGTCAACCACAGCATAAACTATGGTTAGATAATCATAATAAAAAGAATAAACTCAATATCCGCCGAATAGTCCAATCCATTATGCCACTGCAATAAATCACAATCACCGATCACTGGTGATTGTTGTCAGATATTTGGTCGTGCTAAATGAGCGATTTTAAGGTATTGATTGCTTGCCTCGCACCTTCACGTAAAAATTTTGCATCACAGGTTAACGCAACTAGCGCAAAACCCCGTTTTATATACTCAGCTACTTTTCTGGTGTTGGGGAAAACGTTGCCATAATCCCCTTTATATTGATTCTCTGACGATATTCAACTCGTCAGAGTAAAATAGCATTACTCTCCGATTGGTTTCTTAACCAAGAAGATATAGGCCAAAGCAGAAGCGAATGCCACGCAAGAGCTAATTATCAACGCAAATTTAAACGAGCCGGTATTTTGCACGATATAACCCGTTACAATTGGTGCGAAAGAGCCGGCTAAATAACCGCCGAAATTTTGCAATCCACCTAAAAAAGATATTTGCCTTGATGCAATTACGGTAGAGACTAATACCCAAGCTGAGCCAGATGCAAAAGTTAAACAAAATTGGCTTGCACAAATAAAACTTACCGCCATCGTTGCATTTGAAGCATAAGCCGCGGGAATAGTAAATAGCCCTGCTAAAATTAAACTAATCGCGGCTTGAAATTTACGGCATCGAATAATATCAAAGCCTTTTTTAGCGAAATAATCCGCTACATATCCCGCAGTAATTGTACCGGCAATCGCGAAAAGGTAAGGTATCATGACCACAAAACCGGTTTTTGCAATGCTCAAACCATATTCATGTTCAAGATAAGCAGGTAACCAGGTTAAATATAACCAAATCATATAAATGACGCCCATAAAACCGATAATGATGCCCCAAGTGGTTGTATGAGATAATAATCCTATTGACTCTTTAATTGTCGCTTTACCTGCTTTGCCTTTTGGGCTGCCTTCATCTAAAGACTGTTGTTCTTGTTTGGTTAACTCAACTGAATCTCTATTTCGGTACATAGCGAGCCAACCAATGCTCGCCAAAATACCTAAAACGCCTAAAATAACAAACATCCATCGCCAACCGAAAGTCACCATTAAAACAGTCAAAATAGGCGGCGCTAAAGCAGGGCCAATACTTGATGAAGAGTTAAAATAACCGGTTGGTTTACCGCGTTCTTTGATATTGAACCATTCACCAATTGATTTTGCACCAGCCGGAAACTGCGGCGCCTCGCCAATTCCTAGAATCAATCGACATACAAATAATGCATGGAAGCTATGAACCAACCCACAAGCAACTTGCGCAATTGACCAAAAAAGTAGACCCGCACCCAAGGTAATCCTTGAGCCTATTTTATCAAGTATGATGCCAACCGGTAACTGCGCAAATGCATAACTTAAGGAGAATGCTGATAACAAATACCCCATTTGAATTTGCGTTAAACCTAGCTCTCCACTAATAGCGGAATTAGCAATCGATAAGGCGCTTCTATCCAGATAATTAATTATCCCAGCAATAATCAGGAATATAAGTGTAATTCTCTGAATTTTCTTTATTTTAGGGGAGGTAAGAATACTCATTATTATTTCCTTATTTAATCAAATTTTTGTAGGCTTTGATAAAAGCTTGGGCTTTTAATTTCGTTATTTCGGTAGTTTGTCCCGCTTGATATAAATCACTGCCTAAACCAGCTCCAATGCAACCTGCATTAATATAGTCATGCAGGTTATCTGGAGTGATCCCTCCCACAGCAAAGACGGGAATATCTTTAGGTAAAACAGCTTTAAGTGCTTTGATGTAACTTGGACCAAATGCCACCGACGGGAAAATTTTAAGGTTCTGTGCGCCTGCATCAATAGCCTCAAACGCTTCGGTTGCCGTTGCACAACCAGGACAAACAACCATGCCGTATTTAACTGCTTGTGTAATTACGGCTGGATTAATATTGGGCGTAACGATTAACTTACACCCTAATTGGTTTAGCTCATCGACATGCGCTGTGTTTAAAACTGTTCCTGCGCCGATTAAAGCTTTGTTGCCAAATGTATTCACTGCAATCGCGATACTTTTTTGCCAATTTGGCGAATTTAGTGGAATTTCAATCGTATCAAACCCTTCTGCAATAAGAATTTTGATATGCTCAAAAACTTCTTCTGGTTGTATTCCTCTTAATATCGCAATCAAAGGGATGTTTGTTTTCCAACTCATAATGGGTTACCTCTGTTTATCGACTGTTCAACTAGCGCAATCGCGCCAAGACCTGAAAGTGGAGGATAATTTTCTTCAGCAAAATCGATAATTTCGCCAGTAAAAAAATCATCATGTTTGGTTAAAATGAGTAAGGCTTCTCTAAGTATCTTTTTGCCACAAATAACCATCTTGGTATGACGACAACAGCTTAATGCTTCACTATGCTTAATTGCCTGAAGATCACAATACAGCACAATACCCAATAAAAAATTGGCTTTTTGATTAATGGTCAATTGGCTAAAAAGGTCTAAAATACGGATAGAAAAACAGCTCCGGGTAATACCTACTTTTTGACAATATTGCGCGCCTTTTAATAAATACTCTTCTTCTATTGAACTGGCAAATTGATGGTTTAATGAATTTGCCAATAGCGTTTGTTGGGTAATAATATCAATGAACTCACCGGCAAGCGTGGTTGCACAAGCAATAATTTCATTATTGTCATTAACTTTAACAAACTTCGAGTGAGAACCAGGCAGAATAATTAATGCGGGACCCTGTAAACTTAGTAGCGATAAGACACCAATGGCTTCAATTTCTTCACCACGCATCATATCCATTAGTTCACAGTTATCTAAATTAACGTCATCGATAGCATTTTTTACACCAGGAATAAACCAAATAGGATGATTAATAATATCTGGAAGTATTTTACTCACCATTCCTGCCGCTAGCTGTTGCTGGCTAACCGGAGCTGTTAAATGTGGAATTTCACATAATCCCATATTTGATGTAATCATCCCTGACGCAACAATAACAACATTGTCATAACAACGAATCTCTTTTTCAGCCAACACCGTCATTAAACCGCGTTTTACGGCTTGGGATAATTTATCGTTACTACCGGTTATGGCAGTATCTCTAACACCAACTACGTCACTTGCCTGCCCAATAACCGTATTGTTTTCCCATAATTTGACTCTGGTATTAGTCGTCCCTGAGTCAATTGTCACTATATACATAAGATTTCCTTTGCTTTTGGCCAATCACCCTTAAAAACGGAATGACATTCCATTTTAATAATATTTGCGATCAAATCGGAATGCAATTCCAATTTAATGGAAATGCGACATTGTTCACAAAATAAAATTAAAAAATTAAAATGATAATAAACAATAAGATAAATAAAGACTCATAATTAAGAGAAACGTTTATCATTAAAAGAAATAACGATATAATGGTACAGCATTCCAAATAAGAGCTAACGATATGACAGAGCCAGCAAATTTATCCAACATTGACAAAGTCCTCACGATCCTTGAAACAATCAGTGACCATTCAGACGGCATTTCACTCTCTGAGCTTGCTAAAATAACTCTTATTCCAAAGACCACGGTTTTTCGGATATTGGAATCATTAAAAGCTCGTGAATATGTTTTGTATGATATGTTGAATGAAAGCTATTCACTCGATATCAAATCGCTTGAATTAGGCATTAAAGGGCTGATGAATGTTAATTTGGTAGAAGTGTCTATCCCTTACTTAAAAACATTATCAAGCAAAACAAATGAAACCTGCTTTTTAGGTGTTTATAATCAGGGGCATGTAATCTACCTTTATAAAAACGAAGGTACGATGTCAATTCAAACCAATGCAAGACTTGGTAGTCGAATCCCCGCATATTGTACAGGAATAGGTAAAGCACTGCTTGCTTATCAACCTCTGGAAGAAATAGAGCGTGTTCTTAGTCAAAAACTAGAAAAAATCACTGAAAAAACAGTTTTTGACCGTGTGCAGTTATATAATATATTAGCGGATATAAGACTTAATGGTTACGCTTTTGATAATGAAGAAAATGAAGAAGGTTTGACGTGTATCGCAAAGCCAGTATTCAATTATACTAATTCAATCGTTGGCGCAATTAGCGTTGCAGGCCCGACACACCGAATGAGTCATAAAATCGATTCTGTCATTTTTGAGCTACAAAACATATGTAATACCATATCAAGAAGGCTAGGTTATATTGGCACAAAATAAGGTTTTAATACACTCGCGTTTATGGTGCCTTATAAGGTATACACTATGCTTAGTTGGAGATAATAGAAAGCTTTCGTTTAACTAGATTTAACGTAATATACAGCTAATCGGTATCGGCGTGATTTTCACTCAATTCCTCCTAGCCTTTTTTAAGGCTATCAATTACAATCTTTTAAAATAATAAAAAAATCACTCAAAATGAATGCCATTAAAAATTCTATAACATACATCGTCTTACTGCTGCTAACTACAGTTAATTTAGCGTTAGCAGATCCCTATACCATCAACTCTGTGCCTAATCCGTATCAGCAAAATGAGATAATTTATGTCATTGATCCGGATAATATTTTGACTGAAGAAGACACTGATACGATAAATCAACGGCTAAAAGAGCTCGAACAAAATACAAATATTGAAACTGCTGTCGTTGCCCTACCTTCAATTGGTCAAGTTGATACCAGAGAGTTTGCCAATAAATTATTTAATCACTGGAAGATCGGTAAACAAGATCAAGATAACGGTTTGTTAATCCTACTGGTAATTGATCAGCGTCAAGTGGTATTTGAGGTTGGCTACGGCCTTGAAGGCAATTTAACCGATGCTAAAAGCTATCGCCTCATGGCACAGTATATGTTGCCACTATTTAAACAGAATCAATTTAGCCAAGGTATGTCTGAGGGGATTGATGGTGTCGCAACATATTTAGAACAACAGTATGCTGATGGAACACGTTACTCAATTGGCAGTAATCCATCATTTTTTAAATTATTTCTAAACCTAGATTTTATCAGTTATTTAGGTGTAAAATTTTATATAGCCATCGTAGTCGCTGCTTTAGCCCTAATTTATAGTTTCTGGGGTGATCGGATTTTTATGATTAAAGATTGGTCTACTGCAAAATATGTCACACCATTTGGTCGATTTAAAAAATCCCTTTTCTTTATCTGGTTTATAACTATTTTTATGACACCGTTTCTAAAATTTGGCATTATTTATGCCTTAACCATGTCTTTTTTACTATTTTTGTCGATAATAATTACTGTATTTTTATATATTCTCAAAAAGAAAAATAATAAGAAACCGCAAAAAAAATTAATCTGTCCCACTTGTCGTCATCGTTCAATAATTGAAATAACTCGTAATAAAACAATAGAGTTGACTGAAAATGAGCAATATTTAATGGAGATTGGCGCAGTAAAATACCGTCTATTTCACTGTGAGCAAGAATCTTGCAAAGCAATATTTAAAGGATCCAAGGTTAATGTTGGTTGGACTATATGCCCACATTGTAAATTACCGACTAAAAAACTTATAAAAAGCACTACCATTGAACCAACTTATCAGCAATCAGGCTTACTTACGCAATATTATCATTGTATTAAATGCTTAGAAGAATCAGTAGATACTAAGGTGCTCCCGCGTAAACAAAAAAGTCGTTCATCGAGTAGCAGCGGTTCTCATGGTGGTAGCGGAGGGGGTGGAGGTTCTCGTGGTGGCGGTAGTTCTGGCGGTGGCGGTGCAAGAGGCAGCTTTTAAGTTATATAAAAATGAAGAGATAACTCTGCATTTTTATAATGATTTAGTCACATAGTTATTTATTAACGTAAAAGATACTGATTAGTATCGATAACTTGACTAAAATTGCTTAATGCGGCTAAAAAAGCATTTTGTACGTCATTGGCTGCAATGGTTCTTGCGTCAAAAACTAAATCACGCGTTGCGCAAGCATCGGCAATTAAAATTGGTTTATAACCAAATTCGGCAGCTTGCCTTGTGGTTGAATCAATGCACATATGCGTCATCATGCCACATATAACTAATTGCTTAATAGCCATTTGTTCTAATTCGGATTGTAAACACGTGTTTATAAAGCTATTTGGGTAATGCTTAATAATTACTCGTTCATTGACCATATCAATCGGTAATAGCGCATCATGGATCTGTGCACCTTGGCTACCAATTGCAAAAAAGTCAGCATCGAGATCCTGTTTAATATGTTGAATATAAAAAATTGGCATGTTTTGCCCGCGAAAAACAGACTGTAATTTAAGCGTATTATTTAATGCGGTATCAGGGTTAACCAAAGGCATTTTGCCTTTACTAAAATAATCATTTTGTATATCAATAATCAGGAGTGCTTGTTTCATAATCGAGCCCTATTTAATAAAAGTTAATATAGTATGTAAGATGAGTTAAACTAATAACATTGTTAAATGAATCAATTTTGCTTAATTTATTTTCATATTGAAAAAGTGGTGAAAAATGGATAAAAAAGACCAACAAATTTTAGCCCTACTTAACCATAATAGTCGCCAGTCTTGGAAAACGATTGGCGATAAAGTCTATCTTTCAGGTCAAGCTGTTGGTAGCCGAGTTGAGCAGCTTCTTGATGCAGGTATCATAGAAAAATTTACCACTCAAATTCGCCACCCACATTTACAATTTATTACCATCTATATGAATAGCAATCAATTTAGTTTATTTGAAAAACAAGTTTGTGATTATCAAGAAGTCCTTACCATGGACAAGATTACGGGTGATGGTTGCTATTTTATTCAAGCTTGCTTCGAGCCCAGTGCGCTTGAACAATTTATAACAACTGTTAGTAATTATGCACGCTACAAAATTAGTCATCGATTAAAAAATATCAAATAGAAAATTAATAATTCGCTACCTGTCCATTATTTATCTGTATTCCACAGCGTTAAGCCTCTCGTTCTGTGAGGCGGATCATGTTTGTTTTGCTTAAAATTGTCTATAATCAATCACAACCGTTTTAAACCATATCGGGCTTTATCTAAAAAACATCAATAGCATTATCATTAAAATATCGGGCACTATTGCTAGTAGTAGCTTTTGCAAAAATATCAAGATTAAAGCTTTATGTAATAAGGAATATTACTATTTAAAATTTATATTAATCATACGGGGAACGCTATATGGCTTCAATCATTCGTGACTATGATCAACTGGCAAGTCAGATACTTGATAAACTGGGCGGTGAATCTAATATTGAAAATGTAACGAGGTGTGCGACAAGGCTAAGGGTAGTAATTAAAAAAAGACCTGACAATGTAAAAGAACTAATTAGTTCATTAACCGGGGTTATTACGGTTGTCGAAAAAGGAGGACAAATCCAAATTGTGATCGGAACCAATGTTGATAAAGTATACGATGCATTTGTAAATTTAGTTAATCTCGACACCCTCTCCGTAGAAGAAAGTAGCCAATCCATTATCAACCGAATTATCGCGTCAATGTCAGCCGTATTCGCGCCATTTGTCTATATTTTAGCAGCGGCGGGATTAATTCAAGGTGGATTAATTTTAGTGAAATGGGTGCTCCCTCACCTCGAGCAAAGCGATACCTTCAAAATTTTTAATTTTATTTCTTGGGCTCCTTTTGTATTTTTACCTATATTTATAGCCATCACTGCTTCCAAATTTTTTAAAACAAATACCTTTATTGCGGTGGCATGCTGTGCAGCACTTATTTCCCCTGACTGGGCTGCAATGGCTGAGATCATAAAATCGGGCGGAGAGGTTAGCTTTTTCGGTATCCCTCTATCACAAACTGTTTACACCTCATCAGTTTTGCCACCTTTGTTTTTAGTCTGGTTACTATCCTATTTAGAACGTTTTTTTAATAAGCATTTACATGAAGTTGTTAAACCCGTTTTGTGTCCCATGTTTTGTATTTTAATTTTAGTCCCTGCCGCATTAGTGATTATTGGTCCGCTAACCTCGGGAACTGCATTTTTTGTTGCCAGTAGTTATAACTGGTTAGCGGAAACGGCTCCTTGGCTCGCTGGCACATTAGTTGGTGGTTTATGGCAGGTACTGGTCATTTTTGGTGTCCATTGGGGATTTGCACCGGTATTTCTGGCGAATTTCGAACATTTTGGCCGTGATTCATTCCAAGCTTATATTACTTTTGCCGTTATTGGCCAGATTGCCTCAGTGCTAGCATTTTTCTTTTTCACTAAGAATAAAGAGTTAAAAAGAGTCTCTTTTTCTGCTTTTTTAACCGGTATCTTTGGCATTACTGAACCGATTATTTATGGGATTAACTTACGCTTTAAAAAGCCTTTTTTATATGGCTGCATTGCTGGCATTATTGGCGGCTTTATCGCCAGCTTTTTTACTCCTTATTATTTTGCTTATGCTGGACTTACAGGACCTTTGACTATTATCAATGGCTATAACATTAATTTCCCCACATCAATTATCGGTATTGTAATTGGTAGTATCGTGTCATTCATTAGCCCTTTTGTATTGATGCTATTTTTAGGCACTGGTGAGAAAAAAGATACGCTTAAACTTGCCAATGAAGAAAGCAATCAACAACAAAAAACGACTAATAAGAAACAAATTTGTTTAAGTACGCCGATGATTGGCGAAATCAAACCGTTATCAGATGTGCCAGATGAAGTCTTTGCCAATAAATTGATGGGAGACGGCATCGCAATTGAGCCTAAAGATAACCATGTTTATGCACCTTGTACCGGTAAAATTCTCACCTTATTTAATGAATCAAGGCATGCTATCGGTATTATTTCTGAAGATGGTGTCGAAATATTAATCCATGTAGGACTTGATACTGTTAAAATTACCAATCCGCCTGCCTTTGAATATCATGTTGTACTCGAACAAAGTGTCAACCAAGGTGATTTATTAATGACCTTTGATAGCGATAGAATTCGTCAGGCCAATTGCCCACTTATTACCCCAGTTATTATTATCAATAGTCTTGATTATCGTCTAGTTCAATCTACGGATAAAACAGACGTGCAGCTGGGCGATACCCTATTAACTATTTATCAATAAATTAAGGAGTTTAGCATGTCATTTAAATCGAATTTCCTCTGGGGTGGCGCAACCGCTGCTAATCAATGTGAGGGGGGCTTTGACGCTGATGGTCGAGGACTGGCCAACGTTGATGTAATGCCTGTAGGCCCAGATCGACTTGCTATCATGACTGGTCACCATAAAATGCTCGATTTTGAAGATAACTATTTTTACCCTGCGAAACAGGCCATCAATATGTACCATGAGTATAAGAAAGATATTGAGTTGTTTGCCGAGATGGGGTTTAAGGTCTATCGATTATCGATTGCTTGGACACGAATTTTTCCTAAGGGTGATGAGCTTGAACCAAATGAAAAAGGCTTACAGTTTTATGAAAATCTATTTAATGAATGTCATAAATACGGCATTGAGCCCTTAGTAACTATTACCCATTTTGACTGCCCTATGCATTTAATCAAAAAATATAATGGTTGGCGCAATCGTAAAATGGTTGGCTTTTATGAGCGTTTATGTCGAGTATTATTTACTCGCTATAAAAAACAGGTCAAATATTGGTTAACATTTAATGAAATTAATATGCTATTTCATGGTTCATTTATGTCATCGGGTCTATATTTTGAGCCAGGGGAAAATGAACTAGCAATTAAATATCAAGCAGCCCATCACCAACTTGTTGCCAGTGCGTTAGCGACTAAAATTGGCCATGAAATTAATCCAGATAATCAAATAGGTTGCATGCTTGCTGGCGGCGATTATTATCCGAAAACGTGTAACCCACAAGATGTGTGGGCCGCAATTAAGTCAAATCATGAAAACTACTTCTTTATTGATGTGCAAGCTAAAGGTGAATATCCTTATTATGCCTTGCAAGAGCTAAAAAACAATAACATCATGCTTGATGTTGCTGATGGCGATGCTGAATTATTAAAATCGCATACCGTTGATTTTGTATCGTTCTCTTATTACTCATCAAGAGTCGCTACTGGTGAAAAAGACGCTGCCGAAAAAACCGATGGCAATGTGTTTGCATCAGTCAAAAATCCGTATTTAGAGGTTACTGAGTGGGGTTGGCAAATTGATCCGCTTGGCTTTAGAATTACAATTAACCAAATTTATGATCGCTATAATAAGCCGTTATTTGTGGTAGAAAATGGCCTTGGCGCAATCGATACGCCAGACCAAAATGGCTACGTTGCCGATGATTACCGAATTGACTATTTGCGCTCCCACATTCAAGCAATGAAAGATGCCGTTAATGAAGATGGCGTAGATATTATTGGTTACACCACTTGGGGTTGTATTGACTTAGTTTCTGCTGGCACTGGCGAAATGAAAAAACGCTATGGCTTTATTTATGTTGACCGCGATAACGACGGTAATGGCAGCTTAAAACGCACGAAAAAGAGATCATTTGATTGGTATAAAAAAGTAATTTCGACCAATGGTGAAGACTTAAGCTAATAGAGTAGATAATGCATTTAATTAAAGTAGAGGGATAGGTATTTTTATCTATCCCGTCTTTATGCCATATTGAATTCAGGCATAAATTCGTTATTTTTTTGTCGTAAGGTGACATTTAAGCGAAAAACGATGCTCATTTTGTGAATGACTGTTGTTTGCAGGTTTTATTTTATAGTTGGCAAAATAAACCATGGCATCTTGTTAAGTTCTTGCTCGCTATAATCTGAGGCCACCATACTGAAAGTGAGATTAATTAATTCTTGATTAAATTTAAATTTTTGCATACTTTTATCGAAATCTGGAGCGGATTTTATCGTCTCATTTAATTTATCGTTAATTTGTAATATTTTACAAAAAGCTTGATAAAAACCCCCTATCAAATATTTAGCTTTCATTTTTTTTGTTGCAAGGTATTCAATATACTCTTGATTCATCGCTTTAAGCTTCTTGCTGTAGTTTACCGTAAAGTCACAATCCATTAGCCTTGGGTAAATAACATTATTATTCGTCCCCATACAGACCATATCAATCTTATCGCCTTTTTTTAAGGAAAGAATATTTTTATCTGTTCTATCCACATAAAGTGATATCGATTCAAAATTATTTTTTCCTTTTACTTGCAGATAAGCTTGCTTCATTACGGTAGTTTTAATTCCGGCAACTACGTCCTGGATTCTAACAATTGCTTCATCGTATTTCTCTTCATAGCTTAGTTGGTTATCTTTATAATCTTGTATCAACGCTTCAGCCGTCACTGTCGGAATACTATTATCTAAATTCGATACTTTATTTTGCAGAAAATCATTAATATTCTTATTGATAAACCAATAAGTCATTTTTTTTGCCATATCATCCTGAGCAAAAGTGAACAGTGGTAGGAAAATAAGTAAAAGCCAAAGTTTTTTCATAAAATTAGTCCATGATATTAAATAGGTCAGCGATTATAGCGAATCGATAACTTAAATTAAATAACATTTATTGGGGAGTAAAACTTTAATTAAATCCTAGCATTATGTGAAATTATTAGTTAAAATCAGCAAGATAATCACATTATTATTGCGTTTAGAAGCAATAAAACGCTAATAAAACGCTCTATGTGAAGTGACCCCCAATAGTTGGACAACCAATTACTGGGGGTCTTTTTATGTCAAAATACAGTCGAAATTTAAAAATTAGCATTGCTAATGAATTCTTATCAGGAGTATCATCGGAAATACTTTCGAAAAAATATTCTATATGTTCTAGCCAAATAAGGTATTGGGGGCAAGTGGTCGCGATTCATAGTAATGACTCTTTTCAACCAACATCGCATTTACGTGATGCGCAAGCAAGATTACAAGCGCTGGAGTTAATGTGGGCAAATGACTGGTCTCTCAGGTACACGAGTGCCATGCTTAATTTAGTCTCGCCAGGGATTTTGTCAGCTTGGCTTAATAGATACCGTGAAAAAGGATTCGTCGAGCTTGCACATCAATCTAGAGGAAGACTATCCATGAAGCCATCACGTATTGCATCGACTCATTGTAATGATGAAAAAACAGTTGAAGAATTAAAAGAAGAGATAACTTATTTACAAGCGGAAAACGCTGTTCTAAAAAAGTTGGAGGAGCTAAGACAAACAAAACGTCAACAAACAAAGAAAAAACGTTAGTTGTTTTAGCACTTAAATCTCAACATCCTTTAAAGTATTTGCTGTCAGTAACACAGCTGGCAAAAAGTGTATTTTATTATCATGTTAACAGGTTGAAAGAGCCATCTCCTTATGAGAAGGAATTAAAGCGTATTGAAGCGATTTACCATGAACATAAAGGACGTTATGGTTATCGCCGTGTTCATTTAGCTTTAATGAATGAAGGGAGTCAGCTCAATCATAAAACAGTACAGCGATTAATGGGAGAGCTTAATCTTAAATCGACAGTAAGGGTCAAAAAGTATCGCTCTTATCGTGGTGAGATAGGTAAAGCAGCCCCCAATCATCTTAAAAGAAAATTTAACGTTTCAAAACCGAATAAAAAATGGGTAACCGATGTCACAGAATTTAAAGTAAGTGAACAGAAAATTTATCTATCGCCCATTATTGATTTATACAACCAAGAAGTGATTGCTTATAGTATAGCTAAAAATGCACGGTTGACTTTAGTCACCGATATGCTTAAAAAAGGACTGTCACGATTAAAAAACAAACAAAGGCTCTTACTACATAGTGACCAAGGCTGGCAATATAGAAATCCCATTTATCAGAAGCAACTCGCTGATAATGGTATAAAGCAAAGTATGTCGAGAAAAGGAAATTGCTTAGATAATGCTGTTGCTGAAAACTTTTTTGGACTATTAAAATCAGAAATGTATCATGGGCAACATTTTAAAGATGCCGATGAATTGATTGAAAAAATAGAAGAATATATAGAATACTACAACACGAAACGGATTAAAGTTAAATTAAACGGCCTGACTCCGGTAGAATACCGAAACCAGACCTTACAAGCTACTTAACCAAAGTGTCCAACTTTATGGGGTCACTTCAATGTAAGGTTTTTAATTTAATCGTTATAGAACCAATGCTATTTGGATCAAAAAGGGAAGCCTATTATATGTCAAATAAAGCGTTAATATTTATTCTTAGTTCAGCTGGGCTAATTGGCACACTAATCAGCGGTATGATAATTTACTCGTTATTTTTAACAAGTAGCCAGATCGAACAAATGGGGTTGTATTACCTACTCGCATTAGGCTGATTAAAAAATCAATCTAATGCGATTGCTAATATTACTATCAATTTAATGGCAACACATCATGCTGCCATTTCGCTACAAATAGGTATTTGGCATTAATTTAATAACCCTAATAACGCTTGCAACGGATGATTAAGGATTAACTTATCAAACCGTTTAACTTGACTACGACATGAATAACCTGTCGTTAAACACCGCTCTTTGGGATAACGATTTAACGCTTTTTGCCAAGAGAGTTGATAGAGTCTTTTTGAATCAGCAAGGTTTGCCAGTTCATGACCATAGGTTCCTGCCATACCACAGCAACCAACATTGACGGGGATTAACTTAGCCCCAAAGCGTTTAAACAAACTTTGCCATTGCATACTACTTGCTGGTAATTGTGAGCTTTCACTACAATGCCCTAATAGATAAAATTCATCCAATTGGGGGCGTTCAATTTCAGGTAACTGGTCCAAAACCTGCATGAGCCATTCATGAGATAACTGCACCATAAAATCCTGCTTAGCTTGCGGAGCAATATTACGGTACTCATCACGATAACAAAGTACTAAGGCGGGATCCACTCCGACCATAGGGATCATGAGCTTAGCGATACGTGATAACACTTGTGCCGCATTCGTTGCCGTTTTCGCAAATTGTGTTAGGAAGCCTTTAATATGCTGCGCTTTACCATTGGGTATAAACGGTAACACGACTGGTTTAAAGCCGAGTTTTTCAATTAACTTAACAAAATCATAAACGACTTTCGCATCATAATAGCTAGTAAATGGATCTTGTACGATAAGGACGTATTGCTGCCGTTCTTGCTCTGTTAAACTTTCTAAATATTCAAGTTTAATGTTGGCCGAATGATGAGCTATCAGTTGCTTTTTTAAAGTAGGATAAGAGATCAGAGGCAAGCTTGTCATCCCGACCGTTTTTTTTGATAGATAGTCAGTAATTGATAACTTCATAAAAAAGTTAAAAAAACGAGGCGCTTTAGCCATTAATGGCAGATAAACTTCAATATTACCTACCGCATAATCCCTTAAAGGCCTTAAGTAGCGAGTATGATAGAGTTGTAAAAAACGAGCTTTAAAATCTGGTACATCAATTTTAATTGGGCACTCGGTTGAGCAGGCTTTACATGATAAACAATAGCTCATTGATTGTTTAACTTCATGCGAAAAGTCATACTCGCCTAACCTTGCTCGCCAACTATTACCAATGCGTTTAACCAATTCAATTAATGTGCCTCTTTTTTGCGGATAAATGGTATTTATTTCATCTTCATTGACACCTAACTCGACTAATAACCTTAACCATTCCCTGACTAGTGCCGCCCGTCCTTTGGGGGAATATACGCGGTTGGCCGTGATTTTCATTGATGGGCACATTGGGCTATTGATATCAAAATTAAAGCATAAGCCATTGCCGTTACACTCAGTCGCACCATGGAAAGTCTGTTTGATACTAACTGGGATCAGCTTGTCATAATGACCGCGACTAATCGAATCGATTGCATATAATGGTTGTTCGATATTGAGTGGTACGCAAATTTTGCCAGGATTAAGGCGATTATTAGGATCAAATGCGCTCTTAATTAGGCGTAAACCATTATAAAGTTTTTCGCCAAAAAATTGGGGACTATAAGCACTGCGCAAGCCTTTACCGTGTTCGCCCCATAACAAACCACCATACTTAGTAGTTAGTTCAACGACTCGATCAGAAATAATTTTAACCAGTTTACGCTGTTCACTATTACAAAGATCTAAAGCGGGCCGAACATGTAATACGCCAGAATCAACATGACCAAACATTCCATAGGTTAAATTATACTCATCGAGTAATGCGCGAAACTCACTAATATAATCCGCTAGATGCTCAGGTGGAACGCATGTGTCTTCCACAAATGGGATCGGCTTTTGTACCCCTTTAGTATTACCAAGTAGACCTACCGCTTTTTTGCGCATAGCATAGATTTTATTAATCTCAGATAGCTGTTGGCAGGTTTGATATCCAATTACTCCTGCTTGTTGATTATCGAGCAACTGATCAAGTTGTTGGCATAAAGCGGTAAATTTTTGCTGTATATCTACCTCATCTTGCCCAGCAAATTCAACAATGTTTATGCCTTGCAAATCTTGACCAACAACATCTGTAATTAAGTGTTGTACCGATTGCCAAATAATATCTTCCTTAGCGAGCGCTAATACTTTTGAATCAATTGTCTCAACAGATAATGCTTTAGCCTTAACTAAAAAAGACGCATGCTTAAGCGCTGACTGGAAAGAATCATATTTGATATTAATTAAATAGCGTACTTTAGGTAGTGGAATAATATGCAACGTTGCTTGGGTAACAAAAGCCAAGGTACCCTCTGAACCAGTAATAATGCGGGTTAAGTCAAACTCAGTCAAATCGTCATTAAAAACATGTTTGAGATCGTAACCCGTCAAGAATCGATTCAATTTAGGGAAACGCTGTAAAATTAAATCTCGATGATTTTTACAATAATCAAATACCGTTCGGTAAATAGCTGCAATCGTATTGTTTTGCTGAATAATGTGTTGAACTTCGGTAATCGATTTTTTACCCGTTTCGAGAATTTCACCGGTCAATAGTACGACTTGGGTTGCTAAGGTGTGATCGGATGTCTTACCATATACCATGGAGCCTTGTCCCGAAGCATCAGTGCTAATCATTCCGCCAATCGTCGCACGGTTACTTGTTGATAGCTCTGGCGAAAAAAAATAACCATAAGGGGCTAAATATTGATTAAGCTGGTCTTTGACCACTCCTGCTTCAACTTTTACCCAACCTTCTTCAAGGTTAAGATCTAAAATACGGTTCATATGACGCGATAGATCAACAATAATATCTTTATTAAGCGATTGACCATTAGTCCCCGTGCCACCACCTCGTGGAGTAAAGCAGATCGTTTGATAGCTTTTTTTATGCGCTAAGCAAGCGAGTTGCTGAACATCATGGCTATCACGAGGAAATAGTACCGCCTGAGGCAGCAGTTGGTAAATACTATTATCCGTTGCCAAACTTAACCTTGTTGCATAGTCGGTTGCTATATCACCGCTAAATCCTATCGATTTAAGTTCATTTAAATATTGGACGACAAGTGCGTCAACCATGGGAGATGTTTTTATTTGTGGGATCATATTGGTACCGAATCAAATAAGATATGGTTGTTTTCAATCTATCAATAGTATATTGATAAGTCAAATTATACATTGTGGTTATCTTTTTAAGTGAAATTCATAAATGTGTTCTTGTGAGTTTCTGTAAATAATTGCATAGTTTATAAATTGATTATTGGTATCGTACGAGTAAGTCGTCGACATCAATATTGGTCTTCCTATATTTAAACATAGCAGTTCGCGTATCTCTTTATCAGGTATTATTGCGTATGACGTCTCATAACTGCCCTCAATCTTAATTCCACAAATATTCTCAATGTAATTAAACTTAGAATTTTCCATATCACTTACCGTTAATCCTTTAAATAGATTGTAAGGCATGTAGCTATCTTCAACCATAATGGGATTATTGTTGATATATCGGATACGGCGAATATAAAAAACTTTATCTTTTTCTGATAATTTAAGCTTATTGCTCACAACTGCATTAATATTTGATGTCACCGAAAACTCAATTACTTTATTAATATAACCCTTATGCGCATCATTCATAATTTCGGAAAAGCTCTTTAATTGATTAATGCCAAAATTCAGATCTTTAGCGATGATAAATGTCCCTCTTCCCCATTCTCTCGATATAAGTTGAAAATTAATTAACTCATTTATTGCTTTGCGTACAGTCATTCGGGAAGCGTTAAATAAGGAGCTTAACTCCTTTTCATTAGGAAGTTGGTCACCAATAGCATATTTGCTGGAATTAATCTCTTTTCTTAATTGATGTGCAATTTTTTTATAGATCACTTTTAGACCTTAATATGCTAATTGTTATATAAAGAAAATGAAACAGATCTATTTATCGCCTCTTATTATAGATCTTTTTATCAATTTCATTTTTTGATTTAAGTCACATTATCAAATAATAATTCAAGCCTAAGTTAATTTAGTCATTAAAATTTTTATACATTTTTATTATATCGGAGCGAGATCTATGCTAAGTGGTATTCAGCGTTTTGGTGGTGCGATGTTCACGCCAGTGCTTCTTTTTCCATTTGCAGGCATTGTCGTTGGGCTAACAATTTTATTACAAAACCCATTATTTGTTGGTAATGATATTGCAGACATAAATAGTTTTTTTTATAAATTGATGTTTGTATTGCAAGAAGGAGCATGGACAGTGTTTCGTAATATGCCACTTATTTTTTGTGTTGGATTGCCTATTGGACTTGCAAAAATAGCCCCAGCTAGAGCATGTCTGGCTTCATTAGTCAGCTTTTTAACATGGAATTATTTTATTTTTGCAATGGGTACCGTGTGGGGTTCATCATTTGGCGTTGATTTTTCAAAAGAGGTTGGACTCGATACTGGGCTTACATTAATAGCGGGTATAAAAACGTTTGATACCAGCATCATCGGCGCTATCATTATTTCTGGTATCGTTACTAAAATTCATAATTTATATTATGAAAAACCTCTTCCCGCATTTTTAGGTATATTTCAAGGTACTTCATTTGTCGTCATTTTTAGTTTCGCTGTAATGCTCTTGCTTGCTTGGTTAACACTGCTTACCTGGCCAATAATCCAAATTGGCATCAAATCAATGCAATCTTTTATGATCTCATCTGGAGGGGTAGGTGTTTGGTTATATACGTTCCTTGAGCGAATTTTAATTCCGACAGGGCTTCATCACTTTATCTATGGGCCTTTTGTTTTCGGCCCTGCTGTAACCGAGAATGGAATACAGATCGATTGGACGTTACAAATACAAGCCTTCAGTCAAACAACGCAATCACTGAAAGAGTTATTCCCTGCTGGCGGATTTGCATTGCATGGCAATAGTAAAATATTTGGTTCTATCGGTATTGCCTGCGCGCTTTATTCAACAGCAAAACCAGAAAATAGAGCAAAATTAGCAGGATTACTTATTCCCGCAACACTGACTGCTATTTTGGTAGGTATCACCGAACCGTTAGAGTTTACATTTTTGTTTATTGCTCCAGTCCTATTTGTCGTACATGCATTTTTATCGGCAACATTAGCTGCCACGCTATATTCATTTGGTGTTGTTGGCAATATGGGGGGGGGACTGCTTGATACCATGATCCCGCTTAACTGGGGGCCTATGTTACATAATCATACCATGATGGTTGTCACACATATTGTAATCGGGGTGATATTTACCTTCATTTGGTTCTTTATTTTCAAATTTATCATTGTTAAATGGAATTTGAATACACCAGGAAGAGGCGACAATTCAAATAACGTGAAATTATATACCAAAGAGGATATGAAGAAAAAAAAGGCAGAAAATAGCACTAGTGACGTAGGTGAACAACTAAGTTTAGAGCACGCAATTATCAATGGCTTAGGAGGCAAAGATAATATTAAAGCACTTAATAACTGTGCTACAAGGCTAAGAGTTGAAGTATTAGACGTAAATCAAGTTCAACCAGATCAATTTTTTACCGAAATTGGCGCGCATGGTGTTGTTAGAAAAAGTTCATCGTTACAAATTATTATTGGATTGCATGTAGGAAAAATAAGAGATCGTATCGATTCAATTATGAGTTTATAAGAAGGCATATCAAATTATTTATCTAACATTTTATAACTATTTTTTATAAGGAAATCAATATGAAAAAATTTTCAATTGTTGTTGCTGGTGGCGGTAGTACTTTCACTCCAGGGATCGTATTAATGCTTCTAGAAAATATAAAGCGTTTTCCTCTACGAGAAATTAAATTTTATGACAATGATGCCGCTCGCCAAAAAACCATTGCTGATGCTTGTGCCATTATTTTGCAAGAAAAAGCACCTGATATTAAATTCTCATACTCGACTAATCCAAAAGAGATGTTTACCGATGTTGATTTTGTCATGGCACATATTCGAGTTGGAAAATACCAAATGCGAGAACAAGATGAAAAAATACCTTTACGGCACGGTGTACTCGGTCAAGAAACCTGTGGTCCTGGCGGTATTGCTTATGGTATGCGTTCAATTGGCGGAGTACTTGAAATTTTAGATTACATGGAAACCTATTCACCAAATGCTTGGATGTTAAATTACTCTAACCCTGCTGCAATTGTTGCCGAGGCTACAAGACGCTTAAAACCTGATGCTAAAATTCTTAATATTTGTGATATGCCCATCGGTATCGAAGGTAGAATGGCGCAGATAGCAGGATTAAAATCAAGAAAAGAGATGCGCGTTCGCTACTACGGCTTAAACCATTTTGGTTGGTGGAGTCGAATCGAAGATTTGCAAGGCAATAATTTGATGCCTAAAATTATTGCGCATGTAAAAAAACATGGCTATATCCCAGCTTCAGATACTGCAAATGTAGAAGCGAGTTGGAATGATACTTATGCTAAGGCAAAAGATGTTACTGCGCTAGATCCAAATACGTTACCAAATACTTACCTTAAATATTATCTATTCCCAGATTATGTAGTTAAACATTCAAATCCAACCTACACCCGGGCTAACGAAGTGATGGATAATAGAGAAAAATCAGTATTCAATGCATGTCGAGCAATAATCCAACAAAATAGTTCAACTGCCGGTCACTTAGAAATTGATGAACATGCTTCTTACATCGTTGATTTAGCAGCAGCCATTGCCTTTAATACCCAAGAAAGAATGTTACTGATTGTACCCAATAATGGCTCGATAGAAAATTTTTCTATTGATGCGATGGTTGAAATCCCTTGTATTGTTGGTTCAAGCGGGCCCGAGCCTCTCGTTATGGGCCCGATTCCCTTATTCCAAAAAGGATTGATGGAACAACAAGTCGCGGTTGAAAAACTGGTAGTCGAAGCTTGGGTTGAGCAGTCTTATCACAAACTGTGGCAAGCCATTACGTTATCAAAAACAGTACCAAGTGCGAGCGTAGCAAAAGCGATTTTAGATGACTTAATTATTGCTAATAAAAATTACTGGCCAGAACTTAAATAAAGACTATTTTAGTTCAAGTTAGCTAGTCAATATTTTCCACAATAGATTGGGGCTATGGTGGTGAATTAAACCTCTTAAATGAGGTAAATAATAATGCATCACTAGGTGTAATAGCTAAAATTAAAACAATAGGGGAAGTATAAAAAAAATATACTTTCCCCTAGGACAACAAAGAATCTAAAAAAACTATCTTTCTCTTAATGTAGAAAGAATTCAAAAATATCATTCCCTTTTCAAATTTGATGCCAGGGTAATCCTCCCGTTTTTAATGGAAGCTAGGCGTAGAATTTTGCAGTTGTATTAATTTTAGGGGATTACCACAGCAAATTTGTGGCACTTTGTACCCTTGTTCATAAGGTAATGTATTCAATTTATGGACAGTTTTTTATTTGCTTTCATAATCGAACATACGCTTAGCTAATACAATAAACTAAATTTAGTTAGTAAATACAGACAATATAGCTAACCAATCATCATCAAATTTAGCGTTAACAACTACATTTTTTTGATTAATTGGATGGGTAAATGCTAGCGAACTTGCATGTAACATTAATCGTTTAATATTAAAATATTGTGCAAACGCACGATTTTGGTGTAAATCGCCATGTCTGCTGTCACCAATAATAGGATGAAAAATATGACTCATATGCCGTCGAAGCTGGTGCTTACGTCCGGTTTGTGGGCTAAGTTCAATGAAGCTATAGCGAGCAGTTAAATATTTGCCGACCGCAACTGGGATTTCAACGCAACTAATTGGTGTATAGTCGGTGATGGCTTCTTGTACGGCCTTGTCTTTATTGGTAAATTTATCCGCTATTTTATCTAACTCTTCAATGAGTGGGTAATCAATATGGCCAGGCTTGTCAATAATGCCCCGTACAATTGCATGGTAGATTTTTTCAGGTTGACGCGCGGCAAATTGTAGTGATAGTAATTTAGCAATTTCGCTTGATAAGGCGAACAATAAAACACCTGAAGTTGGTCTGTCCAAACGGTGCACAGGAAAAACATGTTTGCCAATTTGGTCACGCAGTGTTTGCATCACGACGACTTTCTCATTTTTATCTAACCAACTGCGATGGACAAGCCAACCAGATGGCTTATTTATTGCAATTAAATGTTCATCTTGATATAAGATTTCAAACATAGCTAATTATAATAAAAAAAGACGTGTTAACTCGTCAGCAATACTTGGATTATTATTATCGCCAATGACCCGATCAGCATGAGCCTTGATTGCATCATCAGCATTGCCCATTGCAACGCCAAGACCTGCATTTTTAAGCATACTTAAATCGTTATAGCTATCGCCAAACGCAACTATCTCAGATAAAGCAATATTTTCAAATTTGGCCCAATTAGCAAGGCCGTTTCCTTTGTTATTACCCTTTAAGGCGACGTCAGCGCGGTTTGCCCAAGACCACTCACACTCGTAGTCACCAAGATTATCAACGACTTTTGAGAATGCTTGTAATGCAGGTATATCATGCGAGCTAGTTGCAAATTTGAAGACTTCTTTGCTCTGCTCAATAACATCAATAAAGCTATCAACTTTAATAATTTTAGGCTGTAAAAATTCTGGTAACGAGCTTACCCATTTAAATAGCCCTTCTAGGTGATCATCGAGCACTTCATAAGTCATATATTGATCAGTATAAAGTAAAGTATGAATTTTATGTTGATTAACTAAATTAAGTAATAGCTTCGATTGGCGCTTAGATAGTGGATAAGAATTAAAGTAGGCTTGCTTAGCAAAATCGTAAAGATATGTTCCATTACAGCAAATTATAGGCGTATCAAGTTGTAACTGATAATAATAAGGATAGACAACACTATGATGGCGACCCGTAACTAAAATAACTTTAATGCCCTTTTGCTTTATCTTTTCAATTGTCGCAATCGTCTCTGGTAAAATTTGTCTTTGATTGTTTAATAGTGTTCCATCCATATCAAAAGCAACAGCTTTATACATGATAGTATCCTCATAGTTTTAGTCATTAAACATTCTTAGCTGAATGTAAATTTAAGGGTAAATATCGATTTTTTGCCGTCCCAAAAACGAATGGGACAACGTGGTCCCATCAACGGTTTCAAGTTCTCCTCCAACAGGAACGCCATGAGCTATACGTGTTGCGACAATACCTAATTTATTACATATTTGAGCAATATAATTGGCGGTCGCTTCACCTTCAACCGTAGGATTAGTTGCTAAAATAACCTCAGTAATAGCTTCCTGCTGTAATCGAATACTGAGCTTATCTAGCCCGATATCATTTGGCCCAATACCATCTAATGGTGAAAGATGTCCTAGCAAGACAAAGTAACGACCACTATATTGCCCCGTTTGTTCTATCGCTACAATGTCTGACGGCGTCTCAACTACACATAATTGACCACTTTGCTGGCGGCGTATATTGGCACAAATAGCGCACTGTTCTTGCTCAGTAAAGGTTCGACAATCTTGACAGTGACCAATATTAATCATCGCCTCATGAAGAATATGAGCAAGATCAATACCGCCTTTACGATTACGTTGTAAAAGATGAAATGCCATCCGCTGCGCAGATTTAGGACCTACGCCAGGTAGGCAGCGTAATGCTTCGACTAAAGATTGTAATAAAGGACTAATTTGCATCTAACTACCAATGTTCTATTGCTATTTAACGATTTAATATTAACAGCATATATTGACTTGCTGTTAATTGAGTGAATATTGTGTCAATCCCGTAAACGGTGTTATCTACTTTATTAGGCAAAATAACGCCATAATGAAAAGCGAGTAAAATAATACAGCATAATATAACAAACTATTAACCATGCTAGCAAAAATATTATCGATTTAAATATAAATGGTAATACAAAACAAGTGATGATTGATGCACCCACACCAAAGAGCACTATCGTAATTAGACATGCGGTTAATAAGTTTGTAAATGGTAACCAACTATAGGTTTTAATAATAAACTTATGACTAATCTTATATAAAAACAGATAATTAATAAATAACGACGATAGCACAAAATAAAAAATTGTATCGTAATAATCAATGAGCATACTATTAATTTCATCTATGGTGAAGAAGAGACTAAAATAAACATTCCATACAACGGCGTTGGCAACACAGCAAAAAATTGCAGCAAAAATAATAGCATACAATTTTCGATAATCTTCAATGCTCTGTTCACTATTTAACTGCATTGTAGGATCAATCAATTTTCGTGAAGAGATCTGAGTAATACTATCGATTAAAGGGATACTAAAAAATTTTTTAGTTAGCTTGATAAGAAAATATAACATAATGGCTGCCACAACATATGTCCAGACATAAGCAATAATATTGAATATTGGCAAAATAGTTTGATAATTATTACGGCTGCCATAACTTGTATAAACAAATTGAGAATCAATAAAATATGGTAAAAATAGCCTCATAACTAATTGATGCAAGATATAGTCGATAACAACATAAATAATAGCAAAAATAATAGCCAATATAATAACGCGCTTTTTATTTTTTGGGATATAGAAGTAGAGTTTAGTTTGATAAAAAAATAGACTGCTTAATATTAAAATAAAGAAGAAAGACGTTAAATCATTTAGTGCCGTTTTACTAATTATATAGAAAAAATCTTCGCTATTATCAACCGTAGAATTAAGCATTATACAAGTGGTATGCGCGAGCAACACCAAAAAGTAGTAACTCGCGGAGAATAAAACCGGTAAACGATAGAACATTCGCTTACTTAAAATGGCATCTTAAAGCCTGGAGGCAATTGCATACCACCAGTGACTTGAGCCATTTTTTCTTTTTGCGTCTCTTCTAAACGACGACTTGCATCATTATAGGCTGCAGCAATTAAATCTTCTAACATCTCTTTATCATCATCGGTTAATAACGATGGGTCTATCTCTACTCGCCGACAATTATGAGCACCATTAACAGTTACTTTAACCATGCCAGCTCCTGATTCTCCCGTAACTTCCATTTTTGCGATCTCATCTTGCACTTGCTGCATACGGGTCTGCATTTGTTGTGCTTGCTTCATCAAATTGCCTAAACCGCCTTTACCACCAGAAAACATGATTAATTCCTCTTAAAATTGTCATTATATTTTGCAATACTTGTAGAATATTATTATACAGGACGAATACTTTGTTCATCAATTCGTGCTTCAAAAAATTGACAAATCATTGCAATTTTATTGTCTTGTTCAATAAGTTGTTTAGCTTGTGCTAACTTCATTTGGTAAATTTTTTCGCGTACTTCTAAAGGCGTTAATTGTGCCTGATCATCATCAATAACCACCGATAACTCACACTCTTTTCCTCGATAAGATGAGATCAATTGAGCTAATCGTTGAATATTATTATCATTACGTACAAGGTGTGCTAAGGCTGAACGTAAATGTAGTATCAATTTATGGTCATTCACTTGCTCTAAATATGAGTTAATCGCAATTTGCTTAATTAATGGCGGTAACATTAACTTTTCAACTTCGGCGCTCCATGAATCGATTTCTATCGATTGTTCAATTAATTTTTGGGTTAACTCTGCCGACTTCTCATGCTCAAAAGCTTGCTTAACTGTTTTAGCGGCTAAAACCGAATCATTATTAGGCGTAAAATGCTCACTGAACTGCCATTGATAAGTTTCTGCTGTTAACTGAGCGTCTGTTGCGTCATCTGCTACATCTTTTAAAGGGTCTACAGAGTCTTTTTGCTCAGCTGGTAATAATACCTTATTTAAATGTTTGTTATTAGCTATTTTTTCAGGTTGGCTGAGTCCAACCTGTTCAGGCTTTTTTTTTATTTTTTCGCTCTCTATAACTTGTTGCCTTGCAGCAAGAATCGTTTTAGTAACGTCGGAAACACCATCATCAATATTGATTGATGCAGCATTCAATTGAGGAGGGGAAGCGGGTTCTGGCTGTGTCACAGGCTTCACATCTAAGACTGGTGGAGTATCCTTTTGTTGATTTTTCGTGACGGGTAAAACCACCTCATTGGTGTCACTAATCAAAGGCACAACGACTTTTGGAATAAAAGCTAATGCGCGTAAAAAGCTCATTTCGACACCTATTTTTTTATCTGGTGCAAAAGTAAGCTCTTTTCTACCCATTAATAATATTTGATAAAAGAGTTGGATATCATTAGGCGAAACATGTTGAGCTAATTGGCGAATGCGCTCTTCATAATCACTATAATCACCGATTGCAGTAGGCACAATTTGTAATAATGAGATTTGATGCAGCAAAGTTAACGTTTCGGTTAATAAACCATCCCAATCGACGCCTTGTTTTGCTGCATCATCGATATGCTGCATTAGCTGATTGCCGTCACCGCTGTAAAGTGATTCAATTAGACCAAAAGGTACGGCTTTATCGAGAGTTCCAAGCATAATGCTGACTGATTGCTCATCAATTTTACCATTACCTAACGCTATGGCTTGGTCAGTCAAAC
This sequence comes from Orbaceae bacterium lpD02, assembly GCA_036251875.1. NCBI lineage: Bacteria > Pseudomonadati > Pseudomonadota > Gammaproteobacteria > Orbales > Orbaceae > Orbus > Orbus sturtevantii. The sequence goes on along the minus strand of CP133960.1, from coordinate 48,111 downwards.
TTAGTGCATCGCGCATACTACCGTTAGCTGCATTAGCGAGTAATTGGACGGATCGTTCGTCACTATTAATCTGTTCGGCTTTTAATATTTTACTCAGCTGCTGTTTAATCAAGCTACTATCGAGTACGCTAAGGTGTAAATGTAAGCAACGTGATAAAATGGTGACAGGTAGTTTTTGAGGATCGGTCGTTGCGAGTAAAAATTTAACATGTTCAGGTGGCTCTTCTAATGTTTTTAATAAAGCATTAAAACTACTACGAGATAGCATATGTACTTCATCGATAAGATAAACTTTAAATCGACCTTTGGTTGGTAAATACTGAATGTTATCAAGAATCTCGCGAGTATCTTCCACTTTGGTGCGCGAGGCTGCATCAATTTCTAATAAATCAATAAATCGTCCTTGTTCTATATCTTTACAATTATCACACTCACCACAGGGCGTCGCCGTTATACCTTTTTCACAATTAAGACCTTTAGCCAATAAGCGCGCAATCGAGGTTTTACCTACGCCGCGCGTACCCGAAAATAGATAAGCATGATGGACTCTACCTAAAGAAAGGGCATTTGCTAATACTGTTAAAACATGTTGTTGACCAACAACTTCTGTAAATGATTTAGGGCGCCATTTTCTTGCTAAAACTTGATAACTCATGTTTGACTATCACCACAGGCTATAAAATATCGAATTGCTGATCATTATAGCATAAATTTAAATAAGAAATTATTACCTATTTCTCGAGTTAATTTTTATAAATAAATGATACAAGCAAAGAGGACTAATTAACAAAGCGTTTTGCTTGCACGTAATGCTGCTGCCAATATTTTTCATTTAAATTAGAAAATTTTACGCCTTGAGATGTTGATACGTGGAGGAAATTACCATCTTTATAATAAATACCAACATGCATGCCCTTCTCACCTTTACCTGTTTTGAAAAAGACTAAATCACCGGCTTTTAATTCGGAAACAGGTTTTCCACTCTTAAGTTGTTCTGTGGTTACTCGTGGAAGGAATATATTAAGTTTTTGGCGATAAAAATTATGTACAAATGCAGAACAATCAATACCATTGAGAGAATTACCACCATAATGATAGGGTGTCTTATACCAAGTTTGATATTGTTGTTCTATTTTTTTCACTATTAAAAGATCGGAATTATCATCTGCATATTGTATTGATGACTGAGAACGACAACCACTAAATAACAAGATGACTAAAACAATAATAGAAATTTTTAATTTATTATTCCAATTCTCTCGCAACATTTGATAATACCTCTTGGCGGTTTGCGTCATCTTTTTTTAGCTTATAACGACCAATTGTAGACCAGCTTGGATGAACTCTCGTCACTTGTAACGATTTTGGTAATTTACCTTTCTTCCATGTACCTTCATCCAGTTTAGCTAAAATAATCGGCATGTTATTAGCGTGTCCACGCAAATTTAAGCTCTCTTTCAATTGTAAAAGCCGTAACGATAAAAAACAAATGATAGCATCATCAATGGTCATTTTAGTATGGCCTGACAATTTATTTCTGATTCGATTACCATAGTGCTTTGCAGTTTGTGCAAGGCCACCAATTGTAGCACCAATTAATGCTGCTGAGCCAAGAGTGATCCCACCTACAGCCAAATCTACACCTGCACCTATAACCGCCCCTGAAAGCATGCCTTTGCTTAAATGAATACCCATTAGCTTTAATGCTTCCCTATTAAATAAATCGCTCTCAAAGCGACCGCGCAAAATAGGAAGGTTCTCGCTGCTCTGCTGGGCAATCGAAAATTGGTATAGCGACAACAACTCTGTAATTGCTTGTTGCTCTCTTTTCCGTACATTATCCTGCATTATTTTAATCATATCTTCGACATTGTCTTTAGCTAGTTCACTATAAGCTGCTACATCAATAAGCGCATCGGCTATAGCCAAACTGGCTCGATGATTTCGATTCAGTCGTTGTTGCTTAATTTTTTCTTGCCACCCATTAAGAATATTTTTTGCTGGTTCAAGCAATAATAGTAAACTTTGATAAAGACGATATTCACCGTCAAGCGAAGGAAATACCGCATCAAATCTTACGATGGTATGTATACCTATTCGCGATAATAATTTTTTCCACTCTATTTCATAAGGTGAAGATGAGGCTGTGTAATTAAAAACGGCTAAAATCGGTTTGTCACTATAAGCTAGTACAGCTAGTTCATCATGATATTTATCTAAAATAGGCTCTCTTATATCCACAACATAAATCGCGGCATCGCTTTTCAATAACTGACGGATAACTTTTGCTTCTTGCTCGAATCGATGCTCTGACTCGGGGCTGGATAAAAATTGATTGAGTTTATCAATCCCATCGGCTTTAGTGTAATCTCTATTTAATCGACTGATATAGTCATACAAAGCAATGCTATCTTCAAGACCTGGCGTATCATAAAAAACAATTTTATCGTTATTACTTAAGGAAAATGTTATTGCTTCAACATGCCTTGTGCTGCCTGGCTTATCAGAAATAGTCCCAAATTGGCTATCCTGTGTTAATGTCCGCAATAGTGACGTTTTCCCCACGTTGGCATGACCAACAATAGCTAAATTAATTTCGTTTAGCATTATCACCCTCGTCAAGTAGCCATGATGTATCGGCTAGTACTATTTTTAATTTACTTAAGCTCTCTTGCCAATTATTGAGTTGTCGGCCTTGGTTAATAAACCATATTCGGCAATCAGCTGCTTTTACCGCCAATAATTGAATTAAGTTTATTATACCTCGATCTGGCGAACGATCGGTGTCAATTGCTATAAGCAATTTATTAGCAGGATGCTGTTGCAAAAAATCAAGCACTGCTTTTCGTTGTTCATTGCTATTTAAAAAACCTAAAAAATTAATATGATTAGGAGGTGACCAATTTGGTTCAATATCTATCGCGACGAGTGCTGTATTCGCTGATGTTTTAACAATTTGTTTATTTTGATCACATAGTAAAGTATCGCTACTGCCATCTTGATCGACAATATATTTAATTGGCGCAATATCTAACTCGTTAATTAATAGCTGATATTGTGGGTATTGAATGCTTAAACTAATATTTTGACAACCGAATCGCCACTTCATTCCACAAAAAATAAATAATATCAAACGAATGGCAACACCATAGACAATAAAAATACCTAACAACCAAACTGCCCATGCGGATCTAATTTCACCATTAACCATGGCCTGTTCGCTCGCTCTAATCGTGTCATTGTCTGGTAATGAAAAACCTAACATTGTCGGAAGCTCGCCTAAAAAATGAGTGATAGTGATAACTGCATCGGCACTAAGTAAAGTCGTTTGCCATTCAAAACTATAATTTTTAGTTGATAGTAATGCCACTAATACAATAAGTGCTGAAAATAAAATTACACTCCATAATAAATTCACAATTAAACCTATTAGCCATCTTAACTGCTTATTAAATACGGTAATAAATGCAGGTAAAACTTGGCTCGCAGTGCTTTTTTTAGCGATTTTTTTTGCTAACCAAAGCCAAAGATGGATAAAAAAACTGCCACTCTCGTTCGGTAAAAAAATACAGGATATTAACCATAAGCACAATGTCACAAAATGAAAACCGAGCAAGCAGAGTAGTGCCCAATATAAATTAACCGGATTGTTAGCTAATGCACTAAAGGCAAGACCTGCACCTGTAAATAAAGCAATTATAAATAAAATAAAGAAAGATAATTTAGCTGAATGTAACCACTCTTGCTGGCTTTTTTTTAGACCATGTTGCTCGCTAAGAATATCTGCTCGCTTGATAATACGGGCGGATATATCGCCTTTTATTGATCTAGCTTGACGATTTGCTTCATCATCATCAAAACGTGCTCCATCTTTTTCGATTAAACGCACGGTTTCAGTTAGCCATAATGATTTTAAGTATTGATTCATTGCTTCTCTTTTATTTTCCTATCATAAGAATAATAGCCATTTATATAGGGTATTATTCTTATGCTAATTTATCGATTTACATCAATCCGCTTATGTAAGCTTACTTTACTATCCTAATAGTAACATTTTTTTAATGATTTACACTAAAAAAGGGCTATAAAAGCCCTTTCAATTTATTGATTAATATGATTAATGCTTATTGAGAAATCCCACCAATTTTATTTAATAAGGAACTAATGCGTTCTTGCCATACCGCTTGTTCCTGTTTCAATTCCTCATTTTGCTTACGCAAACTTTGTACTTCATCTGATTCTTCAGTAATTAAAAGTTCTAATTCTTGATTCTTTTGTTGTAATGCATTGATTTCTTGCTGTAATAATTGAATAGTATTGACAGTTTGTTGAATTTTTGTTTCTAACTGACTAAGTATTTCTAAAGACATAGTGATCCTCAATGGCAATTATTTGTGTATAATGTTTGACATTATAGCGAATTCAAATCAAATCTACACTCAATTAAACGTAATTATTGGAGAAATTTATGCGTAAACCTCTCGTTATGGGAAACTGGAAGCTTAACGGTAGTAAAACTATGGCTTTAGACTTAGTCACAAGCTTAAAAAAAGAACTTGCTGGTATCGATGGTTGCGATGTAGCAATTGCTCCCCCTGTTGTGTATCTTGATTATGTCCAAAAACTTTTAGCAGATTCTAATATTATGTTAGGCGCACAAAATGTCGATACTCATCTGTCGGGGGCTTACACAGGTGATATTTCCGCTGAAATGCTTAAAGAAATTGGAGCAACTCATATTATTATTGGCCATTCAGAACGTCGAACTTATCATGCAGAGTGTGATAAATTTATTGCACAGAAATTTGCGACCTTAAAAGAAAACGGTTTAGTACCAGTGCTATGTATTGGTGAAAGTGAAGCTGAAAATGAAGCAGGCCAAACACAAGCCGTTTGTGCAAAACAACTTGATGCTGTAATTGATCTACTTGGTGCTAAAGCCTTTAACAATGCAGTTATTGCTTATGAACCAATTTGGGCTATTGGTACAGGTAAATCAGCAACTCCAGCACAAGCGCAAGCTGTACATAAATTTATCCGTGAGCATATTGCAAAAGTTGACGCAGATATAGCGCAGCAAGTTATTATTCAATATGGCGGTTCGGTTAATGATAAAAATGCAGCTGAGTTATTTACTCAACCCGATATTGATGGTGCATTAGTGGGTGGCGCATCATTAAAAGCAGATGCTTTTGCTGTAATTGTTAAAGCCGCAGCTAAAACGAAGAAGTAATCAATAAGAAATAGCTTACTCTACTCTAATAGAGCAAGCTATTTAAAATCAGTCTTGCAGTACGAACTCACACATAAAAGTAAAAAAAAAAGTACTTTAAGATTTAGATAATAATCATAAATTATTCGTAATAATTTATGATTATTTTTTATATCGAGTCGGCCAGATTTTCTCTACAGGGACATTTAAGTACCCAGAAATAATTTTCTCATACTTAGGACAATGACGGTAAAGTGCATTTCTTAATGTATCAGCTTGTAAGCCGTTTGAACGTGATAATTCGCGTAGGCTTCCCCCTCGAATTTTGATCTCCCCCACGACTCTAGAAGGTAGCCAATCTTGATCTTGTACTCTCATTATGAGATCCTCTTATATAGATATAGTTAAGATTATCGGTATAATACCAATTTAACGCTGTTTAGCATTAATTTGTGCACAAAGAATACCACACAAAAAAACGAATTCAAACAAAAAAGTGCATTTTTATCTAAAAAAAAATATAAATCTGTTTAACCTAAATCTAAATTAATAAAAATACGAAGGTGACAATGAAAAATATAGAAAAAAAACAACTATTAGAAAATACTGGTGTTATTGAGTTTCGTGAGCGATTGTTGCTCGCTCAAGAAGGAATGTCAGGTAATGCATTTGCGAAAAAAGTAGAAATGTCTGAAGCGGTTATTAGAGATTATTTGTCGGGAAAAACCTATCCATCCTTAAATCGTTTAGCGATTATAGCTAAAAAATGTGATGTTCCTATTGCATGGTTAGCAACAGGGCAAGGAGAATGCCGTTTGCTGCCCAGTAAGGGAGTTAAAAGCATTGTTAATATTCCCATTTATCAGCCTAATACAGAGATTGAACATTTTGATGAACTTAACGGAACTAAAAATCAGATAACTAATTTGCTACCATTTGATTTAAATTGCATTAAATCTCACGATTTTCATATCGATGACCTTTTTTTCTACTGGGCAAAAGGTGATTCAATGTCACCAACTATCTCAGATAACGATACATTAATTTTTAACGTAGCTAATGTAGCGCCGTTCGATGGCTATATCTATCTGATTAAATATGGTGACGCACTGATAATCAAGCGTATTCAAAATCATGGGAAATATCTTTTATTATTATCTGACAACGAAAAATACCCTTCTATGCAGATAGATAAATTAAATATAGAGAATGATTTTAAAGTTATAGGTAGAATAATTTGTATCATAAAAGATTTATCCTAATTATTTATTGACACTACTGCTAGGTGGTTATTTTTTTGTTTTCCGCAAAAAATTATTGCTCTCTTATCATTTGTGATAAAATCGCAGTTAACAGCTATTTATCCATGATTTAAATTTAATATGTCGCAGAAAAAAATGAATAACAAAAATATAAAGGTTGTGGTCGGTATGTCTGGTGGCGTTGATTCATCAGTATCAGCTTACTTATTACAACAGCAAGGATACGATGTCGTTGGGTTATTTATGAAGAACTGGGAAGAGGACGATGATGAAGAATATTGTTCCGCCACCACAGATCTTAATGACGCTCAAGCAGTGTGTGATAAATTAGGTATAAAGTTATTAACAATTAATTTTGCTGCAGAATACTGGGACAACGTATTTGAGCATTTTTTAGCAGAATATCAAGCCGGTAGAACTCCCAACCCTGATATATTGTGCAACAAAGAGATCAAGTTTAAGGCTTTTTTACAATACGCAGCAGAAGATTTGGGTGCTGACTATATTGCTACCGGTCATTATGTCCGTAGAAGAGATGAAAATGGTAAAGTTAAATTGCTACGAGGCATAGATAATAATAAGGATCAAAGTTATTTTCTTTATACCTTAAGTGAGCAACAAATTAGCAAAAGCCTTTTTCCCGTTGGTGAATTAGAAAAACCTCAAGTTAGAGAAATCGCGCAAAAACTAGGCTTAGCAACCGCGAGTAAAAAAGATTCAACAGGGATCTGCTTTATTGGTGAACGAAAATTTCGCGATTTTTTGGCTCGGTACCTACCTGCTCAATCGGGATCAATTCGAACGGTAGATGGCAAGATAATTGGCCAACATCAAGGCTTAATGTACCATACGCTAGGCCAACGCAAAGGACTTGGTATTGGAGGACTTAAAAACTCTGACGAAACACCTTGGTATGTAGTTGATAAGAATGTTCAAAAAAATGAACTGATTGTTGCACAGGGGGGAGATCATCCCGCTTTATATTCGGGCGGTTTAATTGCTAGTCAACTTCATTGGGTTGATCGTAAACCTCTTACCCATTCAGTAAAATGTACCGTAAAAACACGCTATCGCCAACAGGATATTGCTTGTGAATTAAAGCCAATTAATGATGATAAAGTTGAAGTGATTTTTGAACACCCGGTATCAGCTATTACACCAGGTCAATCTGCAGTATTTTATCAACAAGAAGTTTGCCTTGGTGGCGGTATTATTGAAGAAAGAATACTCCGCCAATTTGATCAGTATCTATAATGCCAATAGAGAAAATGAATATGGACAATAAATATGATCATATCGCTATCGCGTTAGGCGGTGTTTGCCAAAGTGCAATATTAGTCGCTAATCTGGCTAATACTGGGCAATGCAACCTACCTTTGTATGATATTGCTTTAAAAAGTATATTTAATACCTCGCCACAATCAACAGCTGATGTTTTTGATGGTACCGGTAATATTAAAAATGGCTTACAATTTCTAACCCAATTACTCAATAACAACCCAGAAAAAGTTGAGATAATGCGCTATATATTGGGCTCAATTGGGGTAACAAGTAAATTAATTAAAGATAAATCGGCATTAGCAAAAATTGCTAATCGACTAGAGCGAATTCAATCACTTTATGGCGTCATTAATCATGAAACGCTCGATAACCATCGTAATGAGATTTCCTATCCCTTAGCTGAAATTTATTCAGATATCATTAGCCCTCTAACGTCAAAGATTAGGGTTACGGGCAAAATGGAGTATTTGCAAAACGCCTTAATTCAAGCTAAAGTGCGAGCGGCTTTGTTTGCAAGTGTTAGAGCGGCAATTTTGTGGTATCAAGTTGGAGGTAATCGTTTGCAATTATTATTTTCTCGCAAAAATATAATTAATGCTGCCGATAATATTTTGCAACAGATGCATAATAATAGTTAACCGTTAAATCATTGATGTTACAAAACGTCACGAAAAATATGGAGTAAAATGATGGAATTATCTGCACTTACCGCCCTATCGCCCGTTGATGGTCGTTACGGTGAGAAAACAAAAGAACTAAGAGCAATATTCAGCGAATACGGTTTATTAAAATATCGAGTAGAAGTTGAAGTCAGATGGTTACAAAAATTATCTAACTGCAGAGAAATCATTGAAGTTCCTGCGTTTAACAGCCATGCTAATCAGTTTCTCGATGAAATTATTTTCAATTTTAATGAGCAAGATGCCCTACGCATCAAAGAAATCGAAAAAACCACTAATCATGATGTTAAAGCTGTCGAATATTTTCTTAAAGAAAAAATGACAGGTGATAAAAACCTTGAAGCGGTTTCTGAATTTATTCATTTTGCCTGTACATCAGAAGATATCAATAATTTATCCTACTCATTAATGCTAAAAACGGCCAGAAAACTCATTGTTGTCCCTTATTGGCATAAACTAATTGATGAGCTAAAAACAAAAGCCAAACTTTATCAAGATATTCCACTGTTGTCTCGCACTCATGGGCAACCCGCTACGCCATCAACAATAGGTAAAGAGTTTGCTAATGTTATTTATCGTTTAGAGCGTCAATTAAAACAGCTTCAAGCTGTTGAAATATTAGGTAAAATCAATGGTGCTACAGGTAACTATAATGCACACCTTGTCGCCTACCCTGAGGTTGATTGGAATTTATTTAGTCAAGAGTTTGTCTGCTCATTAGGCTTAACGTGGAACCCATACACGACCCAAATTGAACCTCATGATTATATTGCAGAGTTTTTTGACTGTGTCATTAGATTCAATACCATTCTTATCGATTTTGATCGTGATATTTGGGGTTATATTGCCTTAAATCATTTTAGGCAAAAAACAGTTGAAGGAGAGATCGGCTCGTCAACTATGCCACATAAAGTTAACCCAATTGATTTTGAAAACTCAGAAGGTAATTTAGGACTGGCTAATGCCATGATGCAACACTTAGCTAATAAACTACCTATTTCAAGATGGCAGCGAGATTTAACTGACTCGACAGTGCTGCGCAATTTAGGTGTTGGTTTAGGTTATGCATTAATTGCTTACCAATCAACCTTAAAAGGCTTAAATAAATTAGAGGTAAACCAAGCTAATATTATTGCTGAACTTAATCAGAATTGGGAAGTTCTTGCTGAGCCAATTCAAACCGTTATGCGTCGTTATGGTATTGAAAAACCGTATGAAAAACTCAAAGAGTTAACACGCGGTAAACGAGTTGACCAGCAAGGAATGCAGGCATTTATTGATACTCTTGATTTACCTGCGGATGAAAAAACACGCTTAAAACAGCTTACGCCGGCTAATTATATTGGTTATGCTGCTGAATTAGTAAAAAAAATATAGTCTAAGGATATATTGTGCAAATCCCAGTAATTAAAATCGCAACACGAAAAAGCCCTTTAGCGTTATGGCAAGCCAACTATGTAAAAAAAATGCTACTATCTTATCATCCTAAATTGACTGTAGAGCTAGTACCAATGGTAACTCAAGGAGATGTGCTACTCGATAGCCCATTATCAAAAATTGGCGGTAAAGGGCTGTTTGTAAAACAGTTAGAACTTGCAATTTTGAATAATGAGGCTGATATTGCGGTTCATTCAATTAAAGATATTCCAGCACAATTTCCTGATGGCTTAGAATTAACGACTATCTGCCCCCGAGATGATGTCCGAGATGCTTTTATTTCCAATAAGTACAATAACCTAAGTGAATTACCTGAGAATGCGATTGTGGGTACCTCAAGTCTACGTCGTCAATGCCAACTTAAATCCCATTATCCAAACTTAACGATTAAAGATTTACGAGGTAATGTTGGCTCTCGCCTACAAAAGTTAGATAATAACGAATATGACGCAATTATCTTAGCATCAGCAGGCTTGAAGCGCTTAGAACTATCTCAACGCATCAAACAATATATTTCTGTCGAAACAATGTTACCCGCGGTAGGACAAGGAGCAATTGGTATTGAAGCGCGCCAAAATGACGCTAGAATTAGCCAATTATTAGCTCCTCTTGATGATCAAGAGACTCGTTATTGTGTTACGGCTGAGCGCGCAATGAATAATTATCTACAAGGTGGTTGCCAAGTACCGATCGGCTGTTATTCAAAACTCGAGCAAGATACGCTAACGCTACAAGGCTTAGTTGGCAGTTTAGATGGTAAACACATAATAACGGCTAATGCTACAGGTCATAAATATCAAGCAACAGAGCTCGGGATCGTACTGGCTAAAGAACTGATAAATCAAGGTGCTGATAAAATTTTAAGCCAGATTTAGCAACTTGAATATCTTATAAATAGGTAAATTTTATGATTATTGTGACTCGTCCATCACCTTATGGCGAAGAACTTGTTCAATTATGCCATCAAGCTAAGTTACCGGCAAAGCACTTACCTTTCTTTAATATCATAAAAGGACAAGATTTAGACCAGCTGGCACAACATCTTGAGAACTTACAGCAAGGTGATATGATCATTATTGTCTCACCACAAGTTAACTTAATGATTTCTACCCAGCAAAAAGTTCTATTTCCTCATTTTGTCCACTATTTTGCAATTGGCGAACAAACGGCTAAACAGTTTCAATCGATCACTGGTCGATTAACCACATTCCCACCTAAAGATGAAAATAGTGAAGGTTTACTGGAATATTTTCAATCAATCAATCTTTCCGTTAATAACCGTCAAGTACTAATATTATGTGGCGATGTCGGACGAACAGTTATTAAAAAAAACCTTACTCGCCAAGGGGCATTAGTTAAAAATATCCAATGTTACCAACGCGCCCCGATCTGTTATCATATAATGCTTTTTGAACAGCAACAGCAATATAGTTTTATCATAACCAGTATTGAACATTTGCTACAATTAAACCAATATTGTACCGATACACATAAACATAATTGTCGCATAATTGTTAGCAGCCCAAGGATAATGGCCGAAGCAAAATTACACCATTGGCAGCAGATCTATTTAGCTGAAAGTGCAAATAATCAAAATTTATTTAAAACAATTGCGACTCTATGTCATAATGCAATATCAATATAAATTAATTGGATAAGTTTTCCTCATGTCGCATAAAAACGTGGTTTATACCCAAACGCGATATTTTAGTGCTAATGCCACATTATCAAATATTTGTGTCACCGCATTAACTGATTCCTATATGCAAAATTTATCATCACAACCAAGTTTATCTAACTCTTCACCTATTGGTAATCACACTCAATCTCAGCAAGTGAAACAAGATATGAAAAAAAATACTGAAAGTACGGAGCAACCGCTTCCATCACAAGATAAAAAAAGCAACCAAGAACTCAACAAAACGGCCAAGAGGTGCCCTGTATCTAAGCTCTCTGTTGTCGCAATTTGTTTAACGATTTGCTTGGGTGGCTTCATTTATTATCACGGTCACCAACAATCCACCGCACAAAAAACAGTAATTGACCAATTACAAGTCGAAATTTCAACCTTGAAAGAGACTTTACAGCAATCGATCACCAGCGATATAAAAGCTAATATTTCACAAGCTGTTGATAATCAAAATAAACAATTAGCCTTAATAGAACAAAGTGTTAAAAATCAATTGAGCGAACAAATTCAATCACAGCAACAGTTTATTAATAAAGTTGACGATGCAATAAAAGTATCAGAGCAAAATATTATTCATTTTAATGAACGCTTATCCGCTATGTCGACTACCGATAATACAAGTTGGTTAATATCGCAGGCTAATTATTTAGTCAATTTAGCTGGACGTAAAATCTGGAATGAGCAAGATTATACAACGGCACGATTACTACTAAAAAATGCAGATGCTAGCCTTGCTCAAGCAAACGACCCTAGCTTGCTACCGGCAAGACAAGCTATTAATAAAGATATCTCGGCACTCGCCGCAATTAGTTTTACCGATTTTGATGGTATTGTTATGACCCTTATGGAATTAGTTGATTCGGTTACAGAATTACCACTAGTTGATAACTATAAACAAATTGACCTCGGCATGATAGAACATGATGATTCTATTTCAGAACAAAAATCAGAAGACCATAATAACTTAGCACCAACAATTGATGAGTCATATAAAACAAATAGTAATGAAATATCGTCATCAATTTATGACTGGTACGATAACTTAATAAAAGTCAGCGAATCCTTCTTCGCAAAATTTATACAGGTTGAAAGATATGATAACTTTGGTGAATGTATCGTTGAAGCAGGCAAAAACCCTGACCTACTAAAAAAATGCCAAATTCATACCGCTGTTATTATGCCCGAACAAGCGCTTTATTTGAGGGAAAATATTAAGCTACATTTGCTTATTGCTGCACAAGCGGTGCCACGGCACCAAGAGCTCATTTATCAAAAATCGCTTAACGATGTGTCTATTTGGGTTAATGCTTATTTTGATAGTCACGCGCCAAGTGTTAAAGTATTTTTAGATGAGCTGAATAACTTACAACAACAATCAATTAGTAATCAAAATGTACCAGAGCAATTAATGAGTCAAAAAGAACTCGATAAACTAATGCAGACTCGCGTACGCGCTATGCTAGCAAACTAGGAGATAATAATGCTACGAATTTTAATTATTTTCTTAGTGCTTATCGCTGGAATTTTTATTGGTCCAGAGCTAGCTGATCACCAAGGAATCGTACTATTTCAATTTTCAGGCTATAGAATCAAAATGAGCTTAGTTACGTTCATTATTATCGAGTTGATTTTTTTATTATTGCTGTACATTTTTTATTTTGTTTTTATCAAGATATTTTACTCTAAAACTGCTTTAGGTGGCTGGTTACGCTCAATATTACCTAGAAAATCAGCAAAACAAATTGAACAAGCACAGTTGTCTTTGCTAGAAGGCGATTATAAAAGAGCGGGGAAATTGTTAGCAAAAAGCGCAAAATCAGCAACGAATCCGGCACTAATCTACTTACAAGCTGCGCAAGCTGAAATTGATAGTAAACAATTTACTGCAGCAAGAGAACATCTTGATCTCGCCGCTAAAATTTGCCAAGATAAAGAAAAATTTGCCTTTAAGCTAGTGAAACTACGTTTACAAGTTAAAAGCCATCAGTATGATTTAGCTAAAATAACAATAAATAATTTGCTTGAGGAAAAACCTCGCAACCCTGAAGTACTCAGGCTAGCTGATGAGCTTTATTATCATTTAAAGGATTATCAATCAATTATTGATATTCTACCTGCGATGTATAAATCTGAAGCGTTTACAGAAACACAACTCGATCAATTCAAAAATGTTGCCTACATAGCGAGAATTAAACAATTAGCAGATAATGAGGGGATTGCTCACATGCTCAAATGGTGGGATGCTCAACCAAAAATCATTAGGCAAAACACACTTTATCACAATGCAGTCAAAGTTTATCAAGATAATTTACTATCAATAAAATAATCATCGTTAATAATATCTAGCCCTCACAAAATAAGCTATTTGTGAGGGATGGATGTTAGAATTTAGCTTAATTTGAAAAGATAAATTTTACGAGTTACATCGATGAAAAAATATTTTAAATCAATCTGGTTTTATCTAGGATTTATTGCCTTTTTTTTGCTTATTATTGTTAGCTGTGGTCAATATTCTGATTTTGATCTAGATAATGATCAATTAACGCTACAACCAATTGCGTTTATATCTAAGCAAGATACGTTATCAGGATCACTCATTTTGCCAATCCATAAAGAAATAAAAGCTATCGTTATTCTAATTCATGGCGATGGCGCTCAAGATCGTTTATCAAATAGTGGCTATTTACCCTTAATTAACCAGTTAATTGATGCTGGTATTGGTATCTATACTTGGGATAAAGCAGGGATTGGGGAAAGTAAGGGAAATTGGTTGCATCAATCTATGCAAGATCGCGCAGATGAAGCCCAAATAGCATTCGAATTAATAAAAAATAAATTCACAGGTACCAATATAAAGATCGGTTATTTAGGATTTTCACAAGCGGGATGGGTAATTCCTATCGCGGCCTCACACTCTAACCCTGATTTTTCAGTTATTATTGGTGGCGCTGTTAATTGGCGTGAGCAAGGTGCTTATTATGAACAAACCCGTTTGCAAAACGCTAATGCTAGCGATAAAAAAATTAATGAAAAAGTGACAAAACAACTGCAGCAAAATGATCTCATATTTGGTGTTAATGGTAGCCATGATAGTTCGACATATGACGATATGTCTGACGACCGTTTCTACTTTGTTAGTCGAAACTACTTAAGCGATTCAGCAAAAAACTTGCCTAGCATGAATGGCAGAATTTTAGCTATTTGGGGAGAGGTAGATCTAAATGTAGATAGCAATAAAAATGCTTGCCTTTATCGTCAGCTAACAGCAGATAAATCAGATACAACCATAGCCTTACTTCCTAGTGCATCACATGGATTATTAAAAGCACCTATTTTTAACTACCAACTAGAAAGCCAGTGGCCATGGTGGGTAAAAATATTTTTTATTTATCAAGGCCGTGATAGTTATGCGCCTAATTCGTTAAATATTATCACCACGTGGATTACAGATGATAGTAAAGTGCCCACTCGCTATACTTTATTTGAGTGTAAACAGACAAAATAATCTCATTAAAGTACGCGTTGCTATTAGGTAGCATAAGCCAAATAAAAGGACTAAACCATACGGTGGTTCAGTCCTTGTTATATCATTTAATTTATTGCCAGCTCTTAAAAAGTGACTAAATTAGATCGTTTGTATTTGAAATAAAAAAAATTACAAAATACCTTGCCCTAGCATGGCATCAGCGACTTTAACAAAGCCTGCAATATTAGCACCATCAACGTAGTTAACGACTTTTCCATTGTTGTGATCGCCATACTCAACACAAGATGCATGAATAGCTAGCATGATATTATGTAGTTGGCGATCAACCTCTTCCGCCGTCCATGACATCCTAGCAGAATTTTGTGCCATCTCTAATCCAGATGTTGCAACGCCTCCAGCATTAGCAGCTTTACCTGGCGCAAACAGTATATTTGCAGTAATAAATGCCTCCGTTGCATCAAGAGTTGTCGGCATATTGGCGCCTTCACCTACCGCGATAACACCATTTCTGATCAGTGTTTTAGCATCTTCGATAGCTAATTCATTTTGCGTGGCACAAGGTAGTGCAACATCAACTTTAATGCTCCACGGCTTTTGACCTTGATGAAATGCTAAACCAAACTCTTTAGCGTATTGCGCTACGCGACCATATTCAATATTTTTAATGTGCATTAGGCGCGCTAATTTTTCTTGAGTAAAACCAGCTTCATCAACCACCGTCCCTTCTGAATCTGAGACTGTAATAACTTTCGCGCCTAATTGCATGCATTTTTCAATCGCATATTGTGCAACATTACCGGAACCTGATACCGCAACATTTAAACCATCAAGGCTTTTTCCATGTTGTTTAAGCATTGCCTGAACAAAATAAACTAACCCGTAACCAGTTGCTTCTGGACGAATTAAACTTCCGCCAAATGATAATCCTTTACCAGTAAATACACAGGAGGCATTATTGGTTAATTTTTTCATCATACCGGCCATGAAGCCGACTTCTCTGCCACCAACACCAATGTCACCGGCTGGCACATCAGTATCTGGACCAATATGACGATATAATTCAGTAACGAGTGCTTGGCAAAAACGCATTACTTCACCATTACTTTTACCCTTTGGATCGAAATCACTTCCACCTTTTCCTCCCCCCATTGGCAATGTGGTTAAAGAGTTTTTAAACGTTTGCTCAAAACCAAGGAATTTTAAAATAGATAAATTAACTGATGGATGAAAGCGCATCCCCCCTTTAAATGGGCCAATTGCTGAATTAAACTGTACACGCCAAGCTCGATTAACTTGTACTTGCCCTTTGTCATCAATCCAAGTCACTCGAAATTGAATGACTCGCTCTGGTTCAGTAATACGTTCTAATAATCCATGTTGGGTATAGTGCGGATTTTTTTCCAAAAATGGCCATAGTGAGATTAATACTTCTCTCACTGCTTGCAAAAATTCGGGCTGATTTGGATCTCGCTTTTGTAAAGTGGTAATGAATTGATCAACGGATGTATAACGGCTCATAATGTATCCTTATTATTTTAAATAACTCAAGATTAATTGGTGCAAATATAGCA
Source organism: Orbaceae bacterium lpD02 (assembly GCA_036251875.1). Classification (NCBI taxonomy): domain Bacteria; kingdom Pseudomonadati; phylum Pseudomonadota; class Gammaproteobacteria; order Orbales; family Orbaceae; genus Orbus; species Orbus sturtevantii. The sequence goes on along the minus strand of CP133960.1, from coordinate 31,491 downwards.
CTAAAATAATTTACAAAAAAATAATAAGTTTTAATAATATATAACCCATTAATAAAAATAGTTATCGAAATAAGATCAAACAATTTAAGCATGCACAATCACGCCATTTTATGTGTTAAACATTAAACGATAAAATAGCGCACTAATGACATTGAAATAATACCTACAATAACAATCCACATTAAGTTTTTAGTCATAATAGCAACTAATATTGTTGGTACAGTAGCATACAAATAGTGCATATTGATGGTGGGTAGTTGCCCTTCTCTGGCAACCAAAAGATTTTGCACAAATAGCGCGGTTAATATACATAATGGCACATAAGATAAAAAACGTAATACAATATCAGGGATCCGAATTTTACGCACCAGCACAAAAGGAATGACTCTAGGCAACCAAGTGACCAAACCGCAACCCAATATAATTAATAAGCTATAAAGTGTTATTTGCATTTTTCGATAATAACTCCTAAACAACAACCAAGCAGAGTAGCCATCAAGAGCGCCAACTCAGCGGACATGAATTTCATTAAAAATATCAATAAAATAGCTACAGTTAACATAACTAATAACATGTTTTTTTTACTTTTACTGCTATCATTAATCAATTGTAAATAAAGTAACCCTACAAACATTGCAACAAGCGCATAATCTAAGCCTAGCTGTCTTGGGTCGGGAAGCCAATTACCAACGACCGCACCAAGTAGACAGGCTAAAATCCAAGCAATATAGGCCGTCAGATTTAAACCATGCATCCATTTTGAGTTGACAGGAATTTTTTTACTAACAGCTGTCATGGTGACAGCAAATGTTTCATCGGTTAATAAGCTTCCGATGCCAATATTGTTCCATAAAGAAAATTGTTTAAAATAGGGTGCAGTTGCCATACTCATTAAAAAATGGCGAGAATTAACGAGAAAAACAGTAAAAATAATAGCAGAAATTGGCGCGCTTATTAGCATCAGCCCTGCAATGATAAATTGAGCCGCTCCCGCATAAATAACAACCGCAAGCAATGTAACTTCTAATATACTCAGATGAGAAGCTTTGCCAATAACACCTGCCGCAATACCGATACCAATATAGCCTAATAACGTTGGAATACAGTCAATAACACCATGTCTAAAGGTTAAATTCATAGCTTAGGTTAATTAAAATAATTTCAGAATGCTATCATAGCCAATTATGAACTAAAAAGCGATCAGCCTATAGGAAAGCGTTGTTAATTATAATAGTCTTATAAAATAGAATGCCGCGTAAAAATGCAGCTCGTTAATCAATATTTATTATAACCTGTAGCAAATAAGCTTATTAAAAAGCACTCTTACTGAATTTATCACTGAAACAGCTAAATACTCAGGTAAATATTGTAAAATTGATTTATAATCAATTCAAAGTCTTAATTTTTAGATCTAACAGGAATAATTTAATGTCATTTGATTCACTTGGTTTAGCGACCGAGATTTTGAAAGCGCTTCAAGAACAAAACTTTACCACCCCAACCCCTATTCAGCAACAAGCTATCCCTATTGTCCTTTCTGGACAAGATTTAATCGCAAGCGCTCAAACGGGTACAGGCAAAACAGCTGGATTTGCGCTACCTATTTTACAAAAATTGGCGGAGTCACAAAATATAACCAATAAACATGATGCCAGTAAAAAAAGCAGGCGACCATTACATACCTTAATATTAGCGCCAACTCGTGAGCTTGCTGCACAAATTGGCAATAATATTCGCGATTATAGCCGTTATTTAACCATTCGTTCCTTGGTAGTATTTGGCGGGGTGAGTATTAACCCTCAAATGCTCAAACTACGAGGCGGTGTTGATATTTTGGTTGCCACTCCTGGACGATTACTCGATTTAGCACAAAAAAATGCTGTTGATTTATCAACCGTCAAAGTCTTAGTGTTAGACGAAGCAGATCGTATGTTAGATATGGGATTTATTCATGATATTAAGCGTATAATATCTAGATTACCTAAAAAACGACAAAATTTGCTGTTTTCTGCCACCTTCTCCAATGAGATAAAAGCGCTATCACAAACAATTTTACATGAACCGGCAGTGATTACGGTTGCAAAAGAAAATAGCACTGCAGAACAAATTAAACAGTATGTTCATCGTGTCGATAAAAGCCGTAAACGAGAATTACTTTCTTATTTAATCGGAAAAAATCAATGGCAACAGGTTCTAATTTTTACCCGAACGAAGTATGGTGCCAACCATTTAGCAGAACAACTGACTAAAGATGGCATAAAAACATCAGCAATTCATGGCAATAAAAGCCAAGGAGCAAGGACAAAAGCCTTAGCTGATTTTAAAACAGGGCAAATAAAGGCTCTCGTCGCTACTGATATTGCCGCGCGAGGATTAGATATAGAACTCTTGCCTTATGTGGTTAATTATGACTTACCACAAGTTGCGGAAGATTATGTTCACCGCATCGGTCGAACGGGTAGAGCCCAAAATAGCGGCCAAGCTGTTTCTCTTGTTTGTATTGATGAACTACCACAACTAAAAGCAATAGAAAAATTAATAAAAACATCGATCCCAGAAATGACAACAAATGGTTTTGCTGTAAACCCACACATAAAAGCGGCGCCAAAACAAAAAATAACCCAACGACCAAACAAAAAAGTGATAAAATAATCCACTATCATTGAATCAAGTTAAAAAGGATAATGCTATGGTTAATCGTAGTCGACGTTTAAGAAAAAAATTACATATTGAAGAATTTAAAGAATTAGGTTTTACTGTCAGTTGGTCTTTTGATAAAGCGATTGGTGAAGAAAACCTAGATAAAGCTGTTGATCAGTTTATTCGTGAAGTAATTGAGCCTAATGGCTTAGCCTATGAAGGCAGTGGTTATTTAAACTGGCAAGGTATTGTATGTACTCAAAAGCTAGGTAATTGCACAGAAGAACACCGCAAAATTGTAGGCGATTGGTTAAATAGCAATGGTGTTAGCGATGTTAAAATTGGACAACTGATCGATATATGGTGGGATGAACTAGATTTTTAATCTCATTCAGTAATAGGGCTAAGCAGCCCTATTATAATATTCACTCTTTTTTACTATCACAGCGTAAAACACCACCGTTAGCAATGTGCTGTGTAGAGATCTCATGCATAATAATTTGAACAGCTTCTGACGGGCAGTCTAGGGTTTCAACTATCGCCTGAGTTACCCGCTTAGCCATTTCCCTTTTTTGTTCAACACTTCTACCTTCTAAAAAATCAATAATAACATTTGGCACTTTATCTCTCCTTTTTATGATAGTTAACGAGCAGTACAATTAATATCAGCAATTTGCTCATCAGCCAATGTGATATCACTGTTATGGCATACTTGAATTCCAGACTGAATAATTGAGCTAGCAATAACTTTTGCTTCAACCAGTGAATGCATTTTATATGAACCACATTGGTATTGATTAAGCTCTGGAATATCATTTTGAGTTTGTACTAACATGATATCATGCATTGCAGATAACCAACTATCGACAACTCGTCGTTCGTCCGGCCGTCCAATTAAACTCATATAAAATCCAGTGCGACATCCCATTGGCGAAATATCAATAATTTCAATATCATTTGCGTTTAAATGATCGCGCATAAAGCCAGCAAATAGATGTTCAAGTGTATGAATACCTTTTTCAGGCAATTGCGCTTTATTTGGTATCGTAAAACGAAGGTCAAATACTGTGATAACATCGCCTTTTGGCGTTTGCATAATTTTTGCAACGCGAACAAAAGGCGCATTCATTTTTGTATGATCAACTTTAAAACTATCAAGTAATGGCATGTTTTCTCCCGTCAAATAACAGCCTGAGCGAAATAATCTAACATTGTTTGTTCGTCGATAACTTGAATATTGAGTTGTTCTGCTTTAGTCAATTTGGAACCAGCAGCTTCGCCGGCAATAACAATATCGGTATTTTTTGACACACTGCCAGTAATTTTTGCGCCAAGTTGCTTAAGTTTATCTTTTGCTTCATCACGGCTCATTGAGGATAGCGACCCTGTCAAAACAATGATTTTATCTTTAAAAATACTGTCAATGACACTCTCTTTGAGCATGTTTTGCTGCCAGTGAATAGCAATTTTTTCACTAATTAGCTCATCGATAATGTACTGATTATGGGGTTCTTTAAAGAAATTAACAATACTTAATGCGATGACTTCACCAACATCACTCACATTTTGTAGCTGTTCAGCATTACTTTGTCGAATATTACTCAGCGTACCAAGCTCATTGGCTAAATTTTCGGCAGTAACTTCACCGACGTGAGGGATCCCAAGCGCATAGATAAAACGAGCCAATGTTGTCTCTTTAGTCGCTTGTAGAGAGTTAAGTAAATTTGTTGCTAGTTTTTCACCCACTTTATCCAGTGAACATAGCATTGGTAACGTTAAAGAATAAAGATCAACTGGATTTTTGACATACTCCTTATCAACAAGCTGTTCAATAATGCGATCGCCTAAACCCGTAATATCGAGCGCTTTCCTTGATACAAAATGTTTTAATGCTTCTTTACGCTGTGCTGGGCAAAAAAGTCCACCAGAACAACGAGAAATTGCCTCACCTTCATCTCGAACAATGATGGAATTACAAATTGGGCAATGCGTAGGAAAATGAATCGCTTGAGTCTCTTTTGGCCGTCTATCAAACATCACAGCGACAACTTTAGGGATGACATCACCTGCGCGGCGAATAGTCACATAGTCTCCTTCACGAATCCCCAATCGTTCAATTTCATCGCTATTATGTAGCGTTGCATTACTGACGATAACACCCGCCACTTGTACGGGTTCTAATCTAGCAACTGGAGTAATCGCACCGGTTCTGCCAACTTGGAAGTCAACTTTACGCAATTGGGTCACTTGTTCTTGTGCGGGAAATTTAAATGCGGTTGCCCAACGAGGCGCTCTTGCAACAAACCCTAATTGTTGTTGTAATGCAACTGAATTAACTTTAATAACCACACCATCAATATCAAAATCTAATGACATTCTTTGTTGTTCAATATTATTAAAATATTCGATCGCTTTATTAAAGCCGCTCTCAATGGTAACTTTATCACTAACGGGAAATCCCCATTTTTTAAACTGCATTAAACGCCCATAGTGGGTATCTGGTAGCGCATTGCCTTCAAAAATACCCATCCCATAACAATAAAAAGCGAGCTGCCTTTTAGCGGTTACCTTAGGATCTAGTTGCCGTAATGACCCCGCCGCGGCATTACGTGGATTAGCAAAAATTTTGTCTCCGCGTTTCTCAGCGTCTTGATTCAACTTATTAAAGCCTTGATGAGTCATAAATACCTCACCACGGACTTCCAGCCTTACAGGAATATTATCGCCAATTAACGTTAGCGGGATCGCTCGAATTGTTTTAATGTTTTCACTAATATCCTCACCAACGCTACCATCACCACGTGTTGCAGCACGAACAAATTGCCCATTTTCGTATAATAAGCTTACCGCTAAACCGTCCAATTTTAGCTCACAGCAATATTCAACATTATCGTCACCCAAATTAGCACGCTCGCGTACACGTTTGTCAAAGGCAACAAAACTATCTTGATCAAACACGTTGTCTAACGAGAGCATCGAGATTTCATGCTTAATCGTTTTGAATTGACTTAACGCCATACCTCCGACCCGTTGCGTTGGTGATTGAGGTGTAATGTACTCTGGGTGATTTTGCTCTAGCACCTTAAGATTAGTCATCAACTTATCATATTCGGCATCGGGAATTTTAGGATCATCTAATACATAATACTGATATTCATGCTGGCGAATAATTTGCCGTAAATTGGTTATTTGATTTTCAATGTTGGTAGGTGTGTTTGTAGTATTCATCTAAAACTCATTTAATCATCTGATGGCGATATAATAAAATCTGGTTTATACAACCAGATTATTCTTGAGTGACAGCTTTGATTCGGCTCTTATAACTATCTATTTTTTGCGGGGTAAGCATGTGACGATTATCATCAAGCACAACTCCGTTAACATCATCAGCGATTCTTTGAGCTGATTGCAACATCAATTTAAAATTTTGTGCTGAATTACCATAAGATGGAACCATCATAAAAATTGAAATGCCGGGAGTAGTGAACTCATGCATGGTTTCTGGATCGAGTGTTCCTGGTTTAAGCATATTTGCTAAACTAAATAAAACGGGTCCATTACCTGCTGGATCTAAATGACGATGAAAAATTTGCATTTCGCCAAATTGAAAGCCTGATTGAACAATGCTACTTAATAGTGAATCCCCACTAATGAGCCCATCATTAAGACCGACAATATGCAAAATTAATACATCTGTTTTGTCAATTTTTTTAACTTCGGGCTGCATAAAAGCCGTTTGATCGGATGGAGGCGAATATTCATCAATTTTTATTTGTTCATCAAGCGTTGTGTTAGGGTCGGCTGGTTTATTTGAATTATCAGTAGCTATTGTCTCAACTAAGTTTTCTTTAAATTTATACGCGGGTTCTTCATCAACAAAAAAATCTTGCTGGATTGGGTTAAAATCAGCATTTTCAGCATCAGATAAATCGATTTTTAGCTCGGTATCACTCTTATTTTTAGTAGAAATAACTCTAACCGGACTAACACCATCTAAAAAACCATCATCAAGTTGATGATCTGAATGAATAAAACTATCTTTATTATTTTTTTTACCTTTTGATGCATCAAAAATAGATGAACGTTCCTTCTTATTAATCCAAAATCCATGAATTAATAGTGCGATTATTACCAAAGACGCAATAATAATAAGCACAACACGTAAGTTATCCATAATACCAATCTCTGTATTAATTTAATGTTACTATATTACTGTATTTAAACATAAATACTCAAGCAATGCATGACTCTATTGTAGTAAAACAAGCAAATATTATTACATAAATAAAAAGTAATGACCTTATTAAACTTAACTTATTTAGCCAATATCAAATTGAGTTAAGCTTTTTTATTTTTAGTACTCTGTGCTATCGTTACAATTGACTCTTACATTAAAATTTAAATTTCTGTAGAATTCTACCCTATTTGAAAAAAAATTTATTTATTGAATTAACCAATAAGTAGATATAAGCATTGTTGATTTTACCGAGGTTATTTTTATATGAAATTAAAAAAAGCATTATCCCCTATCACGTTAGCAGTAACTTTGGGCTGTAGTTTACTGTTGACTGCCTGTGATAGCCAAAAATCTAATGAACAACTAGTTAAACTTCCATCGGTAAATGTTACTGCCTTCGAAACAAGTCCTTTGGATTATACAATAAAAGTGGCATTACCTGCCCGTGTAATCGCTTCACAAATAGCGGAAATTAGGCCACAAGTTAGCGGTATTATTTTAAAAAGAGAATTTGAGGAAAGTAGTAACGTAACTGAAGGCCAGTCTCTTTATCAAATAGACCCAGCACTATACCAAGCTAACTACGATAGCGCGGTTGCCAATGTCGCTAGTGCAGAGGCGAGTGCGAAACTTTCAAATTTAACCTTAACTCGTTATAAAGATTTATTAGCAAAAAAATCAATCAGCCAACAAGACTATGACAAGGCGGTTGCAGATTATCAACAAACAAATGCGGCAGTAGCTGTAGCTAAAGCAAATTTGAATACTGCAAAAGTTAATCTAAACTACACCGAAGTACACTCACCAATTGATGGCTATATTGGTAAATCAAATGTTACCGAAGGCGCATTAGTCTCAGCGGCACAATCAACAGCAATGGCGATAGTGCAAAAAATTGATCCAATCTATGTTGATATGACGCAATCAGTATCAATTTTTGAGAAAAATGAGCAACAACGTAATAAAGTTTATACTCCAGATGGAAAAGTAGAAATATTTTTCAATGATGGTTCAAAATACTCATCCGATGGTAACATTATATTCTCAGATAAAAACGTTAGTGAAACAACGGGCACCGTCGTACTACGAGCTTCGTTTGCCAATCCTGATGCGCAACTTTTACCGGGCATGTTCTTAAAACCACTTTTGACATTAGGTAATATTAAAGAAGCTATTTTAGTCCCACAAAAAGGGATTACGAGTGATCAGGCAGGTAATTATACGACAATTGTTGCAGTTCCTGTACCAGAAGACAAAGCGCTAGATATAATCAGTAAAGCTTTACTTGCTCATGGATTAATTAAATATGATAAAAATAATTCAGAAGCATTAAAAGATGCTGAAAAAGAAGCAAAAGTTGAAGCACAAAAAATTATTCAAGCACAAAAACAAAGCGATAAAAAGGACAAGACTTTTTATTACTTTGAAAAGCGCAATAATATTCAAGTTTATTCTGGTATTTCAGGCTATTGGATCGTAACAGGTGGGATTAGTGCTAATGAGAAAGTAGTAGTGAGTGGACTGCTGAACTTAACTAGCGTGAGACCAGGAGCTACTGATGCGAAAATATTCGCTAATCTTGTTGCAGAGCCAACTACATTGTCTCAAGCACAACTAGATGAAATGATTGAAAATAACGTTAAGTAAGAATCGGAGTTCTTAAATAATGGCTAAGTTTTTTATAGATCGCCCAGTCTTTGCTTGGGTAATTGCAATAATGATGATGCTAGGCGGTTTGCTTGGCATTAAACTACTTGCAGTTGAGCAATATCCAGATATTGCTCCCCCTGCCGTAACCGTTACGGCATCATATCCTGGTGCTGACGCGGAAACGATTAATAATACGGTGACTCAATTAATTGAGCAAAATTTAACGGGGATTGATAACTTAATTTATATGCAATCCACTAGTAGCTCACAAGGGATTGTACAAACAACTTTAACATTTGCACCAGGTACCGATCCTGACTTTGCACAAGTTCAGGTATTAAATAAAGTAGAGAGTGTTAAAGCTCGATTACCTGAAAGTGTACAAAAAAACGGGATCTCTGTTGCTAAAAATAATACTAACTTCTTAAAAGTTATCGGATTCTATTCGACTAATCCAGATAAAACACAAACTGATATTGCTGACTTTATTTATTCCACCGTACAAGATCCAATTCGACGGGTCCAAGGTGTCGGTGATACCACATTATTTGGTTCAGAGTATGCTATGCGTATATGGCTTGACCCAAATAAAATGACTTATTATAAGTTAGCAACAACTGATGTTACTGGTGCAATTCAGGCACAAAATGCACAAGTTACAGCGGGGCAATTAGGTTCATTACCAGCAACTAAAGGGCAAGAGCTTAATGCAACAATCACGGCTCAATCTCGATTAAAAACGGTCGATCAATTTAAAAATGTGTTGGTGCGAGTCAATACTGATGGTTCAAAAATATTACTAAGTGATGTTGCTGATATTGAGTTAGGCTCTGCTGATTATAACTTCCAATCTCGCTATGATGGGTTACCTTCAGCTGGTTTAGCCATCTATTTGGCAACAGGCGCAAACCAACTTGAAACATCAAATGCGGTTGATGCAAAACTCGAAGAATTGTCGTCGATATTCCCTGATGATATCCAGTTTAAATATCCTTATGACACGACTAAGTTTGTTGAATTATCGATTGAAAACGTAGTTGATACGTTAATTGAAGCAATTGTATTAGTTGTTATTGTAATGTATGTTTTCTTACAAAATTTTAGATCAACGTTAATCCCAACAATCACCGTGCCAGTTGTGTTACTGGGCACCTTTGCAGTGTTGTATATTCTAGGGTTCACGATTAATACGCTATCAATGTTCGCGTTAGTCCTTGCGATTGGCTTATTGGTAGATGATGCAATCGTTGTTATCGAAAACGTTGAGCGTATCATGCATGATGAAGGATTATCGCCTTATGATGCAACCGTAAAATCAATGCAGCAAATTACATCGGCGTTAGTCGGTATTGCTGTAGTATTATCTGCCGTGTTTGTGCCAATGGCGTTCTATGGTGGTGCTGCTGGAGGAATTTATAAGCAGTTTTCTATCACTATCGTGACCTCAATGGCATTATCGGTTTTAATGGCGATCGTTTTAACACCAGCACTATGCGTACAAATCTTAAAAGCACCATCAAAATTTAGAAATCAAAAACAGACTTTAACACAGCGTATTGCTAAACTACAGCCATTTGCTTGGCTTGGTTCATTATTAGCTAAATTCTTTGTTGGTTTTGATGCTGTGTTTGCTCGTAGCCTGCATTTGTATGAAAAAGGTGTAATTAAAGTTATCAAATACCCATTAATTAGTTTTGTTAGCTATGCATTAATCATTATTGCCTTACTATTTGGCTTTAATAAATTACCGACGGCATTCTTACCTGATGAAGACCAAGGGGTTATCATCATTATGACTGAACTGCCGCCAGGTTCAACGTTACCAGAAACACAAACAGTATTAGATAAAGCGGAAGTCTACTTTAGAACCCAGCACTCAAAATCAGTTGAAGAAGTCTTTACAGTCGCAGGATTTAGTATGATGGGCCGTGGACAAAACATGGGGCTTGGCTTTATTAAACTGAAAGATTGGAGTGTACGTACAGCTAAAGATCAATCCGTCGAGTATATTGTTGGCAACGCTAACCGCTTTTTATCAACCATTACCGAGGCTCGTAGCTTTGCATTAAATATTCCAGCGGTTCCAGCTTTAGGCTTAGCTAATGGTTTCTCCTATATGCTAAAAGATAGTGGTGCAGCAGGGCATGATGCTTTAATGGCAGCATTTTATCAAATGCTAGCTGCTGCGGCACAAAACCCTAATTTAACTCAAGTTCGACCTGCTGGTATGTTAGATGTACCACAATATAAAATCAATGTTGACTTCGAAAAAGCACAAGCGCTAGGCACATCGATTTCTTCAATCAATACGGTGTTATCAACTAGCCTAGGTTCGTCTTATATTGACGACTTCATCTATAACAATAGAGTTAAAAAAGTCTATGTACAAGGCGCCGCACCTTATCGTATGTTACCTAATGATTTTAGTTACTGGCATGTAAAAAATAGTAGTGGTGAAATGGTACCGTTTGACTCATTTGCGACAACATCAAAAACGTATGGCTCACCGTCATTGGTACGTTATAATGGTTCAGCAGCAATGGGCATCAGTGGTTCTGCAGTACCAGGGCAAAGCTCAGGTCAAGCAATGGCGGCTATGGCAGAACTATCTAAGAGTTTACCTAAAGGGTTTACCTATGAATGGACAGGTATTTCTTACCAAGAACAGCAAACGGGATCACAAACTACAACACTTTATCTGATTTCTATTATTGTTGTATTTTTATCTTTAGCCGCATTATATGAAAGCTGGACTGTTCCTATCTCTATTCTATTTATTATTCCGGTGGGAATAGTAGGAACCATCTATGCTACCATGATTCGTGGTTTATCTAATGATGTTTACTTTATTGTTGGGTTGTTAACAACCATGGGACTTGCTGCGAAAAATGCAATTCTAATTGTAGAGTTTGCTAAAGATGCGCTTGAAAAAGAAGGCAAATCGTTAATTGACGCGACACTTGAAGCGTGTCGTCTACGCTTGCGGCCAATTTTAATGACATCATTTGCCTTTATACTAGGTGTGCTACCACTAGCAATTAATGGTGGTGCAGGCTCTGCTAGCCAAAATGCGGTAGGTACAGGAGTAATCGGCGGCATGTTAACAGCTACATTCTTAGCTATTTTCTATGTACCATTATTCTTCGTCTTTGTGACTAAAGTGTTTACCAAGCATAAAAATAAAGTTGTACTACCTTGTTCTCCTAAACCGAAAAAAGAGAGCAACTAGCTAATAAAAAAAGCGCCAATTTTAAGTGACCCCCAATAGTTGGACAACCAATTACTGGGGGTCTTTTTATTATTATGGTGATTGTTTTAATGCATTCATATTACTTGCTGCTTAAGATAATGCAAAAATTAATAGACCACATTTTTAAATAAAATAATGATATTTTAATTATGATTAGGACTCTGACTTTGCTTTTGCTAACTGAGCTTTAATCATCGCTAAGCGGTTTTTGCCTTGCTCTAGCCTCTGCTCTGATGTCTGCTGTTTTTTAACATTCCAATTAAGATCATCTTGTGGCAATTCAAATAAAAATCGACTCGGCTCTAAAGTGCTAACATCACCATATTGTTTGCGTTCAGTACTATATGAGAATGTAAGTAACTGCTGAGCGCGGGTAATTCCTACGTACGCAAGGCGTCTTTCCTCTTCAATATTGTCTTCGTCAATGCTCACTTGATGTGGCAATAATCCTTCAGCCATACCGATTAGATACACATAGGGAAATTCTAACCCTTTTGATGCATGTAACGTCATTAACTGCACTTCATCTTGTTCGTCTTCACTCTCATTACGCTCAAGCATATCGCGTAAGGTAAAGCGCATAACCGCTTGTTCTAATGTCACAGGTTCGTCAATATCATCACCTTTCATCATGTCATTAAGCCAGCTTATTAACTGTTCAACATTCTTCATCCTCATTTGCGCTGCCGTTGGTGACGGAGATGTTTCGTATAGCCAGCTTTCATAATCGATACCATGCATTAGCTCATAAACTGCTGCCATCGGGTCTTTTTCCGTATTATCATATAGTTGCTTAAACCAATAAATAAAACGGTGTAACGACTCAAATCGCTTAGGGGGTAATATTTCAGTTAACTCAATATCAAATGCCGTTTTAAATAGGCTTAATGATTTTTTCTCCGCTAATTGACCTAATTTTTGTAATGTCACCGGGCCTATTTCTCGTTTTGGTGTATTAATTATGCGAATAAACGCATTATCATCGTCAAGGTTAACCAATAATCGCAAATAAGCCATCATATCCTTAATTTCAGTACGAGAGAAAAAGGAAGTGCTACCAGATATTTTATAAGGGATCCTATTTTGCATTAGCATTTTTTCAAATAATCGCGATTGATGGTTACCGCGATATAAAATGGCATAATCGCCATAACGACAATTATTAGCAAAACGATGACCGATTAAATCATTAATTACTTTTTCTGCTTCATCTTCTTCATTATTAGCGCTTATCACATTTAAATGTTCACCATAGCCTAGCTCAGAATGAAGTGTTTTCGTAAAAATATGGGGATTATTTTCAATTAAAATATTAGCTGCTTTCAAAATTCGCCCAGAAGAACGGTAATTTTGCTCCAGTTTTATAACATTAAGGTTTGCAAAATCTTCATTAAGCAAAATCAAATTTTGTGGTCTTGCCCCTCGCCAAGAATAAATAGATTGATCATCATCACCCACAACCGTAAATTTACCCTTATGTCCAACCAATAATTTAATCAATTCGTATTGGCTTGTATTGGTATCTTGATATTCATCGACTAATAAATAACGAACTCGATTTTGCCATTTATCACGTACCTCTTCATTCTGCTTTAATAATAACGTCGGTAATAAAATGAGATCATCAAAATCCAAAATACCGCATGCTTTTTGTTGCTGTTCATAAAGTTGATAGCAGTGAGCGAATAGTTGCTCCTTTTTACCTTGCGCTTTTGCCATCGCAATCGTTGCATCAACAAGATCATTTTTCCAGTTAGAGATTGCACTGCGCAATTGATTAAGTAAGTCTTTGTCGCCATCAAACCATTGCTCTGTTAACTCTTTCAATAAAGCTAACTGATCTTGATCATCAAATAATGAAAAATTACTTTTTATGCCTAATTGCTTGTGCTCTTTGCGTATAATATCTAAACCGAGCGTATGAAAAGTTGAAATTTTTAATCCCCGGGTCTCTTTTCTGCCTAAGGTTTGTGCTATCCTCTCTTTCATTTCTCGTGCAGCTTTATTGGTAAATGTTACGGCGAAGATATGCCTTGGTTGATACTCTTTAACTTGAATTAAATAGGCAATTTTATTAATAATGACGCGAGTTTTGCCTGACCCAGCTCCCGCGAGGACTAAGCAAGGACCCGAAACGTACTCTACTGCTTGTTGCTGACTAGAATTTAAACGCACAAAATCGAACCAAATTAAGAAAGTTATAGCAAGTATACTAAATTAGCCTAAAAAAAACTAATATTCGGTTATGCGATTGAACCTACTATTGTTCGCTAATTTTTCATTGTAATGTGATATTTTAGAATAAAAAAACAGTTATTTTAAATAGCTAAATTACTATAATTAATAAATACAATCATTAGACTTAACATATTAAATAAATTTAATACCTATATCTATTTTTAATAAACAACCCCTTAATTTATCAACATTAACCTAGCGTTATTATGCTATTACATTTCGTGCCTATTATTGATAATGGTCTTGAATAAATCACTGAAATTTGATAGTTTACTGATTAACTATTTTTCTCATTTAACACAAAAAAAAAGAAGGTAATTGTTATGACAATTAAAGTAGGTATTAATGGTTTTGGTCGTATTGGTCGTATTGTTTTCCGCGCTGCTCAAAAACGCTCTGATATTGAAATCGTTGCAATTAATGATTTATTAGATGTTGATTATATGGCTTACATGCTTAAATACGATTCAACTCATGGTCGTTTTGATGGTACAGTTGAAGTTAAAGACGGTAAGTTAATCGTTAATGGTAAAACAATCCGCGTTACCGCTGAAAGAGATCCTGCTAACTTAAAATGGAATGAAGTTGGTGTTGACGTTGTTGCGGAAGCAACAGGTCTATTCCTTGATGACGCAACGGCTCGCAAACACATCGTAGCTGGCGCGAAAAAAGTTGTTTTAACCGGACCTTCAAAAGATAATACTCCTATGTTTGTAATGGGTGTTAATGATAAAGATTATGCTGGTCAAGACATCGTTTCTAATGCTTCATGTACAACTAACTGTTTAGCGCCTTTAGCTAAAGTTATCAATGATAACTTCGGCATTGTTGAAGGATTAATGACAACTGTTCACGCAACAACAGCGACACAAAAAACGGTTGATGGTCCATCGCACAAAGATTGGCGTGGTGGTCGTGGTGCGGCCCAAAACATCATTCCATCATCAACTGGTGCGGCTAAAGCAGTAGGTAAAGTTATCCCTGAATTGAACGGTAAATTAACAGGTATGTCTTTCCGCGTTCCAACTCCAGATGTTTCTGTTGTTGACTTAACCGCTCGTTTAGCAAAACCTGCTAAATATGAAGATATCTGTAAAGCAATCAAAGCTGCATCAGAAGGCCCGATGAAAGGCGTTCTTGGTTACACAGAAGATGATGTTGTTTCTACAGATTTTCTAGGTGAAGTTTGTACATCAGTGTTTGATGCTAAAGCCGGTATCCAATTAAGCGATACTTTTGTTAAATTAGTTGCTTGGTACGATAACGAAGTGGGTTATTCAAACAAAGTTCTTGATTTAGTTGCTTGTGTATCTAAAAAATAATTGATTTAATTATCAATATAAAAGCGGCGAATAAGCCGCTTTTTTTATGGTAATAATATCTTTTATTTATTGATTTTACTCATCAAATAAAGATAGTCCAACGGCTAAGCTTGCTTGCTGTAAATATTTTTTTGCCGTGATAATATTATCTTTCCAATCGCTATCTTTAGCCCACATCTCAATAACGAATGGTGCGGTATACTCTATTTTTTTTAGTGTTTGAAATATAGCAAAAAAATCAACCTCGCCCTCGCCTATCACTAAATCCCGGAATTGACCTGGATAATTATCCTTAACTTTAAATGTATCTTTTAAGTGAATTTGCACTATATGATCGCGGCTTAGCATTAATTCAGTACAAATATCATAATTCCAACCAGTAATATTGCCAACATCAGGATAAGCCATAAAATACGGTGAATTAACCTCTCTTTTTAAAATTTCAAACTTACTTAATGCATTTAAATACTCTGTATCCATAATTTCAACGGCGAGCATGACCCCGGCTTTTTCTGCTTGTTTTGCTGACCATTGCATACCTTGAATAAAACGCTTATGTGTGTCTAAATTTGCCGTTTCATAATAAACATCATATCCAGCAAGCTGAATAACTCTAACGCCTAATTTATAAGCCAGCGTAATGGCTCTATCCATAATAACTTCAGCTTGCTTACGAATAGTTAGATCTGACGAGCCAAAAGGATATTTGCGATGAGCACTTAAGCACATCGAATGTAATGGCATTTGAGATTTTTCACATAAACGCCGTAACTCATAAATTTCTTCATCTGACCAATCAAGTCTCGCCCTGCGTTGCTCTGACTCATCAATTGAGATTTCAATAAAATCAAATTTTAGTTCAGATGCTTCACGTAATTTATCTTGCCACGATAGCCCATCGGGTAACGCTTTCTCATAAATTCCAATACGATTTTGCTGTTTTGTCTGGTACATATCAAAGCCTAATAATTATTGAAAATAAAAAATACAGTCAAGGCAAAATCGACTGCGCTGTTAACACTACCAATATTTAGCTATTTGATCACGCAGTGCCTGCGCTGTTGCTTGTCCATTTTCATTGGCAAGTGCGCGACCTGCAATAAATGCTTTAGTTTTAATGCCAGCAAACAGATGAATATCTTCAGGCACAATACCGCCAGTAATTGATAGTTCAAGACCTAAATCCGAAAGTTGGCGCATTTTAACTAAATCCTCATCTCCCCAACCTACGCCAGCTAATTCAGCATCACGTGAGCGGTGATAAATGGCTTGTTTAATACCTAAACTACGCCATGCTTTTGCATCTTCTAACGTCCAATGACCATATAGCTCAATTTGAATCTCACCGTTAAAATCATCAGCAATTTTTTTGCACGCTTCGATTGTTGCGATATGTGCTGCCGCAGAAACAGTCAACCAATTAGCCCCAGCGGAAAAAGCCATCTTAGCTAAAATAGCGCCACCGTCAGTTGTTTTTAAATCACATACTAAAATATGGTTGGGATGGCGTTGCCTTAAAGTTTTGACTCCCTCGATACCTGCCCCAAACGCAAGTATTGTCCCAACTTCAATAATATCAACATATCCAGCAACATTATTTGCAACCTCTAAAGCACTTGCTAATGTGGTTTGATCTAAGGCTATTTGTAATTTAGGTTTTGACATTTAAATATCTCCTATACTATTTTATTTTTGACCATAATAAGCATTAGCACCGTGTTTACGGAAATAGTGCTTATCAGATAATGTTTGTTGAATTTTAATCGAGTTATTAAGCTGCCGAGTTTCTAACGCCATCATCGCTATCTCCTCTAAAACAACGGCATTATGTACCGCATCAAGGGCATTTTTTCCCCAGCAAAAAGGAGCATGTCCCGCAATAATTGCGCCAGGCATAGCAATTGGGTCAATATGACGTTGACTAAATTCACCTACGATGACTAATCCAGTATTTTTTTCATAATCAGAATTAATTTCTTGCTCTGTTAAACGCCTAGTGCAAGGAATATCACCATAAAAATAATCAGCATGAGTGGTACCTAAAGCAGGTATATCCATCTCCGCTTGCGCCCAAACAGTCGCATAACGGGAATGGGTATGGACTATGCCACCAATATTATCAAACGCTTTATAAAGTTCGATATGGGTCGCGGTATCACTTGATGGATTAAGTTTACCCGCAATTATTTTGCCATCTAAATCAAGTATCACAATATCGTCTTCACGCATCACATTATAATCAACGCCTGATGGTTTAATCGCTATCACACCTAATTGCCTATTGATCTGCGATACATTGCCCCACGTAAAGGTAACAAGCCCATACTTAGGTAATGCTAAATTAGCTTGTAGCACAATCTGTTTCAATTCCTGATACATAATAGCTCCTATCAATTTAATGCATTATCAATGGCTTGATAAACGTCATTAACGCAGCGGCACTCCCTTAGTGGATTCAAATTAATCCCCGTTTCGTTATCTTCGTCCTCTAAAACTTGCGTAACTTCCATTAATCCTGCCATATGCTCATCGGAAGTGCTACCGGCTAAAGTTACCAGCACATCTACTGGTTGGTCCTCGCCATCAAAATAGATTGGGGTTTTTAAAGTTACCAGCGCAAATGCGGTACGGTTCACTCCATCTTCAGGTCTGGCATGAGGCATAGCGAAATTAGGTGCAATAATAATGTATGGACCAATTTTCTCAATTCCGCTAATAATTGCGTCATAATAAGAAGGCGTAACCGCTCCAGAAGCGACTAACATATCAGTGCCTATTTTAATTGCACTACGCCAATCTTTTGCGTCAGCTTGTAATTTTATTGATTTATTTTCAATTAATGATTGTTTTAATGCCATAATTTATCACCTTTATAAAGTTTAATTATTGATGTATTTAATCTGGAATTTTATTAATTAAATCAATGAGCTCATCACCAAATGTGGCAGGATTAAGCATATTTTGTACCCCTAAAGCATACTGCCCTTCTCCTACTGTTATTTCATGGATTAAATGTTTAGAACACACGATAATATCAATACTCGGTAATCTTGATTTATAATCAGTAACCGCACATGAATCCATTACATTTTTAATCCCTTTTTTATCAAGATAAGACGCTATTTTCATTTTCATCATCATTGATGAGCCTTGACCGCTGCCACATACAGCTAAAATTCTAACAGGCCGGTGATCTTCACTTAATATTTTTGCTTGTATTAAGTTTTCAGCTACGATCGGATTGCTCTCTTCATCCGCCAAGTTACGCCCGGTGTTATTAGAATTAAATTTTTCAGCGGCTTCTTCTGCCCTAAGTGCCTTGGCGGCAAAAAACATATAAATCATCGCTAAAATAATCAATACATAAATAAATAGATGAGAAAATGATAAACCTTGTAAAATTGGTGGAAACAAAATTGCCCAGTCAGCCATCCCCATCCAAGCATCAATTGGCGTACCATTTTGTAAAAAAATATTCAACGCCCAAGCCGAGCCGAATACCTCAATAATTCCCATTACAAAACAGATTTTCATTACGGCTTTCCAACCGCCAAAATGGTTAGCAAATACACCTATCGTTGCGTTAGAAAAGAACATTGGTACGAAACCGGGAATAATCATGATTGGGAACTTAAATAAGAGCAAAAGCGCAATAGCCACAAATTGACCTAAGGCTCCCCACATGAAACCGAACACGACTGCATTTGGTGAAAACGCATAGATCGCGGCACAATCAATAGCGAGTACTGCATTAGGAATTAGTTTTTCTGAAATACCTTTAAAAGCCTCGGATAGTTCAGCCACAAACATCCGTACGCCAACAATAATAATTTGAATAGCAACAGCAAATTTCAAACCAGTTTCAAAAATATATAAGCTCCAGTGAGTATTTTCACCCGCCATAGCCTGTACATTACTAATACCAAAAGAGAGTAAAATAATGCCAAAGAAAATCGTCATAATAATTGCAGTAGCCGCGATACTATCGTTAAAAATATGTAGCCATTTGGGTAGGTTTAATGAATCAACGGAATCTTCTTTTTTACCTAATTTAGGTGCAACTTTATACGCTATCCAAGACGCTAATTGTTGCTGATGCCCGATTGAGAAGCCCGCGCCACCAGTAACTGCTTCTGTTGGTTTAAACATTATATTACAAAAAATTCCCCAATATAGAGCGATGATAATGGCTGAATAAATAATGGTTTCTGACATGCTAAAGCCAAACATAAAATAGAATAGTGCGATTAGGCCAACTTGTTGAAACATGATATGTCCAGTTAGCATAATTGTTCGAATACCTGTAAAACGCCGGAAAATAACCAATAAGATATTGATACTTAAGGCTAATAATACCGCGTACCCAACCCATGAGTAACTATCTTTCATTGCATTCTCAACAGCGACCATTGACGCATAAGTATCAATAATTGAACCGTTAATGCCATGGTACTCAGATAATTTGGCAATTACTGGCTTGAATGTTGCAACTAAAACACCAGAACCAACTTGTAACAACATAAAGCCGACTATCGTTTTGATAGTACCTTTAAGGACCGTCGTTAAATCTTTCCTTAATAAGCAATATCCTAATAACGTGACAATACCTAAAAGAAAAGGCGGTTTATTCAATAATTGTATAAAAAAATTGCTTTCCATAATGCCCTCAACGTTGTTATTAAAATATCCAATTGATAATCAATTTAGTAAACTGACTAAGTTGACATTTATTTTTATTTAGCTAATTTTAATTTACGCAGTATGCACTAATCATAAAAAATCACTCAATGATTATTTATGATTTATTTGACATGGATCACTTTTCTTTATTTATTAATTTATAACCCTATATAATATTACAACTTATGTGTGGATTTAAATAAATTTCAATATAAATCAAAAGATTAAATTAATTAACATACTGTCTATTGACAATATTAAAAATGAAAATTAAAATCACAAAAAATCACATGATGATTGTTTGTGATTTAAAATAGAAGGAATCATCATGAATGAAATTACACGGCATAATGAAATAATTGCTTTAGTAAAAGTTAAAGGTATGGTGAAAGTCACTGAAATTATTGACTATTTTTCGATTTCACCCGCGACAGCAAGGCGAGACATTACTAAGCTAGACCAAGATGGCAGAGTCAAAAAAGTGCGTAACGGTATCGTCAAAGTTGAAGAAAAAAAAGCAATTTGGGCTCCCTTAGACATTACCAACACAGATAATTACCATGAGAAAGCGAGAATCGCCTTACGTGCTGCGAAGATATGTAATGATGGCGAAAGTGTCGTGATTAACTGTGGCTCGACGGCATTCTTATTAGGGAGAGAATTGTGTGGTAAAAACTTATCTATCATTACCAACTATTTCCCTCTTGCAAGTTATCTAATCGAAAATGACCATGAAAATGTAATTATTATGGGGGGATTATATAATAAAACACAAAATATTATCCTCAATCCAATTCTTGATATGAGTAGCTCTTATGCGGGTAAATGGATTTTTACCAGCGGTAAAGCACTTACTCCTGCTGGGTTATATAAAACTGAAATACTGACTGCAGTTTCAGAGCAACAAATTTTAGAAAAAATTGAAAAACTTGTTGTGGTTGTTGATAGTTCTAAAATTAGTACCAAAGTTGATTCAGGGATGCTATTTTGCCCGACAACTAAAATTGATATTTTGATTACCGGCAAGCAAGCGAATAAAGATGTTATTACAGCCATAAAAGAGCAAGGTGTTGAAGTTATCTTAGTTTAATAATCAATAAAAGGGATACGATAATGAGTAAAATAAATGAAATTACCCGTGAGTCATGGATTTTAAGTACTTTCCCTGAATGGGGAACATGGTTAAATGAAGAGATAGAAACGACAGAAGTCAAACAAAATACATTTAGTATGTGGTGGTTAGGTTGTACTGGGATCTGGTTAAAATCAGCGGGCAAGACCAATATTTCTGTCGACTTTTGGTGCGGGACGGGCAAAAAAACGCACGCTAATCCTTTAATGAACAAGCAACATCAAATGATGCGTATGGGTGGCGTTAGAGCCTTACAACCGAACTTACGAACCAGCCCTTTTGTCTTAGATCCATTTGCAATTAAAGATGTTGATGCCATTATGGCAACTCATGATCATGCCGATCATATTGATGTTAATGTTGCTGCAGCGGTTATCCAAAACTGCGATGAAAAAGTCAAGTTTATTGGCCCTAAAGCTTGTGTTGAATTATGGCAAAGTTGGGGAGTTCCAGCTAACCGTTGTATTATTGCCAAAGTTGGGGACACAATTGAAATTGGCGATATAAAGATTAAAGTGCTAGATTCTTTTGACAGGACGTCATTAGTTACCTTACCAAAAGGCGTATCTTCAACTGATAAATCGATCCTAGACGGTATGGACGATCGTGCAGTTAACTATCTTTTTGAAACGACTGGTGGCTCACTTTATCATTCTGGCGATTCCCATTATTCTAACTACTATGCAAAACATGGCAATGATCACAAAATTGATGTCGCATTGCTTTCTTATGGTGAAAACCCGCGAGGAGTCACCGACAAAATGACTTCTGCCGATATTTTACGCGCAGCTGAATCACTTAATACACAAGTTGTGATCCCATTTCATCACGACATTTGGGCTAATTTTCAAAGCGATCCCCGTGAGATAGAAGTGTTATGGAATATGAAAAAAGATCGTTTAGAATATGGGTTTAGACCATTTTTCTGGCAAGTCGGCGGAAAATACACCTACCCTACCGATAAAAATAAGATGCACTATCAGCATTTCCGAGGCTTTGCCGATATTTTTACTGATGAACCAGAATTGCCTTATCGTTCATTCTTATAATCAACTAAAACAATAGATAGAATATAGCTGATTTATATTCTATCTACACTCAATCTTAGAAAGCCCCCTACCTTGGCGTTAATCAATCTAAAAATAGACCATACTAACTTATACCGTAGCACAACTACTAAAATATCATGCTGATATGGCATTTTTTCTTTATCTTGCTCAAAGATACTTGAAATCCATTTTTTTATTCCTATATAGACATATATATTTTAATTCATTTAATTAGTAAACGTTGAGGTATTATTTGATGAGTAAACAAGGAACTGAAACTCGTGGATTTCAATCAGAAGTTAAACAACTTCTTCATTTAATGATTCACTCTCTTTATTCTAACAAAGAAATCTTTTTAAGAGAGTTAATCTCAAACGCATCAGATGCAGCTGATAAATTGCGCTTTAAAGCATTAGAAAATCCTGATTTATATGCTGGTGATGGTGAATTAGGTGTTCGAATATGGGTCGATAAAGAAGCGGGTACATTAACTATTGCCGACAACGGTATTGGTATGACTCGTGATGAGGTTATTGATAACCTTGGTACCATTGCAAAATCAGGAACAAAAGCGTTTTTAGAATCTATCGGTAGTGATCAAGCAAAAGATAGCCAATTGATTGGCCAATTTGGTGTCGGTTTCTACTCTTCTTTCATTGTGGCGGATAAAGTAACGGTTAAAACTCGAGCTGCAACGGCTAAATCTAATCAAGCCATTATTTGGGAATCAACTGGCGAAGGTGAATATACAATTTCAGATACCACTAAAGAAACGCGTGGCACTGAAATTACGTTACACTTAAAACAAGACGATAAAGAGTTTTTAGATGACTGGCGTGTACGATCTGTTGTTAGCAAATATGCCGATCATATTTCTTTACCTGTTGAAGTACAAAGTGTTGATGAAGAAAGTAAAGAGACCAAATGGGAAAAAATTAATAAAGCTCAAGCGCTTTGGACACGTAGTCGTAACGAAATTAGCGACGATGAGTATAAAGAATTTTATAAACACTTATCTCATGATTTTGCTGATCCGCTAAGTTGGAGCCATAACCGAGTAGAAGGGAAACAAGAATATACTAGTCTACTGTATATTCCAGCTAAGGCACCTTGGGACATGTGGAATCGCGAGCATAAACATGGTTTAAAACTTTATGTACAACGGGTTTTTATTATGGATGATGCTGAGCAATTTATGCCAAATTACTTACGTTTTGTAAAAGGCTTAATTGATTCAAATGACTTACCACTAAACGTGTCACGTGAAATATTACAAGATAGTAAAGTGACGCAAAACTTACGTAATGCGTGTACCAAACGTGCCCTACAAATGTTAGAAAAACTAGCTAAAGACGATCAGGAAAAATATTTACAATTCTGGGGCGAGTTTGGTTTAGTGCTTAAGGAAGGTACCGGAGAAGATCTTGCCAATAAAGAATCTATTGCTAAATTGCTTCGTTTTGCCTCAACACATACAGATAGTGATACACAAACTATTTCTATTGACGACTATGTTGGCCGCATGCAGGAAAATCAAGATAAAATCTATTACATTACAGCTGATAGCTATAATGCGGCTAAAAATAGCCCGCACCTTGAACTGTTCCGTAAAAAAGGCATTGAAGTTTTACTACTTTCTGATCGTATTGATGAATGGATGATGAGCAACCTAACGGAATTTGAAGGTAAATCGTTCCAATCGGTGAGCAAATCAGATGAATCAATTGAAAAATTGGCCGACCAAGAAACAGAAGAGCAAAAACAAGCCGAAAAAGAACTAGAACCATTTGTTGAACGCGTTAAGGCTGTTTTAGGCGACAAAGTAAAAGAAGTTAAATTGACTCATCGCTTAACTAGCACACCTGCAATTGTAACAACCGCTGCGGATGAAATGACGACTCAGATGGCAAAACTATTTGCTGCTGCGGGGCAAAAAGCGCCAGACGTAAAATACACCTTTGAAATCAATCCAGAACATCAGCTGGTAAAACAAGCTGCTAATACCGCAGACGATCTTGAGTTTAAAGACTGGGTTGAATTACTACTGGACCAAGCTTTGCTCGCTGAAAAAGGTTCATTAGTTGATCCAAGCCAATTTATTCAACGTATGAATAAACTATTAGTAAAATAACAGCATCGTATAAGGTATAACGATATGCCTCTTATGTTGCGTTAATCATAAAAAAGCCGAATCAAATCGATTCGGCTTTTTTCTTAAAATTAGCTAACGGCTAAAAAGATACCGATTTTCTTGGTGCGCGTCGCTTTGATGATCCATCTTTAGAACCTTCTTTATTGCTCGAACCAGAACGACTACGGCGTTTAGGCTCATCACCAAAAGAATCATCTTTACTACGACTCCGTCTTGGGGCTGGTTTATTACCATCAGTCACCAATCGCATATTCATTGGTACGTTCATTACCCGAACGCTTTCAAAATGCTTTAATAAATCGCGAGGCATATCTTTTGGCAATTCAACTGTCGAATATTTTTCATACAATTTAATATTACCGATATAACGACTACTAATATCGCCTTCATTTGCTATTGCACCAACAATATTACGTACATCAACGCCATTTTCTTTACCGACTTCAATCCGATAAAGATCCATATCACCCACATCACGACGCTCGCGACGTTTTGGCGCTTCACGGTTGTCACCTTTCAAACGACGATCGCTATTACGCTCACCACGTTCAGGCCTATCGCGTTCATTACGTGCAGGCTTGAATACCGGATCCGGTGGTAAAATTAATGGTCGCTCGCCTTGAGCTAATTTTAATAGCGCGGCGGCTAATGTTTCCATATCGGTTTGATCATCTTGTAGTAATTTAGGTAAAAGGCTACGATAATTATTTAAATCATTACTGCCAACTTCTTTAGCTACTTTATCAGCAAATTTAGTTAATCGGCGTGCTTCTAGTGATTCTTTCAATGGTAACTTAACTTCAGGGATCGATTTTTTGATTGTTTGCTCAATATTTTTTAATAAACGACGCTCGCGATTATCAACAAATAACAGTGCCCGTCCTGCGCGACCAGCTCGCCCTGTACGACCAATACGATGCACATAAGACTCAGAATCTAAGGTAATATCGTAGTTAATAACTAAACTGATACGTTCAACATCTAAGCCACGAGCTGCAACATCTGTAGCAATTAAAATATCTAAACGACCATTACGTAAACGATCAAGCGTTTGCTCACGTAATTGTTGAGTCATATCACCATTAAGTGCTGCTGCATTATAACCATGCTGTTCGAGTACATCTGCTACATCTAGCGTTGCTGACTTAGTTCTAACAAAAATAATTGCAGCGTCGAAATCTTCTGCTTCTAAAAAACGAACTAATGCTTCATTTTTGCGTAAACCATGAACCAACCAATAGCTTTGTTCAATATCAGGCGCCGTTTGGTTAGTCGATTTAATTTGGATCTCTTTCGGATCTTGCATAAATCGTTTAGTAATTCGACGGATTGGCGCTGGCATTGTCGCAGAAAATAGTGCTGTCTGGTGCTCATCGGGGATTGCAGCCATGATGCTTTCGACATCATCAATGAAGCCCATGCGTAACATTTCATCAGCTTCGTCAAGTACCAAACCTTTCAAATTCGATAAATCTAATGTTTTTCGATTTAAGTGGTCAAGTAAACGACCTGGTGTACCAACAACAATTTGTGGCCCTTGTTTTAAGGCCCGTAACTGCACATCGTAACGTTGTCCACCATATAGAGCGAGAACCTTTACGCCTTTCATATGTTTAGCATATTCACTACACGCATCTGCAACTTGTATTGCAAGTTCTCGTGTTGGCGCTAAAACTAATACTTGTGGAGCCTTTAAATTAGCATCTAACTTCATTAGAAAGGGAATTGAAAATGCAGCGGTTTTTCCACTACCTGTTTGTGCCATTCCTAACACATCGTGTCCATTTAATAGTAATGGAATACACTCTGCTTGAATTGGCGAAGGCTTGGCAAAGCCAAGATCATTTAATGCATTAAGGATTTCCTCAGACAAGCCAAGGTCAATAAAAGAGATTTCTTTTGTCATGTAAACTCGCTTATAACTGCTTTGATACAGTTGTTAAAAACATTTATAATGCCAGTCCACGCAATGAATATTACAACCCACCCAAAAATAACAAAACATTTAATAATCATTAAATGGTTAAATAAAGAACGCTGCTATAACTACTTATATTCACATCTAAACTGGCATGACCCAATACAACTTACTTTTGATTAAGTTGAGTTATTTCGAAAAGCGCCTGCTGATGTTCTAAATAATTATAGACATTGTTAGCTAATGAATACTTAAATAACATTTCGGCACGTTTATTATCACCTTTACTTTGATAATATTTACCTAAGTAAAAGTAGGTTTCGCAAAGACGCTGAGCTAACTCGCTGTTAGTTTCAACTCCCTGCTGTAGATTAATCATCAAGCGATCCTCGCTAATTTTACCAAGGTAAAACGCAATAATATCACTTCCCCAAACAGTTTTATCTGTCATTTCATTATACCGCCTAATGATCTCATCAGTAGCTTTGGCTTTATCTAGTTTCTCCTCTACTAAATAAAGCCAAAGTATTCTCATTGGATCATTCGGCGCATAATGATAAAATTTCAACGCATCAACTAGTGCAGCTTCATATCGTTCGTTACGATATAATCCTATCGCTCGGTTAATATAAGCAAACTGATAGTCCGGCTCTAATTCTAGAGCCGAATTTAATGCTATAAATGCGGTATCATAATCAGCATCATGCATAGCATTAATGGCCAAGTAATTATACACGTCAGGAATGGCAACATTGTAGCTTAACAACTGATTAAAATCAGTCTGAGCGAATGCTCTAAAACCTAGTGAGTCATATAAAGAGCCCCGTTGAAAAAGTAATTTCATTCTGGCCTTATCACTAAGATTTTTGTTATATAATTGCTGGCTTATCTGCGCTAATTTTATTTCATCATCATAAGATACCTGTAAAGGTACCGCGAGCAGTGGCGTTTTAGTACTACATCCTGAAATATAACTTGATAACAAAACAGTCAATAATGACAAGCATATTGCCCTCAAGTTATATTTTTTCATTAAAAACCCCTGCTACTTACAGATTAACATATGTTACTCTGCGGTATTGTCTACAGATTGCTCATTTGCAATCGCATCTTTGATACTTAAACGAATACGTCCTTGACGATCGATTTCGAGCACTTTAACTTGAACCTCTTGCCCTGCGCTCAATTCATCTGTTACTTTCTCTACTCGATGCTCAGCGATTTGTGATACATGAACCAAGCCCTCTTTACCACCGATAATTGAAACAAATGCGCCAAAATCAACGATACGAACTACTTTACCGGCATAAATATGACCAACTTCAACTTCAGCGGTTAGATCATTAATGCGCTTAATTGCAGCCTGAGCTTTATCACCATCAGATGCGGCAATTTTAACTGTACCATCATCTTCGATTTCAATTGTTGTACCTGTTTCTTCAGTTAACGCACGAATAGTTGAACCGCCTTTACCAATGATATCACGAATTTTTTCTGGATTAATTTTCATGGTATAGATACGCGGAGCAAATTCAGAAATCTCACTACGCGGACAATTAATTGCTTGTTCCATCACACCTAAAATATGTAAACGAGCACCTTTTGCCTGATTTAATGCAACTTGCATAATCTCTTTAGTGATCCCTTCGATCTTGATATCCATTTGCAGCGCACTTACTCCCTCACGAGTACCGGCAACTTTAAAATCCATATCACCCAAGTGGTCTTCGTCACCTAAAATATCAGATAAAACAACAAAGTCATCACCTTCTTTAACCAGACCCATTGCGATACCTGCAACCGATGATTTAATTGGTACACCAGCATCCATTAATGCAAGTGATGCACCACAAACTGATGCCATTGATGACGAACCGTTTGATTCCGTAATTTCAGAAACAACACGTACTGTGTAAGGAAATTCACCATTTTTAGGCATTACCGCGGCAACACCACGTTTAGCTAAACGGCCATGACCAATTTCACGCCTTTTGGGTGAGCCAACCATACCGGTCTCACCGACTGAATATGGAGGAAAGTTATAATGGAAAAGGAATTTATCCGTTTTCTCTCCCGTTAATTCATCAATAATTTGTGCGTCACGCTCGGTACCTAATGTCGCAACAACCAGCGCTTGGGTTTCACCTCGAGTAAATAGCGCACTACCGTGTGCTCTTGGTAAAACATTAGTTCGAATATCAAGTGCACGAATAGTGTCTTTCTCACGGCCATCGATTCGAGGCTCACCAGCAATAACACGTTGACGTACGGTTTGACTTTCAATTTCAGTTACAATGTTAAGAATAGTCGTGTCGTCTAACTCTTCGTTTTGTGCTTTTAATGTCGCTAAAACATCGTCTTTAATTGCATCAATTTGAGCATAACGAGCTTGTTTTTCAATAATACGATAAGCTTCACCAATGCGCGCTTTAGCAATTTCGCTAACTGCATTATATAATGCTTCATTTTTAGCTGGCGGAGTCCAATCCCATTTAGCGTGACCGGCTTTAGCGACTAATTCATTAATATTATCGATAACAACTTGCTGCGCATCATGACCAAATACTACCGCTGCAAGCATTTGTTCTTCAGTTAATAAATCAGCTTCTGATTCAACCATTAATACCGCGCTATTAGTACCTGCAACGACAAGATCTAAACGGCTATTTGGTAATTCAGTAACTAATGGGTTTAATACAAACTCACCATCAATGAAACCAACACGCGCGGCACCGATTGGTCCATGGAAAGGTACACCAGATAAAGATAACGCTGCAGATGCACCAATCATTGCAACTAAATCAGGGCTAACTTGTGGGTTAACAGAAACAACGGTTGCAATAATTTGGATCTCATTAACAAATCCTTCTGGGAACAATGGTCGCAATGGACGATCGATTAAACGTGCAATTAGTGTTTCGCCTTCACTTGGACGACCTTCACGTCGAAAAAAACTGCCTGGAATACGGCCGGCTGCATAGGTTCTTTCTTGGTAGTTAACCGTTAAAGGGAAAAAATCTTGTCCTTCTTTCGCCTTTGGCTTAGCAACAACTGTAACAAATACAGCCGTATCGTCCATATTTACCATTACAGCAGCCGTTGCTTGGCGCGCAATAACACCCGTTTCTAATTTAACGGTATGGCGACCATATTTAAATTCTTGTATAGTTGGATTAAACAATTTGATTTCCTCATTGAAAATAATAAATGATTAGATCACCTTCATTGTTACGACTAATGACAGATTTATTAAATGCGTTCTATTCACATAATAAGATAGATGGAGAGAAACAATAAAAACAGCCTTGCTAATAAAGCTCTCATTAGCCGTACGAAACATGAAAACAATGATCTATAGTAAAACGGGTTAATTATACATGAAATTGGGGGCTTGTCATATTTATTTGACCTGCAAATAAAGCGGTTGGTAACAGTGAGTAAATTTTAGCTGTGTAAAAATCATCTTCTTACTTGAGATAGTGATCTACCAATTAAAACAGCATAAAAATGAAGGCATGTTAGCATGCCTTGTTTGACTGACATAAATATTAACGCTGTGCTAGTGGGATAAATTCGACCTTTTCACTAATATTTTTATAAGCTGGGCGAATGATACGGCGATCATCAAAATTTAGCTCTTCAATACGGTGAGCACACCAACCAACAATACGTGACATCGCAAATAATGGTGTGTAGACTTCTTTTGGTAAGCCAATCATGTCATAAACAAAACCAGAATAGAAATCAACATTAGCGCAAACCAGCTTTTTAGTCTTTGCATTTTTACGGTGAGTAATAGCATAAATCGCACGCTCTTCGAGTAAATTCATAAACGCAAACTCAGCTTCTCGACCTTTTTCTCTGGCAAGTTCTTTTGCCATCTCTTTTAACAACACCGCTCGCGGATCTGAAATTGTATACACTGCGTGACCGATACCATAAATTAACCCTTTTTGGTCATACACTTCTTTGTTAAGAATTTTATTTAAATATTGATCAATTTGTTGTTCATCAGTCCAATTTGTAATCACCTCTTTCAAATGAGCGATCATTTTACCAACTTGCAAATTAGCTCCACCATGTAGCGGGCCCTTTAATGAACCTATGCCTGCCGCAATAGAAGAATACGTATCGGTACCTGTAGAGCTCGTTACTCTTACTGTAAACGTTGAGTTGTTACCACCGCCATGCTCAGCATGTAAAATCATTGCTAAGTCCAGTACTCTAACATCAAGCTCAGTGTAGCCTTTTGTTCCTTTTATCATATATAGAAAATTTTCTGCGATCGAACAACCTTCATTAGGATGACGAATATGCAAAGATTGGCCTTTAGCACTATGACGTAAAATATTATATGAATAGGCAATAATCGCCGGAAATTTAGCGATCAGATCAATTGACTGGCGCATTAAATTATCGCGTGAGGTATCATCAGGGGACGCATCATAATTATACATTTCTAGCACAGTTCTTGCCAAAATATTCATAATATCGTGACCTTCCAGATCAATAATCGCAATTTTAGTCTGCTTTTCTAATGCCATTGAATCACATAGCATATGCGAAAAAAGGTCTAATTCTTCTTTGTCTGGTAAACTGCCAGATAAAAGTAAATAGATGGCTTCTTCAAAACCAGTTCGTTTTTCTTGTTGATTACTATGAACTAAGTCATCAATATCAATACCGCGATACAATAATTTACCTGCAATCGGCTTAAGTGAACCATCATCTAAACGGTTATAGCCAACAACATCACCAATATTAGTTAAACCAACTAAAACACCAGTATGATCAGCATTACGCAATCCGCGTTTAACGTTAAATTTTTCGAATAATTCATTATCTATTTTACACGTTGATTTTACGGTTTCTGACAATTTATAAATCATAAACTTATCTTTCATAAAGACCACCTTCCATAAACTAGCTTATATATGCGTGAGGTAAAAAAGGATAAAGATTAGACCTCATCTTGATTATTCTTTAATAAAACTTATAAATGATTAATCACTGCTTGGGTAAACTGACTCGTCGTAAGAATATTACCATTTGCCATAAAACGAGCTAAATCAACGGTTGCTTGCCCTTGTAGGAATAAAGTTTCCATCGCAGACGTAATGAGTTGACCGACCTCGATCCAGCCTAAATAATCAAATAGCATTACACCTGACAATAACAGTGATGATGGATTTGCCATATCTTCGCCAGCAATATCAGGAGCCG